>DIKJ01000075.1 GCA_002424525.1 Bacteroidales bacterium UBA5621 | reverse complement strand
GTCCGGCGTATTTCTTCTGAAGTTCTTCATGCCTGGCTGTCAGCTGATTCAACTGACCAGTAAGGTCTTTGATCTTGCCGGTCATTTCAGCAGTATCGCTCTTTAGTCCGGCATTCTCCTTTACCTTCAGTGCCAGATTCTCACACAGCCGGTCCCTTTCGCTCACCACCGCTTTAAGGTTTTTGCTCCAGGTGACCGGAGTCTTGTAGGGTATGTAATCGCCGCATTTATAGACCGGGGCACATGCATTGAAAACAATAAACAGGCTCAGGAACAGGATGGGGTAATTTACCTTTTTCATTTTTCTTGTTTTAAGTTGTGTATATAATCCGGATAAAAATAATCTTAATCATGATTTATACGGATCAAAATAAGGAAAGTTAATAACAAGATCAGTAATATTCTGCAAGATGCCTTAAATTGAGTATGACACCTGGTGCCGAAAGTCCCATTTGAACTGTTTGACGGATCCCGCCGTAAGGTTCGTATGAACTGTTTGCCAGTCCCTAAAGATTAAACAGAAAATGTCCAGTGAAGAGTAATTTTTTTCCGATATTTGATATTAACTATTTGACGGACATTTTCAATTACTAGTAGAACTTTTAAAACTCAGACAGATGAAAAAGCTGAAAATTTCCCTGAGACTCTTTCTGGTACTGGCAGGCATTATTATGATTGATTCCTGTGCGGTCAATCCTGTTACAGGCAAGAAGCAGATAATGCTGATGTCGGAGGCACAGGAAGTACAGATGGGCAAGCAGTATGATCCTCAGGTTATCGCAACCTTCGGGGAGTATCAGAGTGACAACCTACGCGGGTTCCTTCAGCAAAAAGGGACGGAGATGGGGCTGATATCTCACAGGCCAAAGCTGGAGTATCATGTAAAGATCCTGGATTCCCCGGTTATTAATGCTTTCGCTGTCCCCGGGGGTTATATCTATTTTACCCGCGGCATACTGGCGCAGCTGAACAACGAGGCCGAAATAATGGGTATTCTCGGGCATGAGATGGGACATATCACTGCCCGTCACTCTGTGAGCCAGCAGAGCAAGCAACAGCTCGGCCAGCTGTTACTGATAGGAGGGATGATCGCTTCCGAAAAATTTGCCCAGTATGCGGAGTATGCGTTGCAGGGCATGCAGCTTCTCTTCCTCAGTTTCAGCCGCGATAATGAACGGGAAGCAGACAAGCTGGGTGTTGAGTATTCATCAAAAATAGGGTACGATGCTCATAAGATGGCTGATTTTTTTGAGGTACTGAATAAGATGAACCTGGCAGCGAACCAGGGAGGCGTTCCTACATTCCTGTCAACCCATCCCGACCCGGGAGACCGTTATAACTCGGTCCATCAGATGGCAAAGGTATGGCAGGACAGCCTCAAACTGGCTTCTTACAAGGTTAATACCAACAGTTACCTTCAGATGATCGACGGGATTGTCTATGGCGAGGATCCGAGGCAGGGATTTGTGGAAGGGAACGTCTTTTATCATCCCGGACTTAAATTCAGGTTCACGTTCCCTGCAGGATGGCAACTGGAGAACCTGCCCACCCAGGTTAACATGGGCCCGGCCGATGGGAAAGCCATTATGATCTTTACCTTTGCCTCCGGAGCATCTCTTGAGGAAGCTGCAAAAAATACCATCAAGCAGCTGGGACTGACTCTTCAGGAGAGCAAAAAAGCCACGGTTAACGGAATGCCTGCCCTGGCAACTATTTGCAAGCAGGTACAGCAGGACCAGTCGACTGGGCAGAAGCAGACTATCGCAATACTCTCCTATTATATTCAGTACAGCGGAGGGTACTATGTTTTTCACGGCGTTTCCGCTGAAGCAGATTTCGGTAATTTCTTCAGCACATTTGAATCTTCAATGAACACTTTTTCCACTCTCACTGACCAGGCAAAACTGAATATCAAGCCGAAAAGAATTCAGGTGAAAACGGTTAGCCGGGCAGGTACACTTGCCAGTGCATTCAGTTCTTACGGGGTACCTCAGAATATGATGAATGAGCTGGCGTTACTTAACGATATGGAGCTTACCGATCAGGTGGCTGCCGGGAGACTCATTAAGATCATAGGGGAGTAAAGAGCTTCTTTCCTTAAAACCGCTTCTATTCGAGCCCGACAAGGAACCTGTAAAGCTCGCTCTTTGTCGAGAGGACAATAGTTGTGGTTGAATCAAAAGTCTTTTCGAAGGTCTCCATTGTTTTTGCAAAGCTGTAAAGGTTCCTGGAAGCGGCGGTCTGGTTATATGCATTGGCATAGATGGAAGCAGCTCTTGCGTCGGCCTGTCCCATTATTTCTTCTGCCTGGCGGAATGCTTCTGACTGGATAACCTTCAGATCCCTGTCTCTTTCACCATTGATCTTTGAAGCTTCTCCCTGTCCTTCCGATCTGAATTTCTCAGCTATACGGAACCTTTCGCTTTTCATCCTTTCATATACCTGCTCCCTTACTTCCGTCACATAGTTGAGGCGTTTAAGCCGGAAATCGAGTATCACAATACCCAGATCGCTGGCTTTCTGATTGGCCGATTTCAGGATCATCTCCTGTATCTTAAGCCTCCCGACAGTGATATCTATCAGTGTGTCGCCAACCTCTTCTCCTATCAGACCCGATTGCATAGGTGTTCTGTTGGTGGAACGGACAGCTTCTTCAATGTCGTGGTTGGCAATAAAATCGCGTGTTTCACCGTCAAGGATATCATCGAGCCTCGACTGGGCTCCTCTTTCGTTGGTCAGACGAATAAAGAACTGCAGGGGATCGGTTATCTGCCAGCGGGCATACGAATCCACAAAAATGAATTTCTTGTCCTTTGTCGGTACCTGGTTCGGATCACCGTCCCATTCCATATACCTTTTTTCAAAATAATTGGTCTTCTGGATAAAAGGTGCCCTGAATTTCAACCCGGGTGTCGTTTTGGCATCGCCAACAGGTTTTCCGAACTGGGTTATTACAACCTGTTCGGTCTCCTTTACTATATATGCGCTTTCAAGGATAAGAATAATAGCTGCGACCGCTATAGCCAGTTGTATGATTATTTTCTTTTGGTTCTTCATGATTTTCTGATTACTATTTATCTTTAAGCTGCATCTGAAGGAGGGGCAACACGTTATTCCCCTTCTCATCGGTAATGATCTTGTTCCCCAGCCGTGGTATAACACTGCTCATCGTCTCGAGATAAATCCTCCGTTTGGTTACCTCAGGGGCCTTGATATATTCGCTGTAAAGCGCATTGAACCTTGAAGTCTCCCCAAGGGCATTATTGACACGCTGGGTTGCGTAACCCCGGGCTTTCTGGATGGTCTCCTCCGCCTGCCCCCGTGCCATGGGAATAACCTTGTTATATTCCGATTTGGCCTGGTTGATCATGGTCTCTTTTGCCTGCTGTGCCTGATTCACGGCGTTAAAGGCATCTTTGACTGGATCGGGGGGATTGACATCCTGAAGCACTACCTGTTCGATTTTAATACCAAGAGAATACTCTGTGGCGATTCTCTGTATCTCTTCAAGGACAGTATTTGCTATTTCAGTCCTTCCGACTGTCAATACTTCGTTCACGGTACGGTCGCCGACTACCTGTCTCATTGCCGCTTCTGTTATATCACGCATGGAGTTTACAGGATTTCTTACCCTGAAGAGATAATTGTAAGGGTCGTTTATGCGGTATTGAACGACCCATTCAACATCAGCGAGATTAAGGTCACCGGTTAGCATCAGCGATTCCTCGGAAGTCCCGGTCTTGGTAAATGTCGATTGTACTCCTGCGCTTATGGTACGAAAACCGAATTCCTGCTTCTGCTGCCTCTCCACGGGCACTTTATAAACCCTCTCGACAACGGGAAGCTTTATGTTCAGGCCAGGCTCCAATCTCCGGACATACTTTCCGAACCGTGTTATGACGCCAACCTCTTCCGGATTTACCTGGAACAGAGATGTAAGGAGGATAATTAACACAACCAGACCAAGAAGGATCTTTTTGTAATTGGCGAGGTATTTTTTCCATCCCGGCGGCAGGTTAAAACTGTCAAATTGATTATAAGCCATATGTTTAATTATTTGAAGATTCAGGGTAAAGATAGGATTTTTAGAATAACTGAAGGGACTTTGCAGAACAATTCGCTGCCGGTCATTGTTCCGGAGCTCCTTTTCTGGCTCGTATGTACCATAAAAGCTCGTTTATGAAAGCCTCCGCCCTTTTGTCCATGGTTTGTTTATCGGCAGGCACGCCAGCCCCGTCAAAGCTCTTATCGACATACGGAACCCGGAAAGAGACCGGCACAGAGGTAGCCCCGATTTTCCAGAATACGAACTGAAGGGCGGTTATTGATTGTGTGCCACCAAAATTTCCATCGGATACTGTAACAAACGCAACCGGCTTTTTCTGCCATTCAGAATAGAGCAGATCAATGGCATTTTTAAGGCTGGCAGGATATCCGCCATTGTACTCCGGGGTTATTATGATCACCCCGTCGGACAACCTTATCCTGTCAGAGAAATCGATCATTGCAGGGGTCGGACTCTCCTGGAGCCTAAGCCTTTCATCAAACAAAGGGAAATTGTATTGCGCCAGATCAAGAATTTCGACGTCCCCGATATTCTTCTCCAGGATGTAATTTCTGAAATAGAGTGCCGCCCTGTGGCTTAACCGGCCTTTTCTTACACTGGGTGATATGATGGATATTTTTATCATTGCCGGCACTCAGGACCGTTCAGTTGCCCTGCGATCCGGAGGGAAACAGATTAGCGCCTACTACCCTGAACGACTCGGGATTTTCAGGTATCATGGTATAGATGGACGTGCCTGCTTCAATCCCCTGTTCAATGACTATATGCTTGTCATTGAAATCACCGAGCTTTACTATCTGCTTTGTCCTGTTTTTCTTATAGACATAGGGGAGGCCGTCGGTTCCGGTCCTCACACATTCGAGGGGAATAAATACAGCATCTGCAACCGTTTTTATGACAATCTTGTTCCATGTTGTCATTGCAGGCCTGAGATCAGGGTCAAAGCTGTTGACCTTAATCATTACCTCAAACATTTTTGCATCTGAATTCGGGAGTTGTTCACCAATGTTGGCAACACTGGTTACAGTGCCGGTAAACAGTTTCTCAGGAAAGGCGTCGATTGTTATTTCAACCGGCTGGCCGGCACTTACTTTGTTGATCTCAATTTCGCTGACATAGATCTTGGAGATCATGGATGAGAGGTCGGGGAGGGTTGCAACAACTTTATCAAAGGCATTGATAGATGAGCCAGTTCTTCTTTTGGCACCGGTCCTGTCCTTCTTGTATGTGACCATACCGGGAGAGGGGGCCCTTATTGTAAACTGTGCCAGGAATTCCTGCAGATCCTCCACGAGCCTCTCCCTCCTGGAAAGAAGCAGCTGCTGATAGGTGATCTGTCTCTTTGCCTGTGCCACCTTAAGCTCATAGCTTTTATAGAGTTGTTC
>DIKJ01000159.1:11641-26450 GCA_002424525.1 Bacteroidales bacterium UBA5621 | reverse complement strand
ATGAGGAAACCCCTCTTCTGGATCAAATATGATGAGGTCCGTGACGTCCTGGCTACAAAAGAGGCTTTCGTTGCCGGTAACGACGCACAAAGGATCTCTTTTGACGACCTCTTCATGCAAAGGAGATTCGGCAGTATTATCTATGGCGAATCAAACGTCTACAACGACCGGTTCATCAGTGATTACACAGTCGGAAAATATACCCTTTTTGAAGCTGAACGCATTAAGACCGAACTGTTTGAATTTGAACACGATCTCTGGGAATACTAAGAAATCAGGAAATAAAGAGAGGCAGGTCCGTAACCTGCCTCTCTTCATTTTCAGGTGTACCTGTCTTTGCTCTCCTTCCTGACATCCTCGAGGTAATTCTTTATGTTCTGCTCCTCATCCTTCTTCATGATAAGAATGACATCCTTCGAATCAACAACTATGTAATCCTTCAGGCCCTGGATTACGGCAATCTTGTCAGGTGAAATATGAAAAATGTTGCCTGCGCTCTCATAGGTGAACAGATCCCCGCTGATTTTCACGTTCCCGTGCCTGTCGGCTTCGGAATTGTCGTAGAGTGAACTCCAGGTGCCCAGATCGGACCAGCCGATATCGGTGCACATCACATAAACGTTATCGGCTTTCTCCATTATCCCGTAATCGATGGAAATGTTCTTGCAAACGGTATAGGTCTTCCTGATGAATTTTGTCTCTTCCCTGGTCCCGAAAAGTGCCCTGCCCTCATCAAATGCAGAATACATGTCAGGCATATGGCTTTCGAAAGCATTCAGTATGGTACTGATGTTCCAGATAAAGATACCGGAGTTCCAGTAAAAATCGCCGCTCTGCAGGAACAGTTTCGCCAGTTTTATATTGGGTTTTTCCGTGAACGTCTTCACCTTGAGAAGATCGTCATACCCGACAACCGGCTTCTTGCGGTCAGCCTGTATATAACCGTAGCCGGTCTCGGGCTTGTCGGGCTTGATGCCCAGCGTCAGCAGCGCATCGTTCCGCTTCACGAATTCATAGCCCTTCAGAAGGACATCAATGAATTTCTCCTCCTTGATGATCAGATGATCAGCCGGTGTAACCGCAATAACTGCCCCGGGGTTCTTCTTAAGTATCCTGAAGGTGCCGTAGGCCAGGCATGGGGCCGTGTTGCGCCTGAAAGGCTCGGCCAGCACATTTCCCGGCCTGATATCGAGCTGACCCGTAACGAGTTTTTTATGCTCGGAGCTGGTAACAACAAAAATATTCTCCGGGGGACAAACCTGTTTAAAGCGCCTGTAAGTCTGCTGGAGCAGCGTCTCTCCCCTTCCAAGTATGTCAAGGAACTGTTTCGGCTTCTGACGGCGGCTCAGTGGCCAGAAACGACTTCCCACACCGCCTGCCATGATAATAACATATCGGTTATCCATAAGAGAAATTATTGTTTAGAGTTTTCTATGCAAATATATAATTATTTAACTCACGTTGCCAGGCGCTGGTTCCTTGTTGCTGGTTAATTTCTGATTTATTGATTCCTGTTTTATTGAAGGCATGCAAGTATTACCTTAAAAATTTGTAATTTTAGCCGCTGTTAATAGTTTGGCATGTTCAGATTTCTTAAACAACTCGGATGCTATTTCATTCTTCTCAGAAAGGTTCTTTCCAGACCCGAAAAACCGGTCATCTATTATAAACAAACCATGAAGGAAATGGTTTATCTCGGGCTCAATTCCGTCGGGATAATCACGATAATTTCCTTTTTCATGGGCGCCGTTATCACCCTTCAGACTGCCTACAACACCGAAAACCCGATCTACCCTGCATATCTGATCGGGCTGGGCTGTCGCGACTCTATCATTCTTGAATTCTCTTCAACCATTTCAGCTCTTATCCTTGCAGGCAAGGTCGGCTCCAACATCGCTTCGGAAATAGGCACCATGAGGGTCACCGAACAGATCGACGCACTCGAGATCATGGGCGTCAACTCTGCCTCCTACCTTATCCTGCCGAAGCTTATCGCCACTCTTGTCTTCTTTCCCTTCCTCACGATCATCAGTATCAACGTGGGAATATTGGGGGGATGGTTGTCAGGTACACTGGCAGGGGTGGTGACTTCCGAGGATTTTATCTATGGGATTCAATACGCCTTTATCCCCTATTACATAACCTACTCACTTATCAAGACCCTCTTTTTCGCCTTCATCATAACCAGTGTTTCAGCCTTTCAGGGATACTATGTCTACGGTGGCTCGCTCGAGGTCGGCCAGGCCAGCACCAGGGCCGTGGTCTTCAGCAGTGTCCTCATCCTTCTCTTCAATGTTATCCTTACCCAGCTTCTGCTATCATGATAAAGGTGAACAACATAAGCAAATCGTTCAATAATCAGCTGGTACTGAACGACGTCACCGTGTCATTCGAATCCGGAAAAACAAACCTCATCATCGGAAGGAGCGGCTCGGGTAAAACCGTCCTCCTGAAATCTATCGTCGGCCTCCATGAGATCGACTCCGGCGAAATATTGTATGACGATATAAAGTTCAACGAACTCGACTTTACAGCAAGAAAGGAGATCCGGAAAGAGATCGGGATGCTCTTCCAGGGATCGGCACTCTTTGATTCCCTCACCGTTGAGCAGAACGTAATGTTTCCTCTCGGAATGTTCACTTCAAAAAGCCCTGAAGAGAAGATCGACAGGGTCAATTTCTGCCTTAAGAGGGTTAATATAATAAACGCCAATCACCTGTTCCCTGCCGAGCTCTCCGGCGGAATGAAAAAGAGAGTGGCCATCGCCAGGGCAATCTCCCTTAATCCCAGATATCTCTTTTGTGACGAGCCCAACTCGGGACTCGATCCGATAACTGCAATACTGATCGACGAACTGATAAAGGAACTCACCGAAGAGTACTCAATGACGACCATTGTGAATACTCACGACATGAATTCCGTTATGAAAATAGGAGAAAAGATTGTTTTTATAAGCGATGGTGTAAAGTGCTGGGAAGGATCAAAAGAGGAGATACTCGATTCTGACTGCGAACTTCTTAATGAGTTTGTATTTGCCAATGCACTGGCTAAGCAATTGAGATCGTCAACCGGCAGCCAGATCACTTCTCGTCCTTAATCTCTTCGTAATCAACATATTCGCCCACTTCCTTCGAAACTCCCCTGTTCTTTCCGGCACCCCTGTCATCATTACCGGACTTTCGCGAAGATGAGCTCTGATCCTCAAGAAACCTTGCAATGGATCTGCCCAGCAGAAAAATGATCAGGGCTATCAGTATTACTCTTATAAGTATTGTCATCTCTTCCCTTGTTATTATTCAACCAAAATCATTAATTATTGCCTTCTCTGCTAATTTGCCTGAGCGTCGAGCTTATAGTTGTAGAGGAACCTGTCGGTCCCGCCGACAATAAGGTGCCATCCGCTCCGGTCCGACAACTTTCCGATCGAGAACATCGATGCTCCCCTGAGAGGGAACCCGTGCATAATGTTACCGCTCTTGTCAATAAGATATATCAGTTTTCTGCCTGTATCAAAAACACCTATTTTCCTGTCCGATCCCGAAAAAATAAAGTTGATGGGGCCTCCCAGTTCAGGGGATCCGAACTCCCTCGAGAACATCTCCGTTCTGTTATTATCGTAAAGATACAACATACCTTTGTCAATAAATATGTATTCACCGAATCCGTCGGCGTCGATGTCAAAAAAATCGAAGGAATGGTCCGCCGAAAAGTCCCGCAGCTTGAATTTCCGGACCTGCCCGTCGAAAAGAATATGCTGTACCGTCCCGTCAGGCGCTGAACAGACAATTGAGGCGCCGGTGCCCGGATTCAATCTTACAGCTGACCCCGCAGCCTTCGTAACCGCCTCCCGGGGCCTGAGCCTGATATTGCCCGTCCTGTCGAGGAAATATATTGACTTGTCGTCGGCCGCAACCAGGTAGTCTTTACCTGAGACCCTGAAAAAGCTTATTTCCGAGGTTACCGGTCCCGTGGTTTTGAACGGCTTCCATCCTTTCACCACGCTCCCGGTCTTGTCGTATGCGTAGATCAGCCTGTCTTCTCCTGCGATAAGCAGCCTGTAATCGCGGGTATTGTCGTAATCGAAGAGTGCAGGCGGACTGGTGGCGGGTGATCTCAGCCTCACCGGGTAGCGCTCAACATAATTGCCGTTCCTGTCGAGAAGGTGAAGATAGTTCCTTCCCGAAAACAGCAACTGGTATTTGCCGTTCCTGTAGTAATCGATCATAAAGACGTTCCCGTTGATCCTCTCCTGCAGGGGTACCTTCCAGAGCACCCTCCCCGCACTGTTTACCAGGTAGGCATTTCCCTTCATATCCTGGACAAAGATCTCCTTCGCACCTGTATTATGGTTGGTGAAAAAGAAGGGTTTGATGCTCGCGGTGGTATCAAGAAGCGTCTCCCATTCAGTGGCCGGGTCTGCCCTCGCCTCATCCACGAACATTACCGACAGGCTGTTGTATATCATGTCATTGCTTGATGCGAACTGAAACCCGGCGGCCTGGATCTTGTCAAGGGAACCCTTGTTCGCCCTTAATCCCTTTATTATCTCATCGTTCAGGAAAAGAGCCAGGTAATCGATTATTCCGGAGGGGACGCAGTAGAAGAGATAACCGGCACGGCTTGGCAACGTTGTCTCTAACTCGCGGTACGCCGGATCGTTGGCAAGCGTTTTATTGAGCAGGTTATCATAAAGGAACCGCGACACAGGAACATAGGAGCTTCCCGATATCATGAAATTGTCGTGGAAAGTAAAATACTTTTCCTCAACGCCGGGAGCGAAATCATCCGCAAGCCCCTGAATGATACCCCCCCCGTTTATCTGGTAAACGGGAATTTTCGTCTGGTCGTCAGGCTGAAAATGAAAGAGAGGCGATCCCGATCGTGCCATATCAATAAAAACCTGTTCGCACATTGCCCGGTTGTTCAGCTCGTAGATCATCAGCGTGTTTTCGCCCACCGACCTCCCTCTGAGGTTAAACCAGGCCCTGGTAATCTCGTCGCCCATCCATGGCTTCAGCTTTACCGCCAGATCGCTCATTTTTTCATAATCCTTTTGAGGCAGAACAATAGTCTCGAAAAGGGCGGTCGATGCCGGAAGGATCCTGAAAGTTTTCAATGGTCCCGATGTAACCGGTTTATATTTGGAAAGCAGATCCGCGGAATCGGATATTTCAGCGAAACCGCTGATAATCAAGCCGTTTTCGTTTATGAAAATATCGCCGCCTGCACTGCCCGCAAGCCTGGCAATCTTGTCAGGCAGATCGGGCCGGCTGCCGCCGAGAAGTGATCTCATCAGATCCGTCAGGTTTCCGAAAATAACAAAAACCTTGTTTTCATTTTTGCCCGAAGCAAGCAGAACCCTCGTAAATCCGCGGCTCTGCCTGATATCAGGATCACGTGTCCCCTGCAGGCTCCCTCTTTTCATCAGGGCCGCCGAACTGCTGCACGTAAGCAGTCCCGAGCCGGCATTCAGAAAAATGGTATCCTTCCTGTTTCCCTGAGAAAATGGTATCACAAGAAGGGAGTTGCCTCCGCGGTTCATTTCAACCACCCCTGGTATCTCCGCCGACTGCAGTACATCCCTGACCTGCCGTAATTTTAACTCAGCCGGGATCACCATGGAAAGGAACGGTACAAGTTTTCCGGAACCCGAAGGATGAAAGGAGACGAGAGTGGTCCCTCCATCCATTATCTTCTTAATGCCCGGTCTGCTCATCAGGCCGGAAAGATATTTCAGCCTTGCATTGAATCCGTTAAGTTCCTGAACCTTTGCCAGTTCCCCGAAGAGTCCCGTCTCACCCGTAACGGTATTGATGAAGCTCTGAAAATCTGCCGTCTCTATTACGATGCAGGCATCCGTAGCGATCGCCTTGTACGGATCGGTCAGCAGATCCTTCCTGTCCCTGTGGAGGAAATAGCCAATCAATACAATTCCTGCCGTAAGTACCAGTAATAAAGCTATTGCGATCCTTTTCCCCATTTCCCGGCCACTCTGTTAATAATTTCCAAATTTATAAAATCTGGCACGCATTTTGATCTAAGTTTTACACAGGCAATCTCAATCATATACTTGATCCATCAGGGCAGCCAGGTTAACTTAACCTGGCTTTTTTTTTCAGAACGGCCTGTAGCCGATTATCTCCCTCACCTCCCTTACCGTCCGTGATGCACTGATCCTGGCTTTTTCGGCTCCTTCCCTGACCACCCTTGCCATGTAGTCGCGGTCAGTCAGAATATCGTTTATCCTTTGGCGTATGGGATCGGTTACCCTGATAATATCCTCTGCCAGCTGTTTCTTCATCTCACCGTAGCGGATCTCGCATGTTGAGTACTTTTCCAAGAAATATTTAACTGTCGCCTGCTCCGACACCGCGCTCATTATTGTGAAGAGGTTCTTTACCGGCCCGGAAGGCTTCAGTCCCGGCTCAGCCGGTCCCGTGTCCGTAACCGCTCTCATGACTTTTTTTCTTATTTCAGCGGGTGAGTCGGCAAGGAAAATCCCGTTCCCTTCGCTTTTACCCATTTTCCCGGTACCGTCGAGACCCGGAATTTTTATAAGCTGTTTCCCGAAATTATATGCGTCGGGCTCGGGAAAATAACTGACCCCGTACATAGTGTTAAACCGTCGGGCGAACCGCCTGGTCATTTCAAGGTGCTGTTCCTGGTCTTTCCCCACCGGCACCTTGTTCGCCTTGTGAATGATGATGTCGGCAGCCATCAGTACCGGATAGGTAAGAAGGCCCGCATTTATGTTGTCAGGCTGTTTCCTGATCTTTTCCTTGAAGGATGCGGTGCGTTCAAGCTCCCCTACATAGGCGCTCATGTTGAGCAGGAGATAGAGTTCGGTGACTTCGGGCACGTCGCTCTGTATAAAAACCGTCGCAACGTCAGGGTCAATCCCGCATGCCAGGTATTCCGCCAGCACCTGCCTGATGTTGCCGTGCAGGTCCTCAGGCTTGGGATGTGTAGTAAGAGAGTGATAATCAGCAATAAAAAAATAACAGTTGTTCTCCTTCTGCATTTTGAGAAAATTCCTTACTGCACCAAAATAGTTGCCCAGGTGCAGGTTTCCTGTCGATCTTATTCCGCTTACTACTGTGTCCATCCTGTTTTATAATAAAATTCCCGTGCAAAGCTAACTTTTTTTTCCGTAACAGCGCGACTCTCCCTTGTCCGCGGAAAATCGTACCTTTGCCCGACAAAACTATCGAGGGCCATGGAATCGACACGACAAAAAAAGGTATCACGACTTATACAGAAGGAGCTGGCCGGTATCTTTCTCAGGAGAGGAAACGAAGTTGCTCACGGTAAATTGGTTTCCGTCACAAAAGTGAGGATCAGCCCCGACCTCTCATATGCAAAGATCTACATAAGCATCTTCCCGTCAACGGACCAGGAGACTATACTTCACTCAATACAGGTGCATTCGCCGAAGATCAGGTTCGATCTCGGACAGAAGGTCAGGTCGCAGCTGCGCATTGTACCGGAAATAGCTTTCTTCATTGACGACAGCCTCGATTACATAGATAAGATCGACAAACTGCTGAAATCCTGATATCCATGCAATACGAGCCTATAAAAAGTACATTAGGCAGGTTTCTCTCAGGACCAGTATTTCTCAGAAAACTTTTCTATTGCCTTCTCGACCTTCTTCTCCTTCGTGCCTGGCACGTTAAGAGAGCCCTGAGGAGGCTCAGGCGCGAATATCCTGGTGAAGCCTCGGTGCTCGATGCCGGCTCGGGATTCGGACAATACACGTGGAGAATGAGCAGGATGAACAGGAACTGGAAGATAAAGGCTGTCGATATCAACCGCGAACAGGTTGAGGAATGCAGAAAGTTCTTTCAGGCCGCAGGGCTCTCCGGCCGGGTGGTGTGCGAAACAGCAGACCTGACAAGGCTCTCCGGCAACCCCCGCTACGATCTTATTCTGTCGGTCGATGTAATGGAACATATCCGCGAGGACGACCTCGTCTTCCGTAATTTCTTCAACTCCCTGTCCGATAATGGCTATCTGCTTATGTTAACACCCTCCGACAAGGGGGGCTCCGATGTTCATAACGCCTCCGACGCCTCCTTCATCGACGAGCATGTAAGGAACGGGTACGGCACCGTAGAGATATCACACAAACTTGCCTCCGCCGGCTTCAGAAATATTGAGATCCGCTATACATACGGCATCCCCGGGGATATCTCGTGGCGCCTCTCAATGAAGTATCCGGTCAGAATGCTTAACCGATCAGGCCTCTTCTTCATCATTTTGCCGTTCTGGTATATACTGATCTTCCCGTTTGCTTTTATCCTTAACACTTTTGATCTTTGCCTGAGGCATAAGCAGGGGACAGGATTACTCGTACTGGCACAAAAATAGGAACCCGTGAAACTATCGTGGTACATAGCGAAAAGGTATCTGTTTGCGAAGAAATCGCGAAACGCCATCAATATCATCTCATCCGTATCAGTAGCGGGTGTTGCGGTAGGAACAATGGCTCTGATAATCATTCTTTCCGTCTTCAACGGACTCGAGAAGCTGGTCACCTCAATCTTCAATACCTTCGACCCCGATCTTAAGATAACCATTGCCGAAGGGAAAACCTTTGCAGTGGATTCATCAAAACTCATGCTTCTTTCGGAGGTCCGGGGTGTCTGCTGTTATTCCGCCACCATCGAGGAGAACGCTCTCCTCAGGTACGGTGAGAGCCAGTTCATCGCCACCATAAAGGGCGTTGATGACAACTATGTTCAGGTAAGCGGCATTGCCGGTTCGATGTGGGACGGTGAATTTGCTCTCAGAGCCGATAACGGACGACCCTTTGCAATACCCGGTATCGGTGTTGCCAACAGCCTGGGAATAAGGATAAATTTCATCGAGCCCCTTAATATTTATGTGGCGCGCAGAACGGGAAGCGTTTCCATGAATCCCGAAAATGCCTTTATCAGGAGATTCATATTCACCTCGGGCATATTTCAGGTGGAGCAGGAATATGATTCAAAATATGTTTATGTTCCTATAGATTTCGCCCGCGAACTGGTTGAGCACGACGACAGGATAAGCTCGATCGAGATCAGGTTCTCCGACGGCGCCGATCCCGCTTTCGTCCGCAGGAACGTGGCCGGGATTTTCGGAGAGGATTATGTCGTACGGGACAGGTACCAACAGCAGGAGATCTTTTACAAGGTGATGCGTTCGGAGAGACTGGCAATCTTTTTTATACTGACCCTGATAATCATAATTGCCTCATTCAACATAATCGGCTCCCTCACAATGCTCATTATAGAAAAGGAGCGCGATGTCGGGATCCTCAGGAGCCTGGGGGCCGACAATAACCTGATAAGGAAGATCTTTATCTTCGAGGGATGGCTCATTTCGATAATAGGGACATTTGCAGGGATACTGCTCGGTTTCGTTATCTGCTGGCTTCAGCAGACCTACGGATTTGTCAGGCTTCAGGGAGAATCGCTCATCATGGACGCCTACCCGGTTGTAATGGAAATAAAGGATTTTCTCATCGTCCCGGCCACGGTACTGACAATAGGATACTGGGCCGCCTGGTACCCTGTAAGGTTCCTGACAAAAAAATACCTTAATAAAAATGAGAGTAAAGTGTGAAGCGATACGGTTCATCCTGCCTGCACTGATCATTTTTGCATTAGTGGCAGGTTCATGCACCGGACAGAAGAGCAGGCCGGAGAGAAAGGGCCTTATACCGGAGAATACACTGGTTGATGTGATCACCGACGTTTATCTTGCCGACGGGCTTCTCACTCTTCCCAGGATGCGTTACCTGGTCTCCGCGAAAGATTCGCTTGAAACCTTTGCTGATGCGATCGGCAAATATGGTTACACAATGGATGATATGGAAAAAACCCTCCATTACTATTTCGTTAAAAAACCAAAAAGCCTGATAAGGATCTACGACCTTGCCCTTGGCAGGTTAAGCGAGATGGAGTTGAGGTTTGTCAGAGAAGCTGTACTGGTAAGGTTAAGGATGGAAGATTTGTGGCCGGGAGAAAAAAGTTATCTCCTGCCTGACCCGTTTGGTGACGATCCCGACGGGCTGGACATGGAGCTGACAGAATCAGGTACATTTTCACTCAGCTTCTCTCTGACAATTCATCCTGATGATCAGACGATTGATCCGGTATCGGGGCTCTTCCTTTACTATCCGGAGAGGCCCGACAGCCTGCAGATAGATCAATTCAGCACATTAAGGTTCATAAAAGATGGCCGCGAGCACAATTACAGCATACTGAAAACCATACCCCGTGGTTCAACCGTCTTTCTGAGGGGCTGGTTCGTCGATCATCAGAATCAGCATCCCGGCATTGAAAAACACATAAGTGTCCGTAACATAACATTCACGGGAACCCCTTTCAGATGATGAGGCACTTTTCGGCACACTATATTTTTACCAACAGCGGTCCCCCGCTGAAAAGAGGCATTATCACCACCGGCGACGACGGCACCATCCTGAACGTTGAGGAGACTTCGGGGGCACTCAGGGAAAGATCATCGCTGGAGTTCCATAACGGTATCATAGTGCCCGGATTCGTGAATTGCCACACCCATCTGGAGCTTTCGGACCTGAAAGGGAGGATCGCCGTGAAAAACGGGCTGAGCGACTTCATAAAACAACTGCAGGCGGGCAGGCGCGGCTCCCCGGAGCAGATCCACACTTCAATACGATCCGCCGATAATGAAATGTTCAGGGAGGGCATTGTGCTGTGCGGGGATATCTGCAATACCACAGCTTCATTCCCTGTCAAAAAGGAGAGCAGGATAAGCTATGTGAACTTTCTCGAAGTGTTCGGCACCGATCCCCTCACCGCCCGCGACAGGATGGATGAGGCAGAACCGGTCATGCGGATAGCCGCCTCAGCGGATATGCCATTTTATATGGTTCCCCATTCAGTCTATTCGGTTTCTCTGCCGATGTTCCGTCTGCTGAGGGATAAGAGTAAGAACAACAAGGTTACCACCATTCATTTCATGGAAACACCCGGGGAGAGGGATTTCATTGAAAACCGCCGTGGCCCGTTAATGACCCTTTACAGGGAAGCAGGAATAACTGCTCCGCACGGTGCCTTTGTCCCGGACCATATTGACGCAGTGCTCCGCGAGGTAACTCCTTCGGGCAACCTTATCCTCGTACACAACACTTTTGCCGACAGGACAACCGTGAGGGGGGTCATGGAACGCAGCAATCTCTTCTGGTGCCTCTGCCCCAACTCCAACCTTTTTATTGAAAAGAGCCTGCCGCCTCTCACCCTTCTTGCCGGGGAGGGTTGTCAGATTGTGACAGGCACCGACAGCCTGGCTTCGAACAGCAGATTAAGCATCCTCGATGAGCTGAAGACACTGCAGAACCATTTCCCGCAGTTCACCCTTGAGGAAATGATACGGTGGGCCACAATCAACGGGGCAAGGGCGCTGGGAGAAGAGGAGCGCTTTGGCAGAATTGAACCGGGAACGCGGCCCGGCCTCCTGCTGATCGGCGATGCTGACCTGGCGAACATGAGACTTACCGACGAGAGCAGGATCGTGAGGCTCATTTAGCGCCGCGGAACACCAGGGTGCCGGCTTTCATCAATATTTATGCTATTTTTGCAACTGTTTTTCCGAACGAAAATGGCCACATTCCTTTTTGACAAGATAATATTCGGGCCCGTCACCAGCAGGAGGCTGGGCAAATCGCTGGGTATCAACCTGCTTCCCGCATCAAGGAAGGTATGCAATTTCAACTGCATATACTGCGAATGCGGCTGGACGCAAAACATTAAAGATCCCTCACTCTATCTGCCCTCCCGCGACGAAGTGCGCCTCGCGCTCGAATTAAGGCTTTCGGAAATGAAGGATATGGACCGTCCCCCCGATGTTATCACTTTTGCAGGCAACGGTGAACCAACCCTACATCCCTCGTTCCCTGAGATAATTGACGATACCATCGGACTGCGCGACAAATATTTCCCTGAAACGAAGATCGCTGTATTATCAAACTCCAGCAGAATAACGCTTCCCGGCATCAGGGAGGCCCTTCTCAGGATCGACATGAACATCCTGAAGCTCGACTCGGCGTTCGATCTCACGGTCAGGACCCACAACCAGCCCAGGGTGAACATCAAGGTGGCGGAGCTCATCCGTAACCTTAAGGAATTCAACAGCCGGCTGATCATACAGACCCTTTTCCTGCGCGGTGTTTACAACGGAAAGGTCATTGACAACACCACTCCTGAGGAGATCACTGCCTGGCTCAAAGCCCTTGAAATGATAAAGCCGTCGGAGGTGATGGTCTATACCATTTCGCGCGACACCCCCGAAGGCAATAATCTGCATAAAGTGCCTGTTGCCGATCTGCGTAAAATAGCGGCAATGGTTCGCAAACTGGGCATCACTGCCCGCGTTTCCGGCTGAAATTGAAAGCTCCCGGGAATATACTTATCTCCCCGCTCGAATGGGGGCTCGGCCATGCCGGACGCATGATTCCGCTCGCCAGGCGTCTGCAGGAAATGAACAACCGGATATTCATAGCCGCCGGAGAAGAACATACTGCCCTGTTCAGAAAGGAAACAGAGGGGATGGAATACATCAGTTTTGCAGGGTTCAGGCCGGTATACTCCCAATACCTCCCCCAGTACCTGATGCTTTTCCTGCAACTGCCGCTGCTCCTGTTCCATACAATAAGGGATCACGTGAGGCTGAAGCGGATCATCAGGGAACATGATATCGGTATCGTCATAAGCGACAACCGCTTCGGGTTATGGAACAGGAGCGTCAGAACAGTTTACATCACTCATCAGCCCCGGATCCCTTTCCCCCCTTACCTTCGTTTCCTCGAGCCGGCAGGGGTGATCCTGCACAGGATGATCATAAAAAAATATGATCTCTGTTTTATCCCTGACCTCCCCGGGGAGGAGAACCTTACCGGAAGGCTCTCACACGGAGTTAAGCTTCCCGCAAATGTCAGATACACAGGGATCTTATCGCGGTTTACCGATGCACCCACCCATGACAATCAATCTTATGACCCTCTCACTCACCTTATGCCCCGCGGTACGCCTCACAACACGATAATACTCTCGGGCCCCGAGCCACAGAGGGGATTACTGAAGCAGAAACTGATCAGTACTGCCGGAGCAGGCGGACCGCTGACGGTGATCCTCGAAGGGAAACCTTCAGAGAACAGGGAACCGGAAAAAGCGGGCAGCTTTATCTTCTGCCCGCACCTGACTGCCTCCGGAATGGGACGTCTTTTAAGAACAAGCGGATCTGTTATCTGCAGACCGGGCTATACGACCATAATGGAGCTTGTGAGCCTGAGATGCAGTGCACTGCTTATCCCGACCCCCGGCCAGACCGAGCAGGAATACCTTGCCGGTTATCTCTCTTCAAAAGGGTGGTTCATGGCTGTGAGCCAGAAAGCAGTCAGCGGCAATCTGCCCCGCTGGCCCAACAGGGCAATATGGAGCGGCGAATTAGCTGAGATAAGCAGGACCCTCCTCGGGGATGCCCTCGGAGAACTTCTAAAAGACTAACATAAAGAATGCTATCCCGAGAAGGCCGAGAGCAAACCCGGCCCATACCTGTGCGGGAGTATGCGAATTAAGCCTGAGCCTCGACGAAAGCACAACCCCCCCGACCAGTATCACACCTATAAGATGCCAGGTGAGAGCAGTATACATCTTGACCGAGAGGAAGAAAACAAGCGCCACAAGTGCCCCTGCTCCAACCGAATGGACCGAGATCTTCCACCAGAAATTTACCAGGGTCACCCCCAGCGACAGGAAGGCTGTGGCAATAATAATTGTCTTGAGGAACACCGGGATCTGTAAGCGATAAACAATGATCGACGTAACCGAATAAAGGAAGGTTACGGCAAGCATCGGGATAATTCTTTCCTTCCTGTCCTCTATCGCGTAGGAGCTGATAACGTTCCTGAACCTGAAGAAGGG
This sequence comes from Bacteroidales bacterium UBA5621, assembly GCA_002424525.1. Classification (GTDB taxonomy): domain Bacteria; phylum Bacteroidota; class Bacteroidia; order Bacteroidales; family VadinHA17; genus LD21. The sequence goes on along the minus strand of DIKJ01000159.1, from coordinate 12,501 downwards.
AAGCAATGTGAGAGGTATCAGAACATTGTTTATGGTTATTATTACTAAGAGGATCTTCTTGACTGCCAGGGGCAGGTAACCAAGAAGCGTCGGTGCCGAAAAGATTATCAGGAGACCGTACAATGGCATGAACAACGGGTGGAAGAGCAGTGAGATAACTTTTGCCACGCTGTCGCTGTTTCCCGGGGTCCCTTCAATTGTCATTATATTTCTCTCCTTAATCTTGCCACCGGAATATTAAGCTGTTCACGGTATTTGGCCACTGTCCGGCGGGCAATCAGGTATCCTTTCTCCTGAAGTATCTCGGTGAGGCGTTCATCGGTAAGCGGTCTTCTCTTTTCCTCGTTGCTGATGCAATCCTGCAGGATCCTTTTTATCTCCCTGGTCGACACCTCTTCGCCATTATACGTCTGCAAACCCTCCGAAAAGAAGAATTTAAGGGGCATGATCCCGAAATGCGTCTGAATATACTTGCTGTTCGCGACTCTCGACACGGTTGAGATGTCAAGACCCGTCATCTCGGCAACATCCTTCAGTATCATCGGCTTCAGCCTTGTTTCATCACCCTCGACAAAATATTCCTTCTGATACTCCAGTATTGCGTTCATCGTGAGAAGAAGGGTGTTCTGCCTCTGCCTGATGGCATCGATGAACCACCGGGCGGAATCGATCTTCTGCTTTACGAAAAGGACGGCATCCTTCATCTCCTTCTTCTGGCCCTTGTTCCTGCTGTAGGAACGAAGCATGTCGCTGTAGGCAGAGCTAAGCCGCAGTTCAGGAAGGTTCCGTGAATTAAGGTGAAGGTCAAAACCATCCTCCGTAAGCTCAAGTATGAAATCGGGAATGATGGCCTGGGCACT
>DIKJ01000159.1:10145-11594 GCA_002424525.1 Bacteroidales bacterium UBA5621 | reverse complement strand
TTTAAGATCATGTTCACCGATACCGAGCTTCCCTATGATCTTGTCGTAGTGCCTCTTGCTGAACTCCTCAAAGAACGATTCAAGTATCGTCCTGGCAGATTTTACCTGGGCAGGCGACTGATCTTTTTTTGTGATCTGTAAAAGAAGGGATTCCCTCAGGTTCCTGGCTCCGACACCCGGCGGATCAAGGTCCTGTATTATAAAGAGAACCTCTTCGAGCTCCTCCTCAGTGGCGCTCACATTCTGCAGGAAAGCCAGATCGTCCGAAATATTTGCGAGCTCCCTCCTGAGATATCCGTCCTCATCGATATTGCCCAGTATGTATTCTCCAAGGATCTTCTGTTTTTCAGTCAGTTCCCTCAGGTCAAGCTGGGACTTGAGATGCTCGGTGAAGGATGATCCCACGGAAAAGGGGATCTCCGTGCGCCTTTCATCATCCTTGCTGTAGTTGCTCACCTGCAGGCGATACTCCGGGATCTCGTCGTCGTCAATATAATCGTCGATCGTGAACTCTTCCTGATCCTTGTCTTTATCCTCAAACTGCTCCTCTTCCTGCTCTTCATTCTGAAGGTCATCCTCCTCGGACCCCTCCTCAAGGGCGGGATTCTCCTCGAGCTCCTTTTTGATACGCTGTTCGATCTGCAATGTAGGCACCTCCAGCAGTTTTATCATCTGTATCTGCTGTGGTGAAAGTTTCTGAATCAGCTTCTGCTGTAACTTCTGCCTTAACATCCTGCACCGTTTATCCTGAATGACTGACTGACCAGTCGTTTAATATTCTGCATTTTTAGGGGTCCTGGGAAAGGGAATGACGTCGCGTATGTTGGCCATCCCGGTAACGAACAGTATGAACCTTTCGAATCCCAGCCCAAAGCCGCTGTGGGGAGCCGTCCCGAATTTCCTTGTATCGAGGTACCACCACAGATCCTTCTCAGGCAGTTTCAGCGCCCTTATCCTCGTAAGAAGTTTGTCGTATACCTCTTCCCTCTGCGAACCTCCAATAATCTCTCCGATACCCGGGAAGAGAACATCCATCGCCCTTACTGTTTTGCCGTCGTCGTTCTGCTTCATGTAAAAAGCTTTGATCTCCTTCGGGTAATCGGTGATTATCACAGGCTTACGGAAGTGATCCTCGACAAGATACCTCTCATGCTCAGCCTGCAGGTCCCTTCCCCAACCCACGGGGAACTCCCATTTCCTGCCCGAAGCCGACAGGATATCCACTGCTTCGGTATAGGTGATCCTGATAAACTCGTTCTCAACAACAAACTTCAGCCTCTCAGAAAGGCCGGGGTTAACCATCTTATTAAGAAAATCAAGGTCCTCTTCACAGTTCTCAAGGGCATACCTGATAAGGTATTTCACAAAATCTTCCGCCAGATCCATGTTGTCGTTAAGATCATAAAAAGCCATCTCAGGCTCGATCATCCAGAATTCAGCGAGATGGCG
>DIKJ01000159.1:0-10036 GCA_002424525.1 Bacteroidales bacterium UBA5621 | reverse complement strand
AAATCAACGGCCCCGTCTTCAACACGGGGGATGTTCTTCAGATCGAGGGTGGTTACGTGAAACATTTCACCGGCACCTTCAGCATCGCTTCCGGTAATTATCGGTGTATGAAGGTAATAGAACCCTGTGTCGTTAAAGTACTTATGTATGGCAAACGCCATAACGTGCCTTATCCTGAAGACAGCCCCGAAGGTGTTGGTCCTGAAACGCAGATGAGCGTTCTCCCTCAGGAATTCCATCGAGTGACCCTTCTTCTGAAGCGGATAGGTATTTGCATCACTCTTGCCGTAGATCTCTATAAGCGAAGCGTTGATCTCGATATTCTGCCCCCCTCCCTGCGACTCCACCAGCCTGCCCGTAACTCCGATGCTCGCACCTGTGGTGATATCCTTAAGAAGATTCTCATCAAAGGAACCGGCATCGGCCACTATCTGAATATTATTAATGGTCGATCCGTCGTTCAATGCAATAAATACAATATTCCTGTTTCCCCTCTTGGTCCGCACCCAGCCCTTGACCAGCACATCTTTCCCCAGAGGGGGTTCAGCCAACAGTTTCTTAACTTTTACTCTTTTTACCATAAAGCTTTAACATCAATAATGATCACACTGCAAAAATAATAAATTCAATGTAACCCCCATTTGCTCCTCATACAATAACTTGATTCCTCATGAATTATTACCGTATGGCACTATTTTTGCGGATTACTCCCCTCTTTTTCAGAATATTTGCACGCCAATAGTAATTTTCCGCTCTCATTTCAGTTAATATATTGAAGAAGAGGAATCAATTGATTATTGGTTTGTTTATTGGTAAATTCTGAATAACTTTGGTAAAACTCAAAACACAATAAGACTATGGAAGAACAGAACAAAAGTATAGTTGTACCATGGGATTTTACTCCTGTTGCCGAATCTGCTCTTGCGCATGCCGCTAAAATAGCCCGTATGGTCAGGAATGATATCTGTTTACTGCATATTGTGGATTCCTCGGTCAAAACCAGGGTCGAGGTAGAAAAGAAGACGCTCCTCAACCGGGTGGCGGACGAAGGCAGCAGGAAATATAATATGCGGATCTCTGCATATGTGGTGAAGGGAAGCATATTCACCACAATCGCCGATTTTGTTAACAATATGGAAGCGAGCCTTGTGGTGATGGGGACTCACGGGATGCAGGGAATGCAGAAGCTCACCGGAAGCTGGGCACTGAAAGTTATTGTCAAATCAAAAATACCCTTTATCGTTGTGCAGAGTCCTCCCGTCGATATGGAAAGATACCACAATATCGTGTTCCCCGTCGATTTCAGGCTCGAGAACAAGGAGAAAATGGGTATGGCAATCTTTATGGGGAAATATTTCGATTCGAAGGTACATATCCTCAAACAGAAAATCACCGACAAGAGCCTTGTAAGACTGGTGAACGTCAACCTTAACTTTGCAATCAAATACCTGACGCAAAATAATATACAATATCAGATCCACGAGATCCCGAAAGGCAGTCTGGCAAAGCAGACACTGAACTTTGCACACAGGATAAATGCCGATCTGATAATGACCATGACCACCAGGAACATCTCCCTGGCAGATTATGTATTCGGTGCCGCTGAACAATACATCATTGCCAACAGCGCTAAAATACCTGTTTGCGCTGTCAATCCCAAGGCATCATTTGCCAAGGTGGGTCAGTTCATGTACGGATAAGAGATCGTTTCTTTTTTCCCGGAGGAATCAGAAACGATGAAACCACGGCTGTAAGAAGCGCAACTATGAATGTAGTCAGCCTTGCCGGTATGCCTTTTATATTATAGGCATTAGTGATGACCGACACTCTGCCGGTGTCGTAAATTCCACCTGAGACTTCGTTAAGCGCGTTCCCGAACTTCGATGAACTCACATACCTTTCACCTTCGATTTTAAGGAGGAGACTTTTCCCATTCTCGTCAATAATCCCCTGATTGAGAAGAAATTCTGTTTTGGCAGATGTTACCCTGTAATGCTGTTCGAACCCTCCGCTTATCCAGAGGACCGTAAAGAGCAGACCGGTGATCACCGTTATCACGGCGGACCTGCCATGGAATCTCTTCCAGAAGAGCGTGAACAGTATGACCACGGAGAATGTGCATCCGATGCCGGCCCATACATAGCTTACAAGAGTGAATATCAGTTTTGACGGCGATACGTACGATAGTCCGAGCGCGATCACAGCCAGCAGGGCCGTCGTTGCACGGTGCCGCTTCAGAGTGGTTATCCTTTTTTTCTGAAGGCTCTCCGTAAGCTCCGTGGCAGAGAGTATCAGGAGCGAGTCGGCTGTCGATATCATGGCCGCGATGGCCCCGGTGATCAGAACAGCAGCTATAACGGGGGGGAAGAGCCTCATTATAACGCTCGGCATTACATATTCCGGATCGGTGAGCCCCGCCGGGCCGAAGATGGCGATGCCGATCCATCCAAGCATCAATGCTCCGGTATACGCAACGATCGTCCAGGCTATGCCGATGTTGCGGGCCTTTTTTGCCTGGGCCGAATCGCTTATGGCCATGAACCGCATGCTTAACTGCGGCTGTCCCCCCAGATAACCGAAAAACCAGCTGAACCCGCCGGAGATGATCACTCCCGCACCAAAACCCTTTACCGTGCCCGTAAGAGATGTGTAGGTGTCCCCCGCCAGCACCAGCGCCTCAGGGATCCCCGAAGCAAAGGTTCCGTGATCGTTCAGTATATAAATGATTCCGACAATCGGACCTGCGATAAGGGTTATGATCATCACCAGCGCCTGCACCACATCTGTGTAAACCACGCTCCTGAATCCGCCGTAAATGGTGTAGGGAACGATCACGGCGGCAGTTATCAGGACACCTGTCCCCGGCTTCAGTCCGAAAAGGGCATGGAGCGTTTTTCCTCCACCGAGGAACTGAGCCCCTACATAAAAGAAGAAAAAGAAGACTATAGCAAAACTGCTTATCAGCCTCAGCATCCTTCCTGTCTCGCCATGTCGTGCCGACAGGTATTCTGTAAAGGTGGTCACATTGTATTTCTCGGCCTCATCGCGAAGCCTCCAGGCAAGAAGTGACCATGCAGTAATTATGCCGGCCACACAGCCCAGTGCTGTCCATATCTCTGTCAGGCCCATCGCGTATGCGGCTCCCGGAAGACCCAGAAGGGCCCACGACGACTCTCCCGTCGCTCTTTCAGATAGTGCGGCCACCCATCCGGGCAGGCGCCTGCCGGCAATCGAATAATCGCTTCCTGACTTAACTTTCCTCCCCTGGTATAAACCCCAGAAAATCAGCAGAGAGATATAAATTACCATTACGGTAATTATCTGAACCTGGTTTTCCATAGCTCCGGCTTATCGGGGGTTTCCTCAGGCAGTCACAGGATTCATCCAGACGAGCTGGTTTTCGATATTCTTGCTCAGCTGATAGGTTTTCACATGTCTGGCGACCTCTTCACCCAGGATCTCAATCTGGCTCAGGTCCGCAGGGCCTGCGCCGGTCCTGGCGCAATAATTAAGATACCCGACTTTAGCGAAGTCTATTCCCATCAGTTCTATCCCCACACGGTCGGCAGAGAACCAGTCGGTACTTGCCACACAGATCCGGTGATCGACGGGGGTACCGTTGTTGGGCCCGTTCCCCTCCATCCCCTCAAAGCCGTCGATGAGAGCCAGATGCGGATGGAGCCTCTGCGAGAGAGCATAGAGATTATAGTTTATGCCCCGGAAACCGCCACCGTGAACGATCGGTTTGTCTATCACCGTTCCGGGCTTCCGGGCCGAACCCCAGGCAAACCCCAGATCCTTTAGCGGCGCCCCGAAAACAACATTCTTCAGCGAGAGGGTGGCAATCACACGGTCGTGCGTCTTCATCCTGGCAACCGAAACAATATACGAGTTGCTGTCGAGAAGCATCGATGACATTCTCACCTTCTGCGGAGCGAAACTCTTTTCGTCGAACACATACACAATATCAAACTTCTCCTGGTCGAGATCCACCAGCCTTACCTGATATTTATTCGCCAGACGCTGGTACCCGTAGTTGCTGAAGCCATCCAGAGTGGGCCCGTTGGCCGCCGACTCTGCTATCACGACGTTCTTCAGCTTGTTGATAGACCAGAGGAATTCAAGAACACCCTCCAGGGTGTCGGCATGAGTCGCTGCGAGCGGTACATCTATCGACACATTATTGGGTTTCAGTATCACAAGCTTGTTGCCGATAGCCTGTTTTATCTCCTTCGAGAAGTACGATAGGGAACGGAACGCAATATCAGCCCTGTTGTCGCCATGCGTAAGGGCAACCCGGGCAGGACCGGCCAGTACTTTTTTTTCTGCAGCGATGACACTCAGGGGATTCATGCTTGCCAGCGCCACTCCTCCCATCAGGGACGTTTTCAGGAAATCGCGACGGTTATATGAACTCATGATTTTAGTTTTTGGTGACAACCGATAAAAATACAATAATTTTAATTCACTCCTCCCTGCAGGGTCATGTTTGCAGATAATATGCCAAAGCCCTATCTTAGCGGTCAGTGACGAAACCCTCAGAACCTCATTATGTCTATTGCAGTACAGGGAGTTACAAAATTCTACGGAGAACAGAAGGCTCTCGATAACGTCTCCTTCGTTATTGAAACAGGCAGGATAGTCGGTTTTATCGGGCCCAACGGCGCCGGCAAATCAACCATGATGAAGATAATTACAGGGTTCCTGCCCGCCTCGTCCGGGAGGGTCCTTGTGAAAGGTATCGAAAGCAGCAGCGACAGCCTCGAAATAAGAAAGCTTATCGGGTATCTTCCCGAGAACAACCCCCTCTATCCCGAGATGTATGTAAAGGAGTACCTTGGGTTCGTTGCCTCTTTCTATAAGAATGCCCGGCCAAAGAAGGAGGCGGTCGGCAAGATCATCAGCGTCACCGGGCTCGAGCCTGAACAGAATAAAAAAATAGGTTCCCTGTCGAAAGGATACCGCCAGAGAGTGGGCCTTGCCCAGGCACTTATCCACGATCCGGAGATTCTTATACTCGATGAGGCCACCACAGGACTCGATCCAAACCAGATAGTCGGGATCAGAAACCTCATCAAAGAGGCCGGAAAAGAGAAGACCATCATGCTTTCAACGCATATAATGCAGGAGGTAGAGGCCATCTGCGACAGGGTCATCATTATCGACAGGGGCAGGATAGTGGCCGACGAGGAGAAAAGCAACCTCTGGTCAAAAATAAAACAGACGGGACAGACCGTGACGGTCGAGTTTGACAGGATCGCCGATAACGACGCCATCTCCAAAGTACCCGGGGTTTCTGCCGTAAGAAATTTAAAAGATAATATCTGGATCATTGAAGCTGATTCTGAAGAGGATATCCGTCCTGCAATCTTCTCATTTGCAGTGAATAACAACCTTACTGTTCTCTCCCTGCAGAAAAAGGAGAGCAACCTCGAAGAGGTTTTCAGACTTCTTACAAAAGGATAGATCCTTTGCTTTCTCGATTTTTTTTACTTCATTTGCATCAACGATTCTGGTGGAAAGATTTGTTCTGATTGCAACCACAGGAAAAAATGCTAAAACAGTAATATTCCCGTTTCGTCAGTCGACCAGCTTTCCCATCTTTTGTTTAACTGAAAAAATTAAATTCATATGGGATATCTTTTTACTTCCGAATCTGTATCCGAGGGGCATCCCGACAAGGTTGCCGATCAGATCTCAGATGCACTTCTTGATGAATTCCTTCGCTGGGACCCTGAATCGAAGGTAGCCTGCGAGACTTTTGTGACGACCGGACTGGTAATCTGCGGTGGCGAGGTGCGCACAGAAGGCTGGGTTGATGTCCAGGAGACCGCACGAAAAGTAATAAGGGATATAGGATATACAAAGGCCGAGTACCGGTTCGACTGCGACTCATGCGGTGTGATATCGACAATTCACGAGCAATCGGTTGACATTCGCCAGGGGGTCGTAAGGGAGAAGCCCGAAGAGCAGGGAGCAGGCGACCAGGGAATGATGTTCGGATATGCCTGCCGCGAGATGGATAACTTCATGCCTCTCAGCATTGAGCTTTCACATATCATCCTTCACGAGCTGGCAGTGATCAGGAAAACGGGAAAGCAGATGAAATATCTCAGGCCCGACAGTAAATCGCAGGTAACCATCGAATATGACGATAACAATAAGCCACTGCGTATCGATACCATCGTGGTCAGCACCCAGCACGACGAATTCGTACTGCCTGCCGGCGGGTCGGTCAGGGCCGTCAGGGCCGCGGAAAAAGCGATGCAGGAGAAGATCGCTGCGGACCTGAGGAGCATCCTCTTCCCCAGGGTCAGAAAAAAACTGCCTGCAAGGATACGGAAACTCTTTACCGACGACATGAAGCTCCTTGTCAACCCGACAGGAAAGTTTGTCATAGGGGGCCCTCACGGCGATACCGGCCTTACCGGACGCAAGATCATAGTCGACACCTACGGGGGCCATGGCGCTCACGGAGGCGGGGCATTCTCGGGAAAGGACCCTTCAAAGGTTGACAGATCGGCAGCCTACGCCGCCCGTCATATCGCCAAGAACCTGGTGGCTGCCGGCGTCTGCAGCCAGGTGCTCATACAGGTTGCCTATGCTATCGGAGTATCACACCCTGTCGGCCTCTTTGTAAATACATTCGGTACGGCAAAAGTTAAGGACTCTAAAGGCAATATCCTGAGCGACAGTGCTATAGGACAAAAGGTGAATAAACTGTTCGACCTGAGGCCCTATGCCATCATCGCGCGCTTCGGTCTGAAAAACCCGGTCTTCCTGAAAACTGCTTCGTACGGACATTTCGGAAGGGATCCCTTTGTTGCCGATGTGGATGTCTATTACGAGGTCCCGGGCAGTAAACCGGTAAAAGTGAATGGCAACGGAAAGAAGGTTTACACCAAAAAGGTGGAATTCTTTGCCTGGGAAAAGCTTGATTATGTCGACAAAATAAAGGAAGAATTTAATTTATGACCCCCCGTCCCGCTAAAGCGGGACACCCCCCTGGCAGGGGGGTTAATCTTCAATGACTATTACAATTCTCTTTAAGTCCAGCGCATTACCCCCCTCCCAGGGGGGCCTGAGGGGGTCGGCCTGATTACGAGGCTGTAACTCAGAACGCCGCTTTAACGATCCTGGCAATATTATCCGATCTTCCGAGAGTATAGTAATGTATTCCCGGCACGCCTGCTTTTAAAAGCTCCTTCGACTGCATCGTTGCCCATTCGATACCGGCCTCCCTCGCATCTTCGTCGGTCTTGCACTTTTTCAGCTCCGACACCAGCTCGTTAGGCACATCAATATGGAATGTCTGCGGCAAAAGATTTATATCGTTCAGTGCTGAAATGGGTTTAATGCCGGCGATAATAGGGACATTGATACCCATTTTAGAGCATTCGTCCCGGAACCTGAAGAACTTGCTGTTGTTGAAGAACATCTGCGTCACAATATAGCTCGCGCCGGCATCGACCTTGTGCTTCAGGTTCTCCATGTCGGCCTGGCGGTTGGGCGCCTCGAAATGTTTCTCGGGATATCCGGCCACGCCGATGCAAAAGGATGTTGGAGCCATTCCTATAAGCGTCTCTTCCAGATACTTCCCGCTGTTCATATTGACAATCTGCCTGATCAGCTCGTGGGTGTACGTGTGCCCGTTCTTCTCCGGAATGAAGCTCCTGAATCCCTTCTGGGGATCGCCTCTCAGGGCAAGGACGTCATCAATACCCAGGAAATTCATTTCGATCAGCACATTCTCTGTCTCTTCCTTCGTAAAGCCTCCGCATAGCACATGAGGAACAACCGGTATGTTGTACTTGTACTTCACAGCGGCCGCCAGGGCAATGGTCCCGGGCCTTTTCCTCACCGTCCTCTTCTCAAGCAGTCCGTCGGGACGTTCGTAATAGACCGTCTCGTTCCGGTGCGAAGTGAAATTTACATAAGCCGGACAGAACTCGATCAGACGATCGATGGCCTTATAGACCCTCTCGATGCTGTGACCCTTTAACGGCGGTAATAACTCAAATGTAAACAGCGGCGACGCGGAATTTTTAATTTTATCGATAACACTCATAAGATCTGGTAATCATAAATTTGGAGCGAGCCATCTGGCAGCCTCCTCAACACTCATATTCTTTCTCGATGCATACTCTTCAAGCTGGTCCTTCCCTATCTTCCCTATATTGAAATAGGTCGCTGAAGGGTGAGCGAAGATATATCCTGATACCGCCGCGGGCGGCGTCATGGCAAAATTCTCCGTAAGTCCCGCTCCTATAAGCTTCTCTGCATCGAGGAGGTCAAATATAACACGTTTTTCTGTATGATCGGGGCATGCAGGGTAACCCGGTGCCGGCCTTATCCCTTTATAGTTAAGTTTGAAAAGTTCTTCGGGAGTAAGCTCCTCGTCCCGGGCGTAACCCCAGTATCTCTTCCGTATCTTTTCGTGGAGCAGTTCTGCGGCCGCCTCCGCAATGCGGTCGCTCAGTATCCTTATCATGATGATGGCATAATCATCATCCCTGTATTCCGCAAGAGCTTCGTTGTCGATAACTGCCGTAACAACAAAGGCGCCTATCGAGTCGACAAGGCCGGTGGCCTCCGGGACAATGAGATCCGCCAGGCAGAGGTTGGGAACTCCCCTCTCCTTCCTCTCCTGATTCCTCAGGAACCTGAAGAGTGCCTTCACCTCTCCTATGTTGTTCTCCGACAACACCTTCACATCATCCCCGTTCGAAACGGCGGGAAAGAGGCCGAAAACCCCGTTTGCCGTAACTATCTTTTTGTCGATGATCTCCTGAAGGTACCTCAGCGCATCTTCATGAAGCTTCTTCGCCTCCGTGCCCTTTACAGGATCGTCGAAAATGGCCGGATATTTTCCGGTCAGTTTCCAGGCATAAAAGAAGAAAGTCCAGTCGATATACCTGAAGAGCTCTTCCGGTTTGAATTCCCTGATAAGGTGAAGCCCTGGTTTGAGAGGTTTCGCAGGTATCGCCGATTTCCAGTCGATCTTAAGCCTGTTGGCCCTGGCTTCGATTAACGGGATCAGTTCTCTTGTTATCCGGCGTGCCTGGTGCTCCTCCCTCAGCCTTCTGTATTTCTCCTTTACTGAAGCGGTGAAAGCGCTATTGTCCTCCTGAAGCAGGGACGACAGCACTCCTGCCGCCCTGGAAGCATCCCTAACATGCACCACGCAGTTCGCGTAGGCAGGATCGATCTTCACTGCGGCATGTACCTCCGAGGTGGTGGCCCCCCCGATAAGCAGCGGAATATTGACCCGGCGCCTCTGCATCTCGGAAGCTACATGCACCATCTCCTCGAGCGACGGCGTTATTAACCCGCTGAGTCCTATGAAGCCGGCTCTCTCACTTATTGCTGTATCTATTATCTTCTCTGCCGGGACCATAACACCCAGATCAATGATCTCATAGTTATTGCACGACAGGACCACTCCCACGATATTTTTCCCGATATCATGCACATCCCCTTTCACTGTAGCAAGAAGAACCGTTCCGGCATTTTTCTTTTCCCCGTCCCCGCTCTCCTGCTCTATGTATGGCGAAAGTACAGAAACGGCTCTCTTCATCACCCTGGCGCTCTTGACCACCTGAGGGAGGAACATTTTTCCCGAGCCGAACAGGTCGCCGACCTCGTTCATCCCTCCCATCAGTGGACCCTCTATAAGTTCTATCGACCGCGCATACAGATGGCGGGCCTCTTCAACATCCTGTTCAATATACTGGTCGATGCCCCTTATAAGGGAGTGCCTTATCCTCTCCGCCACCGGGAGTGAACGCCATTCATCAGCCTTCTCCTCCTTCTTCCCTTCATTCTTAAGCCCTTCCGCGTATTTAATGAGCCTCTCGGTGGCATCCTTCCTGCGGTTAAGTATCACATCCTCCGTCAGATGAAGCAGATCGGGCTCAATCTCGGTGTAAACCTGCAGCATGCCGGGATTCACTATGCCCATATCGAGACCTGCCCTTATTGCATGATAAAGGAAGACCGAATGCATGGCTTCCCTTACCCTGTCAATGCCCCTGAA
>DIKJ01000014.1:29055-33258 GCA_002424525.1 Bacteroidales bacterium UBA5621 | reverse complement strand
GCATGCTTAACAGCTCATCAGCATCGAAGCCGGATTTCGTCTCCTCGCTGGCGATGTAAATCTGAAGAAGGCAGGGTATGATCCGCCTGGCTGTTGATGCTTCGGCATTTATGGCAGTCAGCAGTTTCAGTGAGTCAACTGACTGGATCATACTTATAAAAGGGACTATGTATTTTACCTTGTTTCCCTGAAGATGACCAATCAGATGCCATTCAATATCGCGCGGAAGGATCTCCTTTTTCTTTAAGAGCTCCTGCACCCTGTTCTCTCCAAAGGCCCTGTGGCCGGAATTATACAGCTCGAGGATCTCTTCTGCACTCTTTTTTTTCGAGACTGCAACCACACTTACAGATACGGGTATCTGTTGTCTGAGGAGCATTATATTCTCTGCAATGCGTGCCAAACTGACCTATTGCATTAATCAAGCAGGTGTATAACCAGTCCGCTCCGGAGCTTAGGTTCGAACCAGGTTGTTTTCGGAGGCATGATATTTCCGGAATCCGCTATGGTAATAAGCTGTCTCATCGATACGGGGTATAGTGCAAATGCCACTTTCATCTCGCCGCTGTCGACTTTTTTCTTCAGTTCGTCGAGACCCCTGATGCCTCCAACAAAGTCGATCCGTTTTGATCTTCTGAGATCCTGAATATCGAGTATTGGCGAAAGGATCTGGCTGGTCAGAATGGTAACGTCAAGCACCCCGATCGGGTCGTTATCATCATATGTGCCTTCCCGTGCAGTAAGATTGTACCATTTGCCCTCAAGGTACATTGAGAAATTATGCAACTTCACCGGCTTCAAGGATTTTTTTCCTTTTTCCTTTATAATAAATCCTTTCTCCAGTCTTGACAGGAATTCTGCAGGTGACAGACCATTCAGGTCCTTTACAGTCCGGTTATAGTCTAATATCCTGAGCTGATTATCGGGAAAATGGACGGCAAGGAAAAAGTTATATTCCTCTTCACCGGTCCAACCTGGATTCTTTCCACGCTTTTCCATTCCCACAAGTGCCGCTGCGGCAGTCCTGTGGTGGCCGTCAGCAACATAGGTATATTGAACCTTTTCAGCGAAAAGGTGTTCAATAAGCCTGTTTGTTCCGGGGTTGCGGATCACCCAGAAATGGTGGCCTATACCATCCTCAGCAACAAAATCATAGTCCGGCTTCTCAGCCCCGCAAACGCCCTCGACAATTCTGTCAAGCTCATCCACAGCGGGATAAGTAAAAAACACAGGCTCGATATTTGCGTTATTGACCCGGACGTGGATCATGCGGTCCTGTTCTTTATCCGGACGGGTCAGTTCATGCTTTCTGATCTTCCCGTTCATATAGTCATCGACTGATGCGCAACCCACAATCCCATACTGTGTCCGTCCCGACATGGTTTGTGCATAAATATAGAAATGGGGGTCCTCATCCTGCACGAGCCATTTTCGTCTCCTCCACTCCGAAAAGTTCTCAACTGATTTTTTGTAGACAATTTCGGAATGTGTATCGGTATCCTGAGGCAGGTCGATTTCCGATTTTGTAATATGAAGCAGTGATACCTCCTTCCCTTCAGCCATTTTCCTTGCTTCGTCCGAATTCATTACGTCATACGGCAAACATGCCAGATCACGCACAATATCAGGTGGAGGCCTTAGGCCCCTGAATGGTTTGACAACAGCCATATGTAACTTTTAGTTTATTTCTTATTAACTCTGAATTGTTCGTTCCCGGTTTTGAAATAATCGACTATCTGCCGTGCCGCCGCTACTCCCGCATTTATATTGGCCTCCTCGGTCTGGGCTCCCATCTTTTTTGCGGTGAAGATAAACCTGCCTTTGTAGTTCTCTTCAATAACGGCTTTACAATCAGGCTCCACATCTGAAAGGTATTTAAAATCAGAACGTTCCTCGAACACCCTTAAAAGATCGTCCTCGCTGATCACTTCCTTCCTCGCTGTGTTTACGAGTACAGCACCCGCGGGCATGCTTTTAAGGAGGTCAAATCCGATGGATCTCTTCGTGCTTTGATTCGCTGGTATATGCAGTGATACATACTGGCATGCAGAGTAGAGTTCCCCGGCGCTTTTACACACCCTGACCCCGGTAGAAGTAATTACTTCGTCGTCAATAAATGGATCGTAAGCATAAATATCCATACCGAATCCTTTTGCTATCTCAGCCATATATTTTCCGACATTCCCGAATGCATGCAGTCCCAGGCTCTTTCCGCGGAGTTCACTGCCCGATTTCCCGCTGAATCCGCTGCGTGCCTGCCAGAGCATCATTTCGAATGCAAGTTCAGCTACTGCATTGGCATTTTGTCCGGGGGTATTCATTGCCACCACATTATGGGCGGTGCATGCTTCAAGGTCGAGGTTGTCATATCCTGCCCCTGCCCTAACGACAATCTTCAGCTGAGGCGCTGCATCAAGTACGGATGATGTTACCATATCGCTTCGAACAATGAGAGCGTCAGCATCCGAAACAGCCGTAAGTAATTCTGAGGCATCCTTATAATTCTCGAGTAATGCAAGTTCGTAACCTGCCGCTTCGATCACGTCACGAATCTGGTTAACTGCTGCCGGAGCAAATGCTTTTTCTGTTGCTACAAGAACTTTCATAAGTACAGGTTTTTAATGTTGTGATTCAAACTCTTTCATTGTATCTACCAGGGCCTTCACGCTCTCTTCGGGAAGGGCATTGTAGGTTGACGCTCTGAAGCCGCCCACTGAACGATGACCGGCTAATCCAACCATGCCTCTCGATTTGGCGAATTCCATGAATGGTGCCTCCAGTTCCTTATATTCCTCAGTCATGACAAAGCAAATATTCATAAGCGAGCGGTCCTCAGGGTCGGTTACGGTAGGAACAAACAGCTTGTTCCTGTCAATTTCATCGTAGAGCATAGCCGCTTTTCTGATATTTACTTTCTGTATGGCTTCTACACCTCCCAGATCCTTAAGCCATTTGAGAGTCTGCAGTGCTGCGAATACTGCAAATACCGGGGGCGTATTGTACATTGATTCCGCTTCGATATGAGTCCTGTAATCGAGCATCGTTGGTATTGGCCTGGTTGCTTTGCCCAGAACATCCTCTTTTATTATAACGACTGTCACACCTGCAGGACCCAGATTCTTCTGCGCCCCGGCATATATCACAGAGTATTTTGACACATCGACCGGGCGGCTGAAAATGTCGGATGACATGTCTGCTACCAGAGGTATTTTAACATCAGGGTCCTTCTTAAGCTGTGTACCAAATATGGTGTTATTGGTGGTTATGTGGAAGTAATCGGCATCTTCCGGAACGGAATACTCTTTGGGTATATAATTGAAGTTCTTGTCTTTGGATGAGGCAACAGTTATTGCTTCTCCGAAAAACTTCGCCTCTTTGAGAGCCTTGCTTGCCCACGAGCCTGTAAGCAGATAGGCAGATTTATTGTTCATAAGATTCATAGGCACCATAGCAAACTGAAGGCTGGCTCCGCCTCCGATGAAAATGACCTGGTAACCGGAAGGCACGTCCAGCAATTCCTTCACCAGAGCTATCGAATCGTTCATACAAGCAATAAACTCCTTACTGCGGTGAGAGATCTCCAGAACCGACAAGCCCGAACCTGCAAAGTCCTTTATCCCTTCAATGGTCTTCTCAATAGTGTACTGAGGCAAAATTGAAGGACCAGCAAAAAAATTGTGTTTCTTCATAATGGAAATATTATAATTTATGAGAATAAAAAATTAGTACCTGCTACAAAAATATACAAAAAAAAGGCATTAGTGTTAACCGTTTAATAGCAAATCCACAAAATTATAAAATATTGTTAACAAGAACTTCATCTTTTATAAAAGGTATCATGTCTGTATAATCTTCTGTCAGACAGAATCCTATACAATCATCAAGTCCTTTTTCCCTGAGCCGCGACCAATGGGCGCTCTTTTCAATATAACCCGGCAGGTCGCTACAGGCAATCGACCACAGGTCAAGGGCAGCTATCGTTGAATCACATTTCGTTGAGTATAAAGATGATGACATAAGCCTTGATGCAATTGCACCGGCACAGATTGTATCCTCAAGATTAAACCTGTTTTTCCATCCGGCACAAAAGAGGACAACCTCTCTTTGCTGTTTAATCAGCCATCCGGTAAGGGAAGAAATATTGAGAAAGGAACCTATTACGATTACCGCGGCTGAACCTGCCTGTTTGATTATCCCCGTACC
>DIKJ01000014.1:9970-29001 GCA_002424525.1 Bacteroidales bacterium UBA5621 | reverse complement strand
AAATCTGCAAAATCAAGTACAAATCCGTCACGTTCGGCAGCAACAAGGTAGCCCTGGGATTTATAGTCCCGCGCCTCTTCAATGCCGGCGACCGGTATTATCAACTGAGCGCCATGGGCAAATGCAGTGCAGATGGCGGAAGTTGCGCGCAGGATATCGATAATGACCACTATCGACTCTTTATGACATTCCGGTTCATAAAGGAGGGGTGAAAAGCATATCTCCAGGTTTCGCTTATCCATAGGCAGTCAATCTTCAGCTTTATTATAGAAGGGAGTGTTTACCACTTTTGCCTTAAGATCCTTGTTCCTTATCCTTATGAAGATCTCAGTACCGGATTTCCAGAATCCCTTAGCCAGCCAGGCCATTCCGATTCCCTGTTTCAGTGACGGTGACATGGTTCCGGAGGTTACCTCACCAATAATATTTCCTGTATTATCCACAACTTCATAATGTTGTCGCGGGATACCCCTGTCGATCATCACAAAGCCCCTGAGCTTTCTGCCGACACCCTCATTTTTCTGCTTTAAGAGCAGTACCCTGTCGATAAAATCCTTCCCGTCAGTGAATTTTGTTATCCATCCCAATCCCGCTTCTATCGGGGATGTCTGATCGTTAATATCATTTCCGTAGAGGCAATAGCCCATTTCAAGCCTCAGGGTATCCCTTGCTCCCAGCCCGACAGGCCTGATACCAAACTCTTCACCAGCTTCAAAAACAGCTTTCCATAACCGGGGTCCGTCAGCATTTCTCACATATATCTCACATCCTCCGGAACCTGTGTAACCTGTTGCAGAAAAGATCACATCCTTTATACCGGCAAAATCGATTACGCTGAAGGTGTAATATTCCATTTCCTCAATACCGGTTAAGGTAAGCTTCTGCATTGCTTTCATGGCCAATGGTCCCTGTACGGCCAGCTGTGATATGTTGTCGGATTCATTAACGATGTGCTCATCCTCTTTAAGCCCGAACCGCTGAGCGTGCTTCAGACACCAGTTCCAGTCCTTTTCAATATTTGCCGCATTTACCACAAGCAGGTAATTATCGTGAGCGAACCTGTAGACAAGGAGGTCATCCACAATGCCTCCACGGCCATTCGGGAAACACGAGTACTGGACCTTGCCGTCGTAAAGCGATGATATATCATTGGAGGTAATATACTGCAGATAATCGGGGGCAAACGGTCCGCGGACACGGAATTCGCCCATGTGGGAAACATCAAAGACTCCCACACTGTTCCTTACTGTTAAATGCTCCCCGGTGATACCTGCATACTCAACCGGCATGTTATATCCGGCAAAGGGGATCATTTTTGCTCCTGCCCGGATATGAAATTCTGTGAATACAGTATTCTTCATTTCTCCCGAATTAAAATTTTTGTACATCCTGTCAATGAATTCTCTGTAAAGGTTCCAATGATTAAGCAGATTATCAATGACGATTCTCATATACCCGTAACCGGAGAATCAACCCCTCCTTCTCTGACCCTTTTCCTGCCTCGCAGATCGCTTTCTGAAATCATTCAGATATATTTCCATAAAAATAGCATTAATTTCCCGTTTTCAAAAGGATCGTTATTTTACACAATTGAATAAAATCATTGTATATATATAGCTTTCAGGAGAAAAATTTACTACATTTGTTATACGATTGAGTTCCCGGGGCACTGATTATTATAAACTTAGCAATTATGGATTACAACTATATAAAGACCGACTACCTTGAGACGGTGGCCGGAGGTGATAAGGAACTTATCCGTGAACTGGTCAGCATGTTCAGGGAGCAGGTAGCTGAGATATACACTGAAATGAGAACACTGTTGCTTGAAAAAGATTTTAAGTCGCTCGGCCTGCTCGCTCATAAAGCAAAGTCGTCTGTTGCCATCATGGGGATGGATGAGCTGGCACTCCTTTTAAAGACCTTTGAACTGCAGGCCAGGGAAGGGAAAGAGACCGGACAATATGAATCATACATCTCGAGGTTTGCAAGCGATACGGCAGCAGCCGTATCCGAACTTGATGATTTGGTAAGAAACCTTTAAAACCTGACTGAAATGATCAATATTGAAAAAAGAAACAAGATTGATATTATATCCTTCTCAGTCAACAAGATAAATGCCACCGTTATCGACGAGATCAGGGAAGGGGTCAGCAAGGAATTTGACACACCCAATTCAAAAGTGGTCGTTGATCTCGGAGGTGTCGATTATATAGACAGTTCCGGCTTTGCATCCTTCCTTTCCATGAACAAAGCCGCAAGGAACAATTACGGTACCCTTAAGTTTGTCAATCTCGAGCCGCGGGTAAAGGAGCTGTTTCAGGCCCTGCACCTGCATACCGTCTTTGAGATTTTTGACGACATGGAGGAGTGCATTAAATCTTTCAGATAATACGGCATCATACCCTGTCGCTGATAAAACAGAGCTGTCCGTCTTTAACATCAAGGGTTATCACATCATCTTTCGTTATCCTTCCTGCTATGATTTCCCTTGACAACGCATTGACAATTTCCTTCTGTATAAGCCTTTTGACGGGTCTGGCCCCTGACTGGGGATCATAACCGCGCTCTGTCAGCCACTCTATTGCCTCTTCAGTTACCTCCAGTCCCATATTATTCTTCACAAGTATACTCTTTATCCCCTGAAGCTGAATCCTGACGATCTCACCGATCTGTCCTGTTGTTAGCGGGCGGAACATGACGATCTCATCCACCCTGTTAAGGAACTCCGGTCTGAGCGATTTTCTGAGAAGCATAAGTATTTCATTGCGAAGGAGTTCCTCTTCGTGTTCGGGTATAGTGTTGTTCCATTCATCCATCCTGTCGCGGATAATGTCTGATCCCAGGTTGGACGTCATAATGATGATCACATTCCTGAAATTAACGGTGCGCCCTTTATTGTCGGTGAGCCTGCCGTCGTCAAGTACCTGAAGAAGGAGGTTAAACAGATCGGGATGGGCTTTTTCAATCTCATCAAGCAAAACAACTGAATATGGTTTATGTCTGACGGCCTCGGTCAGCTGTCCGCCCTCCTCATACCCGATATATCCCGGGGGTGCTCCTATCAGTCGCGAGACTGAATGTCTCTCCTGGTACTCCGACATATCTATGCGAGTCATGAGATTTTCGTCGTTGAACAGCACCTCAGCGAGAGCCCGTGCAAGTTCAGTCTTTCCCACGCCGGTTGTACCGATAAAGATAAATGAGCCGACCGGTCTTTTATGGTCCTGCAGTCCTGCCCGTGACCTCCTCACAGCGTCGGCCACGGCGCTGATGGCCTCATCCTGCCCGACCACTCTCTTATGAAGCTCCTCCTCCAGCTTCAGTAGTTTCTCCTTCTCGCTTTCGAGCATTCGTGAAAGGGGTATACCGGTCCATTTAGAGACTATCGAAGCGATATCCTCCGACCTGACCTCCTCCTGTATGAGCGAACCCTTGCTTCGTTTCTTTTCTATCATCTCTTTCAGCGCCTCGATCTCCTTCTCGAGGCTGATCACCTTGCCATAGCGTATTTCCGCCACTCTCCCGTAATCGCCCTGCCTTTCAGCCTCTTCTGCTTCATGCTTCAGCAGTTCGGCAGCCTCCTTCTTCTCCTGCACCTTTCCGATCATCTCCTTTTCCGCTATCCATGAGCTCTTAAGTTCATCTCTCCTAGCCTGCAGATCTGCAAGCTCACGCGATATAACCTCCTCTTTTGCCTTGTCTCCGTCGCGTCTCACAGCTTCCTTCTCGATCTCGAGACGCGTTATGCCCCGGTTTGCCTCATCAATCTCCTCGGGTATTGAATTCATCTCAAGCCTGAGCCTCGATGCCGCCTCATCTATAAGGTCAATTGCCTTATCCGGAAGGAACCTGTCGGTTATGTATCTTGTCGACAGATCCACTGCAGCGATGAGTGCCTCGTCCCTGATTATGACTTTGTGGTGTGTTTCGTATTTCTCGCGTATGCCCCGAAGGATAGAAATGGTATCCTCTCTGTCGGGCTCATCAACCATAACAGTCTGAAACCTTCTCTCGAGAGCCTTGTCTTTTTCAAAGTATTTCTGGTATTCGTTAAGGGTTGTCGCTCCAATTGCCCGGAGTTCGCCACGGGCAAGAGCCGGCTTAAGTATATTTGCAGCGTCCATTGCACCCTCAGATTTACCGGCTCCCACAAGTGTATGGATCTCGTCGATGAACAGGACGATCTCCCCGTCGGATGAGACCACTTCATTCACCACAGCCTTAAGCCTCTCCTCGAACTCTCCCTTATATTTGGCCCCTGCGATCAGTGCTCCCATGTCGAGGGAATAAATGATCTTCGATTTCAGGTCCTCCGGCACATCCCCGCGAATTATCCTGTGGGCAATTCCCTCGGCTATTGCAGTCTTGCCGACTCCGGGCTCTCCGATCATTATCGGATTGTTCTTTGTCCTGCGTGTGAGTATCTGCAATATCCTGCGTATCTCATCGTCCCTTCCGACAACAGGGTCAAGTTTCCCCGACCTTGCCCTCTCGTTCAGGTTTATTGCATACCTTCCAAGAGAGTTGAAAGTCTCTTCGGATGATTGAGTCTCGACTGATGCGCCTTTTCTCAGCTCAGAGACGGCAGATTTAAGCCTTTTCATAGTAACACCATGATCTTTAAGGATCTGAGATGTTACGTCGTTGGTTTCGAGAATACCCATCAGAATATGTTCCGATGTAACGAATTTATCCTTCATTGCTGCAGCATGGTCGTCTGCTTTCCGTAAAGCCTCAGAGGCTGACGGTGAAAGATAATTTTCTGCTCCTGTGACCTTCGGATACGTTTCTATCACTCTCCTGATACTTTTCATTACAGCGTTCCCGTCAACTCCGGATTTGCTTAAAAGCCAGCTTATGACACTTTCCGACTGAGTGGCCACTCCCTGAAAAAGATGGGCACACTCAACAGCCTGTTGTCCCAGCGACGATGCAAGATTGAAAGCCTGGTTGACTGATTCCTGTGCCTTTATTGTAAAGTTATTCAAACTCATTCTAATACTGTTTATGCAGTATCGGACAAATTTCCTGCCATCTGTTTCTGATCATAATTATTTGCCTTTTTGACATTTGCGTTAAAGCCTGCCATGCCATAATGGCAAAACAACCCCCGGTCAGCCTGTAAATGGGGATCCGCACTCATTTTCAACAATATTAGGAATATTTAGATCAAATAGTTAATTTCAAGGCCTTAAACCTTGCCTGTAACCCATCCGATAAGCAATGAGTGAGAAGATCCTCGAGACACTGATGCAGTTGTTTGCCATAATCGGGAAACCCCAGATCAACGACCGCGAAAGGCGGGGTGTTGTTGAGGCTTTCCTTAAACATCTGCTTAACCAGGAGCTTGTGACCAAATATCTCACCGCCTACGATATTGCTTTTGTCGAAGCACGCAAGAAGATGGAAAAAAGCAGTGAGGAGAGGCGTGAAGGTGCCATCGCTATAAGGATAAGGAAACTGTGCAACGAAATAAACGAACAGGGCCAGCTTGATCAGGCACAGAGGATAGTGGTTGTAATCCAGGCGCTTGAATTCTGCAAGTCGGGTGAGGAACGGGTCAGCCAGCTTGAACTGGGATTTATAAGCACCCTTGCAGAGGGCCTTAATATTACCCCCGAAGAGTACGAACTTATTGAGAAGTTTGTCCTCAATCCCTTCTCTCAGATACCTGAATCGCAAAATATCCTTCTGATAACCGGCGACAGGGTTATGAAGAAGCAGGATTTAAAGGTTGCCTTTAAAGAGCAGTTCAGGGGGCAGTTATGGATCCTGTTCATTCCCTCGGTAAAAATGTACTTCCTGAGATTCAGCGGATCAGGAGAACTCACCATGAACGGACAGCTCCTGCATGTGAACAAAGTCTATCCTTTCGGGCAGGGATCCTCCGTTAAGGGATACAAAATAACACCGATATACTACTGGGATGTGACCATGCAGTTCCTCAAGGAGGAGTTTAAGGCCTCCCGGGTTGTTTACGAGGTGAATAATCTTGAATACCGGTTCAAGAGCGGACAGATGGGAATACACGAAATGAGCTTTAGAAGCGAGTCGGGCAGAATGGTGGGTATAATGGGTGCGAGTGGTGCCGGGAAGTCAACTCTTATGAGTGTTCTGAACGGAACCAATCCTCCCGATAGCGGCGAAGTGCTTATTAACGGCATCAGCATACACCACGATGGCGACAAATTGAAGGGGCTCATAGGCTATGTGTCACAGGATGACCTGCTGATCGAAGAACTGACTGTTTTTGAAAACCTCTATTATAACGCAAAACTCTGCTTCGATAATCTGACTGAGGAGGAGACCATTCTGAGGGTGGATAATGTTCTCAGGAATCTTGGGCTCAATGAGATAAGGGACATGAAAGTCGGAAGCCCTTTAAACAAGAAAATCAGCGGAGGCCAGAGAAAAAGGCTTAACATCTCGCTGGAGCTTATCCGCGAGCCGGCCATTATGTTTCTTGATGAGCCTACCTCAGGGCTCTCATCGCGCGACTCTGAAAACATTCTCGATCTGCTGAAAGACCTTACTACAAAAGGGAAACTGCTGTTTATCGTCATCCATCAGCCTTCCTCCGATATCTTTAAGATGTTCGACAAGCTTATTATCCTCGATACCGGCGGTTTTATGATCTATAACGGAAATCCTGTCGAATCAATAGAGTATTTCAAAAGAAAGATCGAACAGGCAGACTACAATGAAAGCGAGTGCCGTGTCTGCGGCAACGTGAATCCAGAACAGATTTTCAATATTGTAGAGACCAGGGTTTTTACTGAAAGTGGAAAACCTACTGATACACGCAGGATCTCTCCCGAGGACTGGAACGCCCTCTATAAAGCTGATGAAAAAGCAGAAGCACTTGAGGAGGGGGGTGCCATACCTGAGATAAACTTCAGAACTCCCGGCAAGCTGAAGCAGATAACAGTCTTTGTTAAACGCGATATCCTCTCAAAGATCTCTGACGTCCAATACCTTCTGATAACTCTGCTGGAGGCCCCGGTGCTTGCTTTCTTCCTCGCATTTCTCATTAGGTATTTTGACGAGAGTGTAAAGAATCCCCGGTATACCCTGTATGAAAACAGCAATCTTCCGGTATACATATTCATGTCGGTAATAGTTGCCATCTTCATGGGCCTTACAGTCAGTGCCGAGGAGATCATCAAGGACCGAAAGATACTGAAACGCGAAGCGTTTCTTAACCTGAGCTGGAACAGTTATCTTACGTCCAAAGTGCTCGTATTGTTCCTTATATCTGCAGTTCAGGCATTTACCTTTGTAATTGTTGGAAACTCAATTACTGGCATCAAGGGAATGATGTTCCAGTACTGGCTGATCCTGTTTTCATGCTGGGCATCGGCCAATATTATGGGGCTTGTCATATCCGACAGTTTTAAAGCTGTGGTAACCATCTATATATTGATCCCTTTTCTCGTAATTCCACAGATCATACTTAGCGGTATCCTTGTAAAGTTTGAGAAGCTCAACCCTACCATCTCCTCCCCTGTCACCATACCGGTTTACGGTGAAATATTCACCGCACGCTGGGGATATGAAGCGCTGTCGGTATACCAGTTCATGAACAATAAATATGAAAAGGAGTTTTACACTTACGACAAGGCCATGAGCCGGGCGAAATTCAAGAAGGATTACTGGAATGCAAAACTTAAGGGTTATCTTGAAAACACTCTCAGTGACCTTTCGACTGGTTCGAGAGAGGTAGATTTTGCCGATAATCTGCTGGTTGTTCAGAATGAAATCAGGAAGGAGACACGTTTACTGCCTGACATCACGTTCGAATACACTGATTATCTGACTCCTGAAAAGGTAACTCCTGATGTTGTGAAAGATGCCCTTACATATATTGAACGCGTCAGGAGATATTATGTGGCGTATTATAATAATGCCAACAACTTGAAAGACGCCATAGTCACCCGATATGAAAACGAGGATAAAGAGGCCTTTCAGAAGCTCAGGGATGACCATTACAACCTCTCTCTTGAGGAATTCGTGCTTGCCAAAAACGAAACGCAGAAAATAATTGTATTCAACGGAGAGATAGTCCAGAAACTGGAACCAGTTTTCATGGATCCTAATCCAAAATTCATAAAAGCACATTTCTATGCGCCTGCGAAGAACCTTTTCAGGTTGCAGGCAAGCACGTTTGTGGTTAATACAATTGTCTTATGGTTAATAGCCGCAATACTCTATCTGGTTCTCTATTTCAGGCTCCTCAAGAGATTCCTGGATTCAGTGGAACATCTGATCGGCAGGACGACCAAAGCGCTGGAGCAGGAGCGGTAACAGGCACTAATGAATTAAACGGGATCAGTCGATAATCTCGATCATTTTAAACGGCACCCTGATTATTGACTCATAATCCTCACCGGCCTCAAGCATATCCTCGTCATCCTCTTCATAATACCAGTTTACTTCCACTTCGTTCTTAGCCTTGTGTATTGCTTCAAGTTTCTTAAACACATCAAGGATGCATTTTGAAGAGCTTGTGTTGAAATATTCGAGCCGGATATCCACAACCGTCTTGTTAAGGGGAGCTTCCTTGTAATTGTCGAGCCAGTCGACCAATGGTTTGTAGAACTCAACGGAATTCTCAGGAATTGACCGTCCTTTGATTTCAAAAACACCTTCCGAGGCATCAAACCGCACTGTTGGAGTTTTAGGCGTTCCTTCGATAATGATCGGTTCCATATGATTTATTTTTGTTGCTTTATATATCAAATCTCTTCGTTAACCAGAATATTCAAAAAGAAAAAAGAGTACTTATCATCATATTCCCTGAAAGAATAATCAAGTTTGTTGCCTGTTTTCCTGGCAATATCAACAAGTCCGAGACCTCCGCCTCCCTTGGCGGATATTCTCTGGTGATTCAGGATAAACTTGTAGAGTTCCTTGATCTCAGCATGACTTGACCGGTTTATCCGTCTGATCTTCTCCTGGAGCTTTTCAACGCTGGAGTTTCTGATAAAATTACCGGTCATTATCTTATACCCACTTTCAACTCTCTTCACTGCCACAATCCCATACTTCTCAGCGCTCTGATCTTCAAATCCATCAGGCACAAGGTCAACATGATGATAGAGATTCTGAAGACTCTCAACCATTACATTATAAACCTTCTTTCTCAGTCTCGACTGCTCATTCTTGTTTAAAAGCATCTCTTCGACCGAATCAAGGACCTGATTGATAACATCCGAATCGATATTGCCCTTATAGTAAAGGATAGTGTTTCCGTTCGGCTGTTCAGTGAAATAATTCTCTATATCAAAGCTCATTTAAGCTTTTATTAAGATGAGGTCACAAATTTCTGGCAACAAATATAATAAAAAAGTGTCGTAAGCAAATTTAAATATTCACATTGATATTTTCTCACCTGTGAGATACTATTTTGACCAACCCTCCATTTAGTGGTGATTAACAGAGCGTCTGGCAGGAAGGCGTATGGTCCGGGGCAGCACTTTTCAGATTGCTTAGCGACCTGTTTTTCTCGTCCCCTGGTACAATTCATATTTCGCAAAAATGCATTCCAGTGCTCCGTTGTAAAGTATCTTTTTTTCCCGGGGCCTCAGTCCTACATGCATAAGGTATTCCTTGTCGGAGGTAATGATAAAGGCGCTCTTTCCGGAAAAACTGTGCTTAAGTTTTGTACCGATCATGCTGTAAAGTTCTGTTATTGAGGCAGGTTGTATCCTCCTGCCATAAGGGGGATTGATAAATATCAATCCTTCCCCGTTATCGGGCATAAGGTCTTTAAAATCTGCTATTTCTATCTTTATCACCTCATCAAGACCGGCGTTCAGTACGTTTGCCCTTGCCTGAGCAACTGCATCCCCGGAAATATCACTGCCTTTGATCCCTACCGGGCTCAAGGCAATGCCTGAATCAATTTCTTCTTTCATTCCGGCAAACAGGTCACCGTCATAATCCTTCCATCTCTGGAAACCAAAGAATTTCCTGAATTTTCCGGGAGGGACCTGGCAAGCTATAAGTCCTGCTTCAATGGGAATTGTACCTGAACCGCACAT
Source organism: Bacteroidales bacterium UBA5621 (assembly GCA_002424525.1). Taxonomy (GTDB): domain Bacteria; phylum Bacteroidota; class Bacteroidia; order Bacteroidales; family VadinHA17; genus LD21. The sequence continues at coordinate 18,955 of DIKJ01000014.1, read as the reverse complement.
TGGGTCCATAAGCGGCACCCGGCCGTCCCAGCCGGAAAGCATTATCATGCCTGCCGCAAGGACCTCGTTAAGCGGAGCGGCTGACTGTTCAACCCTGTATCCGCGCTTATAAAGCGGTACTACTGAGGAATCGAGCGAAATTGTTGCTTTATCGTGACTTATGTGCAGATTTATCAGGATGTCGGGATCAGTACTGCTAACCGAGGGTCTTTTTCCTGTCCGGCTTCTGAACCAGTCGGCAACAGCATCCTTGATGAGGAGTCCTGCATAGCCTGTATGAGTGAAGAAATCAGATTTCACCACAGGAACCACCGAAAACGTGCTGTCGCTGTCGAGGTACTTACCCCAGTCTGTCTTCAGGCAATTATTGTATAAGTCTTTTGAAGATTTTATCCTGAACTCCGAGATTGCCACGAGAATTGACAAAGCAGATCTCAGGCAGTAATTGGCTTTGTAGAGAAGTTTAGGGTCACCGTTGAAAGTGACCGCTCTGTTGACCTCACGGACATTTTGCGAACCGATGGCGATCAGTTCCTTTGCAAGAACCGGTTCAAGGCCGTAAAGGGTTTTGGCAATCAGTTTCATTATGCTCTGCAGGCCGGCTCACCTGGAGTATCCAAGGATTTTATTGTATGCGGTCCTGTCGGTAATTATTTCAATTGCTTTTGTAAGCGCCGGGTCTCCATCATTAAGGATCCTGAAATACTCATTTGTCTGCCACATGTTGGTCGCCAGCAGGGCTTTCATAGCCTTCAGCATTTCACTTTTTGAAATATTGAACTGGTTCTCATTGAATCTTACCCCGTTTTGTTCCCCTTTTTCAATCATTCCCTTAATTTCCTGCTCTGAGAATGCAAATCCTTTCTCGAAATCCTCAAAAGTCCTGTAGGCAGAAGTGAGTCTGTTCCTGTTCTTGTCGTGGTATTCCAGGATATAAGTATTAAGCACACCCCTTCTGACAAGGTTTCTGAAATAGTTGGAGTTGCCGGAAGTGTCGGCCGCAACAAAAACGTCGGGCATTATACCACCACCTCCATACACTGTCCGTTTATTTACAAGTGTCTGGAACATGAGTGAATCAGGAAAATGGATGGAATCGCTGGTCAGCATTTCCCCGTTTGTATATCTTTTAATGTAGCTTTCGAGATATTTCTCATAGCCTTCGTTATAAGGACTTTGAATCGATCGACCCGTAGGAGTATAGTATCTGGCAACTGTCAGCCTTATCATCGATCCGTCGGTAAGGTAGAACTGATTCTGAACGAGCCCCTTCCCGAAAGTGCGGCGCCCCATTATCACACCTCTGTCCCAATCCTGAAGGGCGCCGGCGAGGATCTCGCTTGCCGATGCCGAACCCTCATCCACCAGGACGATGATCCTTGCACCCGCAAGAGTGCCCGTCCCCTTCGAAACATAATCCTGCCTCTTGGTTTTCCGGCCGCTCAGGTAGACCATCAGTTTCTGATCTGCAAAGAACTTGTCTGCGATTTCGGTGGCAGCGGTCATGTAACCGCCTCCGTTGCCGCGAAGGTCGAGCACAAGGTTTTCCATCTTATTCTTTTTCAGTCTGCTCACGGCATTTGAAAACTCTTCCAGTGTGGGTGCTGCAAATCTGTTAAGTTTGATATATCCAGTTGTTCCGGTGAGCATATAGGCAGCATCGAGGCTGTTGATAGGGATCTTGTCGCGTGTGATCGTAAAACTGAGCAGGTCTTTTTCTCCTTTTCTGAATATACTCAGGTTAACCTTTGTGCCTTTAGGCCCCATTAACCTGGTTCTCACACCATTAGTCGAAAGACCTATTCCTGCAACAACCTCTCCGTTAATCGATATTATCCTGTCACCAGAAAGCAGGCCGACCTTTTCAGACGGACCTCCGGGCAAGGGTTCAATAACGATTATCGAGTCGCGGAGAAGATTGAACTGTATCCCTATCCCATCAAAGTTCCCGTCGAGAGGTTCGTTCATTTCCCTGACATCTTTGGCTGAAATATAGACAGAATGCGGATCGAGATTCCTGAGGGTCTCAATTATGACTTTTTCGGTAATGCCCGGAATATTGACCGAATCAACATACCACGAATCAATAAGGGTTAACGTCCTCCCTACTTTGAATGTTTCCTCATTCAGCATCTGCGTCAGCGCAGGCTGACTGAACAAGCCAAGGGCCAATACAGCTGTTATCAGTAAAATTTTGCGTTTTTCCATAAAAAGATATATTTCCTAAATAGATCCAGTAATAAAACAGTCATTCCCATTCAATTGTTGAAGGCGGTTTTGAACTTATGTCATAAACTACCCTGTTTATCCCTTTGACTTTGTTGATTATTTCGTTTGAGACTGATCCCAGGAAATCGTAAGGGAGGTGGGACCAGTCTGCCGTCATTCCGTCAGTGGAGCTCACTGCCCTCAGAACAACTGTATATTCATAGGTCCGCTCATCACCCATCACCCCTACTGACTGCACCGGAAGGAGAATGACTCCTGCCTGCCAGACTTTATCGTAAAGGTTGTGCCTCTTCATACCCTCAATAAATATTTCATCAGCCTCCTTAAGCATCTCCAGCTTCTCTTTTGTCATCTTTCCGAGGATCCGTATTGCCAGTCCCGGACCCGGAAACGGGTGTCTTTTAAGGATGTATTCAGGCAGGTCCAGCGACTGGCCAACCCTTCTGACCTCATCCTTGAACAGGAGGCGCAGTGGTTCAACGATTTTAAGGTTCATGCTTTCAGGCAATCCTCCCACGTTATGGTGTGATTTTATCGTGGCAGAAGGTCCGTTAACAGAAACAGATTCAATCACATCGGGATATATTGTTCCCTGGGCAAGCCACCTTACGTTGCTTATTTTATGTGCCTCCTCGTCAAATACCTCGACAAAGACCCTGCCAATTATTTTTCTTTTTGTTTCAGGATCGCTTATTCCCTCAAGCTGTGAAAGAAACCTGTGGCCGGCTCTGACGCCCTTCACATTCAATCCTAGTCCGAGGTAAGATTCAAGGACCTTATCGTACTCGTTTTTCCGTAGGAGTCCGTTGTCCACAAAGATACACGTGAGGTTATCCCCCACAGCCTTATGCAGCAGCAGGGCTGCCACGGTCGAGTCCACCCCGCCTGAAAGTCCGAGCAGGACTCTGTCATTCCCGAGCCTGGTTTTTAACTCAGCTATTGTAGAATCGACAAAGAGGTCCGGGGTCCATGTTCCTGAACATTTACAGATATCTGAAACAAAGTTCGTCAGGATCTGTTTGCCGTCGGTGGTATGGTATACTTCAGGGTGGAACTGGATACCCCAGGTTTCCTCACCGGTTATCCTGAACGCGCCTGCCTCCACATCAGAAGTAGAGCCGGTTACCTGATAACCTGCAGGGATCTTCACAATTGTGTCGCCGTGCGACATCCATACCTGGGTGTCTGTTCTGACATTGCGGAATAAAGGATCGCCTGCAAGTACGTAAACAAGATTAGCCCTGCCATATTCCCGGGTATCTGAGGGCATCACCTCTCCACCGAAGGCATGAACAAGATACTGGGCTCCGTAACAGACGCCAAGAAGAGGGATTTCACCCTTTATCCCGGTCAGATCAGGAGCAGGAGCATTTGAGTCGCGCACAGAGTATGGACTTCCTGAAAGTATAACACCTCTTACAGATTTGTCCGGCCATGGATAACTGTTGAAAGGGTATATCTCACAATAAACATTCAGCTCACGTACTCTTCTTGCTATCAATTGCGTATACTGCGAGCCAAAATCAAGAATTAAAATTTTCTCCTGCACCGTCCCGATTTCAGGTTTAAAAATGTGTCCAAAGATAGGAATTCTTTTGCTATGGTTGAAGAATTTTTCCAACCACGTAACTGCTGCCATCTATTGCAGGTACGGTAACCGGGAAAATGCTTCTCGCCTCTTCCACCAGAAAAGATATGTTTTTGTACCTTGAAGAAAAATGACCTATAATAAGTGCTTTTGCCCCGGCATCCCTTGCAGTTCTTGCTGCATCGAGCGTTGTGGAATGTCCTGTTTTCGCTGCAAGTTTTTCCAGGGAGCTGTCAAATGTCGCTTCATGATAAAGAAGGTCAACCCCTTTCACAAACTCAGAGAGCCTGCTGAAGTAGCCTGTATCACTGCAGTAAGCGTAGGACAGGGGGGCGGGCGGAGCAGTTGTGATTTCTTCATTTTTAATGATGGTGCCGTTCTCAAGCACAAAATTCTCTCCCTTCTTTATAGCCGGTATCCTGGCCACAGGTATTTTGTACTCACTGATCCGGTCTTTTATCATATTGCGCTCACCCGGTTTTTCCCTGAAAAGGAACCCGAAAGAGGACACACGATGTTTCAGCGGGAAAGACTGAACCGTAATAAACTTATTATCAAGTATTTTTACCGGATCTTTTCCTGACAGGGGCGTGAATCTGATCTCATAATCGAGATGAATGTCAAAATCATTCAGATGGGAACGCAGAATAGTGTCATAGCCGATGGGCGCATAGAGGTTAACAGGGGTGTTCCTGCCCATCAGGCTGAATGTTGAAAGAAGTCCGTAAAGGCCGAAAACATGATCGCCGTGAAGGTGACTGATAAAAATATGGTTTATTTTGCCCAGTCTGATCCTGTTCTTCCTGATCTGCATTTGCGTTCCTTCTCCGCAATCGATCAAAAACAACCGCTCATGCACTTCGAGCACATGAGCGGTCGGGTATCTTTCTGAAGTCGGCAATGCAGAACTACTGCCAAGTATGGTCAGTTTCATCGGCACTCTGCAGGGCTGTCAGCTTCAGGAAATCATTTTCTCAGCGTCAGCAACCGTTTCTGTAATGGTAAGAACGGTGTCGAGCTGTGAAATGGTAATCAGTCTTTCCACGGCTTCATTCAAACCGCATAGAACAAACGTGCCTCCTGCATTCTTGCACAATCTGTTTGCCACAAGTATGGCACTCAGACCCGAAGAGTCGCAGTACTGGCAATTCTCAAGGTTAAGGATGATATTCTTTTCACCCTTCCCTGAAATTAGGACAAGCTCTGATTTTAGCGCCGGAGCTATATGTGTATCAAGCTTCTCGGACTTGATCTGAACAACTGTGCTGTTATTCCGGTTCTCAATATTGAAATCCATAGCCATAATTTTAATAGCCTAAATTTAACATTATTTTCTATTTTCCGGAAGCTTTGTTCCTTTTTTCTTCCATTTCTTCTTTTATTGCTGCAAGCTGAGTAATATCCCCGAGTGTAGTTTTCTCAATATTGGGCTTGCTCTTTCTTGAGCTTTTTTTAGGAGCTTCAGTTTCAGTTTTTCTGGCAGATGTTTCCGTGCTGCGCTTTTCATCCTCGTAAACCCTGCTGTGAGATACTATGATCTTCTTGGCTGATTTGTTGAACTCAATGACCTTGAACTCCAGTTTCTCATCAATCTTTGCCATCAGTCCGTCTTCCTTCACCAGGTGCTTGGGTGTCACAAAACCCTCAACGCCATATGGAAGTGCGACAACTGCTCCCTTATCGAACAGCTCGACAACAGTTCCTTCATGAACGGAATCGACCGTAAAGAGATTTTCAAAAACATCCCATGGGTTCTCTTCAAGCTGTTTGTGTCCGAGGCTAAGCCTTCTGTTCTCCTTATCTATTTCCAGGACGACCACATCGATTTCTGAATCTATGGCAGTAAACTCTGCCGGATGCTTGATTTTTTTGGTCCACGAGAGATCCGAAATGTGTATCAATCCATCGACTCCCTCCTCTATCTCTACGAAAACACCAAAGTTGGTGAAGTTTCTTACCCTGGCGACATGTTTTGCTCCGATTGCATATTTGGTATCAATATCCTGCCATGGATCAGATTTAAGCTGTTTGATCCCGAGTGACATTTTTCTTTCGCTCCTGTCGAGCGTGAGTATAACTGCTTCAACCTCATCACCAACCTTCATGAAATCCTGTGCACTTCTGAGATGCTGCGACCACGACATTTCAGAAACATGGATTAGTCCCTCAACGCCGGGGGCAATTTCAACGAAGGCACCATAATCAGCCATAACTACGACCTTGCCTTTAACTGTGTCGCCCACTTTCAAATTGGGATCCACTGAATCCCACGGATGGGATGTAAGCTGTTTAAGACCAAGAGCTATCCTCTTCTTGTCATCATCAAAATCAAGAATTACCACATTTAATTTCTGGTCGAGCTGTACGATCTCCTCCGGGTGGTTTACTCGTCCCCATGAAAGATCGGTAATATGGATAAGGCCGTCGACCCCTCCGAGATCAATAAAGACGCCGTATGAAGTGATATTTTTAACGGTCCCCTCGAGAACCTGGCCTTTTTCAAGCTTGGCAATGATCTCTTTCTTCTGAAGCTCAAGTTCTGCTTCAATAAGGGCTTTGTGTGAAACGACAACATTTTTGAATTCCTGGTTGATCTTAACCACTTTGAATTCCATTGTCTTGCCGACAAATACATCATAATCGCGGATTGGCTTAACATCTATCTGTGAGCCGGGCAGGAACGCTTCGATGCCGAAAACATCCACAATCATTCCCCCTTTCGTTCTGCATTTTATATAGCCGGTAATTATCTCATCCTTTTCGAGTGCCTCGTTAACCCTGTCCCAGGAATTGATTGCCCTGGCTTTTTTATGAGAAAGTAGCAACTGTCCTTTTTTGTCTTCCTGGCTCTCCACATAAACCTCAACAAGATCTCCGACTTTCAGGTTAGGGTTGTAGCGGAATTCATTCAGACTGACGACGCCCTCAGATTTATAGCCGATATTAACTACAACTTCGCGGGCAGTCATCTGTATTACAACACCCTTTACAACCTCGTCAACTGCAATGGTAGAGAGGGTCTTGTCGTACAGAGCTTCAAATTCCTTGTATTTCGGTGATGTGTGCGACTCTTCGGCTTCGAAGCTATCCCAGTCAAAAGCATCAGCGGAAGCTGCAGCGGCAACACTCTGCGCCGGTTTTAGCTCCTCAGCCACCTCTGCCGGGGGTTTTGTCTCAGAAAGCGCTACCGGTTCAGTTACGGTTGTGGATTCAGTTTTGGTTTCGGGTTCAGTGATGGTTTCAGTTTCAGCGATGGTTTCGGGCTCAGTAATGATTTCAGGCTCAGTTTTGGTTTCCGTCTCAGCAACGGTTAAGGGCCCGGATNNCATGCACCTGTTCACCGGCCACGCTGTCCGACATCTCTTCAATCTCTTCGTCAGTTTCAGCCAGCCCCTCAGATTCGGCAACTAACTGTTTTACAGGCTTCTCATCTAATTCTTTAATTCGTTTCCTTTTTGCAGGTTTTACACTGTCTCCGTTGTTTTCAACTTCCTCTTTTTTAGTTGATTGTTTTTTGATCTCAGTCATGATTTTAATTTAAAAAGACTAATAATTAATAAGTTAGACATTATTTTGATAAAATTTCGGATGCAAAGATATGATTAATTTTGAAATAAGTGTCATTTTATAGCCTGGTTTTTCGGCGAGTTTCGACTGTTATTAGCGGAGCGCAGGACTTAAAGATCATGGTTCTTCAGTCGTGATTTCAATAATCAAGTTGTATTGTTATCTTTGCACATATTGATGAATTTTTAATCCTTTTATCCTGATACTTTATGAAAATTGTGGTGGTCGGAACAGGCTATGTCGGACTGGTTACCGGAACCTGTTTTGCCGAAAGCGGGGTTAATGTCGTTTGCGTCGATAACGATCCCGTCAAGATCCAAAGTCTGAAAGACGGCACGGTGCCGATATTTGAACCCGGACTGGAACACATGATCCGGAGAAATGTTGAGAAGGAAAGACTTGTTTTCACCACCAGTATAGAAGAAGGAATCCGGAGTTCCGAGGTGGTCTTTATTGCTGTGGGCACTCCTCCCGGGGAAGACGGAAGCGCTGACCTGAACCAGGTGCTTGCAGTGGCAACTGAGATAGGAAAAGCGATCACCGATCATATTGTTGTTGTCACGAAAAGCACGGTGCCGGTAGGAACATCAGCAAAAATCAGGGAGGCAATCGTACAGGAACTAAAAGAACGGAACATTGATGTGCCCTTCGACATGGCATCAAATCCTGAATTCCTGAAAGAGGGCGCCGCTGTGGAAGATTTCCTGAGGCCCGAGAGAATAGTTGTGGGTGTCGACAATGAACAGACCGGTGAAATAATGAAGCGTCTTTACAAGCCTTTCGTCCTGAACAACCATCCGATCCTTTTCATGGATATCGCATCAGCTGAAATAACCAAATATGCTGCAAATGCAATGCTCGCAACACGGATAAGCTTCATTAACGAGATAGCTAACCTTTGTGATATTCTCGGAGCCGACATAAACCAGGTCAGAAAAGGGATAGGAAGCGACTCGAGAATCGGCAGTAAATTCATATACCCTGGTCCCGGTTATGGAGGTTCTTGTTTCCCGAAAGATGTCAAAGCGATCATTAAAACAGCTGGCGATCACGGTTACGAGCTGAATGTCATCAAAGCAGTGGAAAAAGCCAACGAATACCAGAAAAACGTCGTTTTCAACAAGATTAACAGACACTTTAACAATAACCTCAGAAACAGGGTAATAGCCGTATGGGGCTTGTCATTCAAGCCAAAAACCGATGACATAAGGGAATCATCATCAATCCATCTTATCAGCCGGCTTCTCGGGGCTGGTGCAGTCGTAAAGGCTTATGACCCGGCCGCCATGGAGGAGACTAAAAAACTGCTTGGCAGTGCAATAACCTATTCGGCCGATCAGTATGATGCCGCCAGGGGAGCTGATTGTGTGGCGCTGATGACCGAATGGGCGGAGTTTCAGCTTCCTGATTTCAGAATGCTGGGTGAGATAATGAATGACAGAGTGATATTCGACGGGAGAAATATTTACGATCCGTCAGAACTGAAGTTGCACGGATTTAGGTATTTTGGCATTGGCAGAAGATGAGTTGTGAGGAATGAGGAGTGAGGAGTGAGCGTAGAGAAAAGCACAGGGCTCAGAGCACAGGGCGCAGGGCAAAAG
>DIKJ01000014.1:9021-9941 GCA_002424525.1 Bacteroidales bacterium UBA5621 | reverse complement strand
ATATTGATGAAAGGAATCATTTTAGCCGGGGGAGCGGGCACCAGGCTCCATCCCATAACCAGCTCCATTTCCAAGCAGATGCTTCCGGTTTACGATAAGCCGATGATCTATTACCCTCTGTCGGTTCTGATGCTTGCAGGCATACGCGATATCCTTGTGATATCCACACCGCGAGACCTGCCTGCCTTCAGGGATCTGCTCGGAGACGGCACTTCGCTAGGGATTAGCTTCAGCTATAAAGAACAGCCATCACCGGACGGGCTTGCTCAGGCTTTTATTCTGGGGGAACAGTTTATAGGGAACGATCCTGTGTGCATGATCCTCGGTGATAATATTTTTTACGGACACGGTTTCGGAGATGCTCTCCTCAGCACCGCAAAACTCACAAAAGGGGCCTGCGTGTTCGGTTATTACGTCAACGATCCTGAACGCTATGGTGTTGTCGAATTTGACGCCGCCCGCAGGGCTGTCAGCATCGAGGAGAAACCCTCAAACCCCAAATCCAACTATGCGGTCACCGGCCTCTACTTTTATGACAATAGTGTCGCGGAAAAAGCAAAATCACTCAAGCCTTCAAAACGGGGTGAGCTCGAGATAACGGACCTTAACCGTCTGTACCTTGAGGAAGGGACACTTGAAGTAAGGATTATGAGCCGGGGAATGGCATGGCTGGATACCGGCACCTTCGAAAGCCTTCTTCAGGCAGCCAACTTCATCGCCACGCTGGAGCAGAGACAGGGACTGAAAGCATCCTGCATAGAGGAGATAGCATACATAAGGGGATTTATAACCAGGGATCAGCTGATTGCTCTCGCTGAACCGGTGAAAAACAGCCAGTATGGGAAGTATATACTGAGAATTGCTGCTGAAGAGTAAATATTTTTGAAGGTTTAATACAATAAACAACAGTTAATGGAGAT
>DIKJ01000014.1:0-8996 GCA_002424525.1 Bacteroidales bacterium UBA5621 | reverse complement strand
AACAGGGGCTATTTTTTCGAATCATTCAATCAAAAAATTTACAGCGAATCAGGCCTGCCTTTTACTCCGGTTCAGGACAATGAATCCAAATCATCCGGGGGTGTTATAAGGGGACTGCATTATCAGCTGAAGCCCTTCGACCAGGCAAAACTCATAAGGGTGATTGAAGGAAAAATACTTGATGTTGCTCTCGACCTTCGTAAAAGCTCACCCACTTTCGGGAAATGGTATGGCATACAGCTTGACTCGGAATCGAAGACCCAGCTCTTTATCCCCAGGGGCTTTGCGCACGGATTCTCCGTTATCAGCGATAAAGCGATAATCCTCTACAAGTGCGACAACTTTTACAATCCGGCTTTTGAAAGAGGAATATCGGTTAACGATCCATTCCTCGCGATCGACTGGAAAACAGAACCTTCCGAAAGGATAATAAGCGGCAAGGACCAGGGAAATCCTCTTTTCAGGGAGGCGGAATATAATTTCTAAAATACCGGAACCACAAATGGCGACAATATTACTGACGGGAGCCTCCGGGCAACTTGGAAATGAGATCAAGGTTGCTTCAGGGAATTACTATGGCTATGATTTCATTTTTACTGACACAGATACCCTCGATATCACAGATGAGATAAAAGTAAGAGAATTCATCGCCCGGGTCCGGCCCGACTGGATAATCAACTGTGCCGCCTATAATCTGGTTGACAGGGCTGAAACCGAATGCGACAGAGCCCTGATGGTAAACGGAACCTCTGTAAAATATATAACTGAAGCCATAAGAGAATCGGACTGCAGGTTCTTTCATATATCCACCGATTATGTCTTCGACGGGAAATCCAATGTACCCTATAACGAAAACTCCTGGCCGGACCCTGTATCTGCCTACGGACGATCAAAGCTTGAAGGAGAAAAACATGCGTTGCTTTATCACTCATCAATGGTTATCAGAACATCCTGGCTCTATTCATCCTTCGGCAACAACTTTGTAAAAACTATCCTGAGACATGCCGCAGAAAAGGAGTCGCTGAGCGTGGTTTTCGATCAGACCGGTACACCTACCTACGCTGCCGATCTTGCTGAAACTATCCTTCAGATAATATCCGGGGTTATCAGGAACAGGATAGCATTCAATACCGGGATCTATCACTATTCAAACGAAGGAGTCTGCAGCTGGTATGATTTTGCTTCAGAGATAGTTCGTGAATCGGGACTTAAATGCAGGATAGAGCCGATCCTTTCGAAGGATTATCCCTCACCGGCGCCAAGGCCTCATTATGCAGTGCTTGATAAAGCCAAGATAAAGGAGAATTATGATATCATTATTCCGCACTGGAGGACCAGTTTAGAAAAATGCATGAGCATCATACAAAAATTTTAACAAAGAAACATATGTTATCCACGGATGAAATTAAAAGAAAAGCTGAAGAGTGGCTTGGAAGTGAGTTCAATGAAGAGACGCGGCAGGAAGTAAGGGAAATGCTCGAAAATGACGAGAAGAAACTTATCGATGCTTTTTATCAGGATCTTGAATTTGGCACTGGTGGCTTAAGAGGTATAATGGGGGCCGGAACGAACCGGATGAATATCTACACCCTTGGAATGGCAACACAGGGATTGTCAAATTACCTTATCAGGCATTTCGGGGAAAAAGGTATCAGTGTTGCCGTGGCACATGATTGCCGTAATAATAGCAGGCTGTTTGCTGAGACAGCCGCCAATATTTTCTCAGCCAACGGGTTCGAGGTGTATCTGTTTGAGTCATTAAGGCCAACCCCTGTCCTCTCATTTGCCATCAGGCATTATAATTGCCGGAGCGGGGTCGTTATAACCGCATCGCACAACCCGCGCGAATATAACGGGTATAAGGCCTACTGGGATGACGGAGGGCAGGTTGTTGCCCCCCATGATACCGGGATCATTGACGAAGTGAGAAAAATAACCTCAGTATCCCAGATAAAGTCCGAGGGGAAGCCGGAAAAGATCATAAGCATAGGAAAAGAGACTGATGACCTGTTCCTTGACGAGGTCCTGAAAATGACGATTAATCCTGACATCAACAGGAAATATGAGAATATGGGAATAGTCTTCACTCCTATTCACGGGACGGGAAGCCCACTGGTTCCGGACGCTCTAAGACTATTTGGGTTCAGGAATATTCATTCTGTACCTGAGCAGGATATCGTCGATGGCAATTTCCCGACCGTCAGATCTCCTAATCCTGAGGAACCGGCTGCCCTCGAGCTGGCATTAAAGAGAGCGGTTGAGACTGGTTCAGAACTTGTAATGGCAACAGATCCAGATGGTGACAGACTGGGAGTTGCAGTGAAGGACCTGCGAGGGGAATTTGTGCTTCTTAACGGAAACCAGACAGGCGCACTCCTCATCTACTACATTCTATCGCAGTTTAAAGAGAAAAATAAATATGCGGGGAACGAATATATTGTTAAAACGATTGTCACCTCCGACCTTCTTGACAGGATCGCAGAAAAATACAGGGTCGAGTGCTACAATGTCCTTACCGGCTTTAAGTTCTTTGCCGATCTCATTAAACTGCTTGAAGGAAAGAAAAAATATATCGGCGGCGGGGAAGAGAGTTACGGATTCCTTCCGGGCGATTATGTAAGGGATAAGGATGCAGTAGCCTCATGTGCCCTTGTTGCAGAGACCGCAGCATGGGCAAAAAGCCGGGGTAAATCGCTGTACGAATTGCTTATTGATATTTATGTTGAATATGGTCTGTTCAGGGAGAAGCTTATTAATATCGTGCGGAAGGGCAAGGATGGAGCTGATGAAATAAAGGCGATGATGGCAGGATACAGGAAAACCCCTCCGTTTGCTATCAATAACAGCAGGGTCATAAGGATCGATGATTATTCGACACTTGTGTCAGCTAATTGTATTACAGGGGAAAAGAGAGAAATGGACCTGCCTGTTTCTGATGTGCTCCAGTTCTTCCTTGAGGATGGCAGTAAAATATCCGTAAGACCTTCAGGGACCGAGCCAAAGATCAAGTTTTATTTCAGTGTGAACACTGAGCTGTCTTCACCGGAAATGTACGGGGAGAGTGTCAGACAGCTTGACCAGAGGATTGAGAACATTATTGAAGACATGAGACTGACATAAAGAAGGTCTTAGAGTCTTTACGCCCGCCGGCTGGCGGGCTGTCCTGCGCACTTCGTCCGCATTACTCGCCAATGATCTTCACAAGTACCCTTTTGCGGCGCCTGCCATCAAACTCGCCATAGAATATTTGTTCCCACGGACCGAAATCCAGCTGTCCGGTCGTTACTGCAACCACAACCTCCCTGCCCATTAAAGTACGCTTAATATGGGCATCGGCATTATCCTCAAATCCGTTGTGTTTATACTGTGAATAGGGCTTCTCGGGGGCCAGCTTCTCAAGCCAGACCTCAAAATCGTGATGTAACCCTGCTTCATCATCATTAATGAATACAGAAGCACTGATGTGCATGGCATTAACCAGCACCATACCCTCCTTTATACCCGACTCCTCGAGACATCTTTCTACCTGACCGGTGATGTTGATAAAGGCACGGCGTGTTGGCGTTTCAAACCAGAGTTCTTTGCGGTATGATCTCATGTTTTTTGCCGGGAAAGATAACAGATTATTTAAATATTGCCAACCGCAACTCCGGATGATCACTTCAGCCGGAAACAAAAAAATCTTCAGCAAAGTTCACAAGATAGACCCTGTCGGTTGATCTTGTAAGGGCTGTATAGAACCACCTGAGGTAATCGATGGATACCTCGTTCCTGTTGAACATTCCCTGATCTATAAAGACCCTCTCCCACTGGCCTCCCTGTGCTTTGTGGCATGTAACGGCATAGGCAAACTTGATCTGCAGGGCATTGAAATATGGATTATTCCTTACAGCCTCATATTGCTTTCTTCGTGACTTAAGGTGAATATAATCAGCCAGAACATTCTGAAAAAGCTCCTTGTTCTTTTCTGACGGGAGCGCCGGTGTGTCAAGCTGAAGGACGTCCATCATCACCCTGGAATCAATCTCAAGGCCATAATCGATAAACTTAAGTGTCATATCAGCGAACCGGAATCCGTAGATCTCCTCGTACTTTCTGATCTTTCGCACCTCTGCAATATCGCCGTTCGCTATGAAACCTGTCCCATCTTCTTCAACGCCAACAAAATAGTTATTCTTTACCACCATTACCATATCGCCCGGACTGATCTCCTCTTCCCTGAAGAATATTTTGTTCCTTATCCCCTGGTTATACCTGTTTGCCTGCTTGTTTGAATTAACCACTATAATTGTTCCCTCCAGTCCGCACATACCATATGCTGTTGATATCTCATCAATAAGCTCTTCGCCGGCAACCCGTATCGTATCCTTGTAGTTTATACAGTCAATTGAAGGGTGGACCAGATGTGTCTCTGCAATCTGCATCCTTACTTTTGTAGCATTCATCAGCACCCCTGATGTCTCACTCTGTCTTACTACCTGTCTTAATTCACAGGTAATCAATCCAAAGCCGTATTCTCCAAGAGTTTCCGGATCGAGTGCCGGGCTGACCGTGCAACCCACCGGCGGGAGCTGAGCGGTATCTCCCACGATTATAAGTTTACAGTCGATACCCGAATAAACGTATTCGATCAGGTCGTCCAGCAGTTTCCCGCTTCCGAATAACGATGTGTCAGACGATGAGTTTGAGATCATCGAAGCCTCATCCACAATAAAGAAAGCATTCCGGTGGAGATTGCGGTCGAGAACGAAATTTCCCATGCCGTCTTTTGAGGATTTCTGGCGGTAAATCTTTTTATGAATGGTAAAAGCCTGTTTGCCGGCAAATGAACCCAGTACCTTGGCTGCCCTTCCGGTGGGTGCCAGAAGGACAGACCGGAGTCTCAGCTGATCGAGGGTTTTGACCACCGAGCTTATTATACTGGTCTTGCCGGTGCCTGCATAGCCTGTCATCAGAAAGATCACGTCGTTATTGTTCCCGATAATATATGCGGCGATCTTCTTAAGGGCCAGCGACTGGTCATCCGTAGGCAGGTTCCCCAGTCCTTTGCAAAGTTGATTAAATATAATTACATCACGCATTCCCAATAATCAGCAAGACATTTTGGTTCATTGATAATTTTTATACATTTGTTTGTAAACTTAATCAATCTTAACAACAAACTAAGATGAAATAAACTCTCTGTGGTCCTCTGTGTCATCCATGTAGTCCTCTGTGAAAGTTTTTATACGGAGAGCGACGGAGAATCCTCAGAGATCCCCGGAAGATAAAACCCTGAATAAATGCCTTTTCTTGAACTCTTTGATGAGACACTTGACATCAATTCTTCGGAAAACTACATGTTATCCCTTGAGGCTTCGTCGGGGAGTCTCTCCTTCTGCATCCTCGATACGCTGAGGAACAAGTACATCATGATACGTCATTACGAGCCCGGCGAAGGCAGGAACTTCACAAATGAAGAACTGACGGGGATAATTACCAGTGATGATTATCTGAGAAAAAAATACAGAAGGATCAGCATAATCACACCCTCTCCGAAGTTTACGCTGGTCCCCGCACCGCTTTACGATGCCGGGAAAAAGGAGGAGTATTATAATTTCAACCATCTGAGGGATGAGAACACTGTTGTTCTGGTCAATAAATTTCCGGTTCCTGATGCATTCGTGATCTTTTCTCTGCCGGAACAGCTTACCGGACTTCTTAATCAGGCTTTTCCTGACGCTCAGCTTTTTATTCATCTCAAGCCATTGCTGAGGCATATAACATTTTGGGATAAGAACCTGACTGGCAAATATATACACATTCACCTCGAAAAAGATTTCTTCACACTGGTGGTTTTCGACCAAAATATATTAAAACTATGTAATTCCTTCATTTTCAAAAGCAGTAAGGATATTCTGTACCATGTGATGAATGTTTTCAGGCAGATGGAAATACAGCGTGAAGAGACCATACATTTCAGCGGTGATATTGAGAAATATAATGACCTGATCCCGGATTTTTCAGAATATGTCCGGGGTGTAAAGTATGCCGGGCCTTATGGTAATTTTACGTTCAGTTATGTTTTTAACGAAGCCACTCTCCATCGTTTTCTGAATCTCTTCAGTGTAGTTAATTGCGAATAATCGGAGGCAGATATAAAGGGAGGAGGATAGTTCCTCCGGCCGGTCTTAAGGCAAGGCCCACTACTGATTTTGCCCGTGAGGGCTTGTTCAACATACTGAACAACCGTATTGATTTTGAATCAGTTATAGTTCTGGATCTCTTTTCCGGCACGGGAAGTATAAGTTTCGAGTTTGCGTCACGGGGTGCGGTTGCCGTACACCTTATTGAAAAGGACAAGAAGAACATAGAAGGCATAAAAAGGATCATCCGCGAGACCGGGTTCACCAACATAAAGCCTGTTCATATTGATGTGAAGTCTTTTCTTAAGGTATGCACATTCAGATACGACATAGTTTTTGCTGATCCCCCTTATGATCTTTCCTGGTTTGTTGAGGTTCCGGGTCTGGTGTTTCAGTCGGGTGTAATGAAGGATGATGGTATTTTGATCCTGGAGCATCCCAGGAGGATGAGTTTTAGTGAACACAAGTCGTTTTATGAGCACAGGAGTTACGGAGGGGTTAATTTTAGTTTTTTCAGGCAGCAGGAGTGATAGAATTGCGGATTTGCTTAAATCCAAGGACCGAGCACCCAGTACCGAGTACCCAGTACCGAGCACCCAGCACCGAGTACCCAGTACCCGGTATCATTTCCTGTGAGTTCCCGACATTATTTTGGTTAAACCCTTGTCATAAATAAAAATTCGTTTAATTTTGCATCGCAATAATTTTCTGGTGCGGTAGTTCAGTTTGGTTAGAATATCGGCCTGTCACGCCGAGGGTCGCGGGTTCGAGTCCCGTCCGCACCGCAAGAGCTGCAAAACCCGATGAGAATTCATCGGGTTTTTGTTTTCCGGAATCCGTCAAAAACTTGTTTTTGTAAGGATGACGGAAAACAATAAACCACCTGCTGCGCAGCAGCAAAGGTTTTGCATCTCCTGCAAGGTAACCCGTGAAGGAGAGGGTCCGACCGAACGACGTGAGGTCAATCCCGGCACTGTTATGTTGTTCCCGGTCCGCCCTCTGACCCTCATATCCTCTTGATTTTCAAGGGGTTTTGTCTTTCCTGCCACAAAATCAGCCACAAGATATTTCCCTTTTTAAACTCAATAGGTTTATCCCCACAATTTATAAAAAAAGATCCATATATAGGCTGTTTTTCAACTTCTTAACTGGAGATTTTATAAATTTTTATAAAATATTTTAGAGAGTCAATTTTGACCAAATTCATTTCTTTTCCAGGAATTTTTTATTCCAGATTTTTTGGTCGGATCCGAATTAGTCAAGTATTTATATTAAAATTATGATACGAAAGTCTCTGTTGAATTTCTTTCTGTAGCACCCTCATGATTATACATGGGTGGGGAACCAGGGGGAGGGATACCGGGGGATACCTTTAAACTGATTATTATGATGGCAATAAACTACAAAGTACAATTCTATATCCTTTATTTAAAGGAACGTATAAAAGGTGGCCTGCGAAATGCCTAAAGATAAACCTTAGATTTTTGCTGATGCGGTCGGACTGCCATTTCGGCTTTTCCCAATAAAATGCGTAAATCCCAGAAAGTCAAAACTCCTGTCTCCCTGTCCAAATGCAGTGAATAAATCAACTACCTTGGTTTTGTCCGGATGCAGGTTTAATTTGTACTTCTCAAATCTCTTCGGTAGTACTTTCATTACCCGCATCACATCTTCTTTCTTTTCAAATCCGAGAATAAAATCATCGGCATAGCCACGATAATACTTCTCCCGCTTAACAATGGTTGTATTTGCTCCAAAAACCATTCATCCAGCACATAGTGCAGGTAAATGTTACTTAGCAATGGGGAGATTACTCCTCCCTGCGGTGTACCTTCTTTCGGGTAAGTTAACTGCCCGTATTCAAGCATTCCCGCTTTTAGCCATTTGTCTACCATCTTCCTTATCACTCCATCGTTTACCCTGCGTCCAAGAAATTCACGTAGTAACCCATGGTTAATACTTTCAAAGTAGTTCTGCAAGTGTGCATCTATAATATAGCGTATCCTATTGAAGCTAACCTCTTTGAACAAATATTTCAGGGCCTGGTGAGCGGATCGCCCCGTGCTGGCTTCACCGGCAGGTGGTAATTTCAAAGCAGGAATAATCAAACAGGACAATACAGAAGCCAGGGCAAGAGGAGCTAATGATCATGAAACATTAGTGATCATGGACTGGTGTAAACGATATTATGATATAGTAATAAGTGAAAAGAATAAAGATATGGCCAGAAAAAAAATGCAGCAATTGTATGATGGCCGGACTAAAGAAGAGAGGGAGGCTTTTGAAAAAACCGGTTTAGGTGGAGGGACATTAAATATCGATTATGCCCTTACACTACATTTCCATTATTTGCTTTCATTAAATCCTGACGAGTTTTTGAAGCATACCAAATGTCCAGTCCTGGCTCTTATGGGGGATAAGGATGCCAGTGGTCCTTCAAAATCAACATTGAAAGCTATTGAAAATGCTTTAATAACAAGCGGGAATAATAATTACAAGATACAGGAGATGGAGAACCTGAATCATGGTTTTCAGACTGTTGGTAAGGATAATTCGGAAGATATCGAAGAAACGATTTCTCCAATCTTGTTAAATATTATTGCCTCCTGGATTAAGGAACAGGCTCATAATCAGTAAAATTGTTGTAAAGCAGTTTTTACAGTTCAGATGATAAAAGCACCTCCCATTATTTGAGGTTTTTCATCAGAAATGCTTTTATAAAGAATTTTCTGCGGTAAGACTTGTGCCAATATGTCTCCATAAAAATGATGAATACGCTGTGAACCCCGCCATAACTTTTACCCGTTTATCCCCCGTAAATTATTTCTTTATTGCATTTATCATTACATGCATATTCTTGAGCAAAACGGA
>DIKJ01000256.1 GCA_002424525.1 Bacteroidales bacterium UBA5621 | reverse complement strand
TCCATCTGACAAGAGGCGCAAGATGTCTGGTGAAGGCAGAATCTGTAACTATTATCATCTGTACCGGCTTGTCGGAATAACCTGGCACATATGCGTCGGAAGCATACCCTCCCTTCTCGTTCTTAACCGGGTCCGTCTCGTCCCCCTTCACAGTTGAAGGTTCAAAACGAATATCCATCTCCATGGAGGTGATGAGGTCTATATATCCGCCCTGCGGGTCGTAGAATGCGGGGTAAACAGCGATGCTTGCAAGCCTTCGTCCCCTGTGGATACCCTCATAGCTGATCACCACCGTATCATGGCTTATGACTCCTCGTGTGGCGTAAGCCTTTTTATCCTTGAAATTAACCTTTTCATCCTGTTCTTCGTTCTTTGTTTTCGCCGGCTGGGCAGGATATATTTCGGCGTCACCTGCTCCCTGGTCGGTGAGTCTGATCCTCCGTGACGTGATGCCTGAAAGTGACACTTTAACATCTGTTCCTTGCGGTACTTCCACAAGGCGACTGTACACCGGAAGCTCCGGCTTGCCTGTCTCAGAAGTGTGATGATGGCCGGGAATGAGCATCCGGACATATCTGCCGGACGGGTCTGTGATTTTCCTGAACTGAGGTTTTTCAGCCCGGTATGATTGGGTTGCAGCCGGGCGTGACTGTCTTACCGCGGCTCTTTCACCGACAGCCCTCCCGTTAAAAGCCTGAGCCTTTGCATCGGGCCCGTTAAACAGCATAAGTAATGCGGTCAACAGGACAATCGCTCTGTAAGTTACCCTCATAACCTAAAAGTGGTGACAAGATAATTAAAATATGTCTCAAATCGGATGCCAAAAAAGCGTGCCGGCCTATTTCAATTTGAATTTGTATCTTTAACCTTTAATTCAGGGAAATTGTTCAGGGAATGAAGAAGGGGCTTCTGTTTATTATATTCCTGTTAATCAATTATTTAACTGCGAATTCGCAGATCAACAGGTTAGGCACGCCCATGATCAGCTGGTATGATGCCGCCGAGACCCCCGGAGATCTCATCAACCTGTGCATCACCATGGATAAGCGCGGAGTGATGTACTTCGGCAACGAGTCTTCAGGCATTGTAACCTTTGACGGAACTCTCTGGGGGCTGATTCCCATGCTCACTCCACAGAGGGTTGGCGCACTGGCAACAAATCACAGTGGAGTGGTTTTCGCGGGGGGGGATACCGACTTTGGGTTCCTCCAGCCTGATCCGGGCGGAAGGCTGAAATACATTTCTCTTGCAGGCAGGATTGCGGATTCGACGTATAGAAGCGAAATCGGGCCAATACTTGCGATCACTTCCGACAGCAACACGGTATTCTTCAGCGACGGCAGGAGGCTTTATCTCCTGGATCTCCACACTGATTCCGTCTCAGTGACGGACATGGAACGGGATTACGGCCTGATCAATGTCAGCAGGATGCTTACCCTCAGTTCAAGGACTCTGCTGGCGGATGACAGGGAGGGGCTCTTCGAGTACAGGAATGGTAAAATATCCCGGTCGGAGGGAGGTGAAAAGATAAGGATGGTGAAGTTTGCAGGACTTCTGCGTTACGATAATGATAACATACTGGTTGCCACTGAAGAGGGCGGTTTGGTACTGTTCAACCACCGGACCGGTGTGCTTAATACCCGCTTTCTAAGCAGAACAGACAACAACAGGTTGAGAAGAGGCCCTCTGAAAGCCGTTGCCTTGCTGCCAGGAGGAATGATTGCAGCAGGATTGGCAGACAGGGGAGGAGTCATGATCTTCAACCGTGAAGGCAGGCTGATGCAGCAAATTTCTGACGAGACCACCTCCATAAGGGAGTCATCGGTGACATCGATGTATTGTGATTATGCCTCAAGTTCCCAGCTATGGTTCTGCACCCGGGGTTTTATAAACAGGGCGTATATTTCGCTCCCCGCATACGAGTTTGGAAGCGCTGCCGGCATCGGATCAATCATTTCCGGCATAACGGCATTTGAAGACTCTGTATTCCTGAGCACTGATGACGGCCTCTATAAGAGAAAGGTAGACAATTCAGGGGTTGTACGTTTCAGAAAGCTGGAGGAGCCTGCGGCGATGATATATGATATCATTCGCACGAACCTGCCGGAAGGAAATATGGTGATGGCAGCCGCCTCCGACGGACTCTGGCAGGCAGATAACGACGGGTACGTCACTCATGTTCTCAAAAGCGTGCATCTGACTGCCCTGAGATCAGCCGTGAATGACCCCACTATCTTGCTCACCGGCTCAAATGACGGAATGATAAGGACCCTGAAGTATGATGATGAGGAATGGAAGGTGATCAACACAAGCGTCAGGGGAGAACTGAAGGGCAGGATAGAGGAGATAGTTCACCCGGGAGGGAGTGACTGGTGGTTACTGACATCTTTGCCCTCAACACTCATACGTATGCAATGCAATTCATCCGACACGGCATTCATCAGGTATGACAGTAAACCGGGTTGTGACTGTGACACCCTGAACAACATCCTGGCCATCGATGGCAGGCTATATGTCAGCACCGGAAGGGGCCTCTGGCTCTATGACAGTGATAAAGACATTTTCGAAAAAGATCATGACCTGATCGGGAATACATTTGATAACGTAATTATCAGCAATCTCTTTAAAACACCTGACGGCGATATCTTCCTGACGGGATTTGATACCCGTAATTTTGACGCCCTGGTGAGCAAAACGAGGCATGGCCATGTGGTTTTCAAGAGACAGTTTGATTTTCTTCCCGACATTGCCACCACAGGTATTTCATACATCGACGGGAATATTTGGATAACCAAGGGACGAAGCATTTTTATCATTGACAAATCGAAGCTCGGGTTCAGCTACGGCACCTTCAGTACCTTTTTTACCCGGATTACCTCCGGTGATGCCGGCGTGCTGATGGATGGCTCCTTTTACAGCCTCTCGCCTGCGGGGACCAGGATTCCGTCAGTCGTACAACCCGGTACTCCCAGGGTATCATTGCGCCACAGCAGAAACAGTATTTCCCTCAGGTGGACAACCACCTCCTATGTGAGTGAAGCCAAGACCGAATACCGTTACAGGCTGGATGGTTTTGACGATGACTGGTCAAAGTGGGAGAGGAGAACATACAGAGACTACACAAATCTGCCTGCAGGAGACTATATCTTCAGGCTGAAGGCAAAGACCATCACGGGACTCGAAAGTGAGGAAACAACATATGCATTTTCGGTCCGGAAACCGTGGTACACATCTCTGCCTGCAATATTACTGTATATCATGGCAGCTGCGGCTTTTACATTCTACGTTGCAAGATACTTTGCCAGAATGCTTAAAGTGAGGAACCTGAGGCTGGAGAGTCTGATGAAGCAGCGTTCGGAAGCTGCCGGTAAAGCCAGGGAAGAGATTTTAGCCCTCGTGCAGTATGCCGGGTATGTGCAGCGGGCTCTCCTGCCCTCCGAAAAGATCCTCCTTGATGCCCTTCGAAACAGTTTTATACTTAACAGACCTAAAGAACTGGTTAGCGGCGATTTCTACTGGATGGCACGAAGGGAGGGTAAGTTTTTCATTGCTGTGGGTGATTGCACCGGTCACGGAATCAATTCAGCCCTTACGACTCTCATGGGGCTCTCGTTCCTTGATGAGATAGGCAACAGGCAGGTCACACTGAAGACCTCGGTTATGATCAGGGAGTTCCAGCGGAAGATGATCTCTGCGCAGGAGAAACACGGGGCACCCAAAGAAATGGCGGTATCTGTAAACATTGCGCTGCTTGCCATAGACCGCACAAACGGTTCGGTGGAGTTCTCAGGCGTCGGCTCCCAGTGTTACAGGGTGAGGGAGATGAGTGAGGAGGAGACTGCAAAATGGAAGATCGTTGAAATGGATGATGATACAGGAATCCTCGCTAACGGAAAATACCTTCTTGAGACAATTTTCGGCGACAGGATGCCTGCCGGGGTTCAGCCCAGGATAAACCAGGAGTACCTGCAATATGAATGGAACCTGGAGAAGGATACCTCATACTACCTCTTCACTGACGGCTATGCCGACCAGTTTAACGGTGTCACCGGTAAGAAATTTATGAAGAAGAACTTCAGGAAACTGATACTTGATCTTCAGAATTACCCGATGAGCAAGCAGCAGGAGATGCTCGAAGAGCGCCTTGACAGCTGGATTGGATCGGCTCCTCAGACAGATGATATCCTCGTTGTGGGATTTAAAACAGAGTAGTCTTAACGTGCCGAACTGAACTCATCAGTCAAAAGGTAAAAGATACCCTTCTCGTTTGCCTCGTAGTTGATTATCCCGCAAAGGATGAAGTCACTCAGGATCTTTTCTGCGGTTTTTGTATTGATTCCGGCAAGGGCGCGGAATCCGTTCACTGTTATCTTCTCCCCTCCGCGCAGGTAGTTAAGCAGGAGGTTCTCCTTCTCTTCAAACCTCAGAAGCAATCCCATTGAGTTGTTGCTACGGCGCCATA
>DIKJ01000216.1 GCA_002424525.1 Bacteroidales bacterium UBA5621 | reverse complement strand
GCAAGCAGTGCCTGTGCCGTGCATATGTTTGATGTTGCCCTCTCGCGCTTGATATGCTGTTCTCTCGTCTGAAGCGCCATCCTCAGTGCATGATTGCCCTGGGCATCGACCGAAACCCCTATTATGCGTCCGGGCATGTTCCTTTTAAGCTCCTCACGGGTGGCAAAGAATCCGGCATGAGGGCCGCCAAAGCTCATCGGAAGTCCCATACGTTGATTTGACCCGACAACAATATCAGCCCCCCACTCACCCGGGGGAGTGAGAAGTGTAAGGCTCATCAGGTCAGCAGCTACACCGACAAGGAGACCGGCTTTGTGTGCTCTGTCAGCAAATTCCGTGTAATCGCGTATCTGCCCCGAAGCTGCCGGATACTGCACAAATGCCCCAAAGAACGATTCATCGGGCATAAAATCATTAAAACTGCCTCTGACGATCTCAATTTCAAGAGGTTTCGAGCGTGTTTCAATAACAGCGAGCGTCTGAAGAAAAATATCATTATCAACAAAAAACCTGTTTGATCCGGCTTTGACTGCGGCCCGCGACCGGGCATTGAACATCATTATCATTGCTTCGGCCGCAGCGGTCGATTCATCAAGAAGAGAAGCATTGGCTATCTGCATGCCGGTCAGCTCGATGATCATCGTCTGGAAATTGAGAAGCGCTTCAAGCCTTCCCTGTGAAATCTCAGCCTGGTAAGGAGTATAGGAGGTATACCATGAAGGATTTTCAAGAACATTCCTGATAACTACCGATAAGGGGGCAACACTATAGTATCCCTGTCCGATGAACGACCTGCTCATCTTGTTCTTCGAGCCGAGCCTCCTTAAATGATTGAGGTATTCGAATTCACTCATGGCATCCGGAAGAGTGAGGGCTTTTTCCAGCCTTATGTTGCCGGGAACGGCCTTGTTGATAAGCTCCTCAAGAGATCCAACTCCTATAACTTTCAGCATTTGAGGAAGATCATGTTCCCGGGGACCGTTATGACGGTTAACGAATTTATCTGTTGACATATATTATATTTTGAAATGTAAACAACGATCTGAAGAATGAGTTCAGAGATCTGCTAAAATAACAATAAGAATGTAGTAATAAAAAGAAAAGGGTCAATGTTGATTAAAATACGGATTGGTTTTAATCTCCTTTTCTATGGTCGTCGATCCGCCGTGACCCGGATAAACGACTGTATCGTTAGGCAAAGTGAAGAGTTTGCCTGAAATACTTTTTATCAGCGTTGCGTAATCCCCGCCGGGCAGGTCGGTCCTGCCTATACTGCCCGAGAAAAGCGCATCCCCTGTAAATACAACGCCATCGTGCTCAGAGTAAAAAGAGAGGCTTCCTTTGCTATGACCGGGAACATGCAATGCTTTAAGGCTTATTTCTCCGAAAGTTATTATCTGGCCGTCCGAAAGGAATCCTTCCGGTTCGGGGGGAGTCTCCATCACGAGTCCGAAAAGCATGGCAATGTTAACCGAATTAAGCCGGTTATACTCATCATCCTCACAGCAGAATGACCGGAGGTTATATTTCTCAAGAATGAATCTGTTTCCGAAAACATGGTCAAGATGGCAATGAGTGTTCAGAAGGAGAACCGGTTTCAGTTTCCTGCTTTCAATGAAGCCGTCAAGCTTCCGGAATTCATTTTCAGTATAACAGCCACTATCTATAATGGCGCAATCTCCCGATTTGTCAGCAAGGACATAGGTATTGACCTCGATGGGCGAGAAAATATGTCTGTAAATTTCCATAAGCGGTCAGGTGTTATTAACGGTGCCTTTCAGCATCGGGACAAAGACAAAGCTTCCGTGGGAAGAGTATTCGTATGTCTCTTCACCTGTCCTCTGCACCACTGTCATTTCCTGTGAAAAGGAATTTCCCAGGGGGACCACGAGCCTGCCTCCCGTTTTAAGCTGTTTCAGAAGGTTTTCAGGTACTTCCGGAGCAGCGGCGGTTATTACAATACCGTCGTAGGGGCCATACTGAGGTTTCCCCTCATAACCATCTCCGAAAAAGAAATCGGCACTATAACCAAGTGAAGAAAGCGTTCTCTGGGCTTTCAGGAATAATTCCCTGTGGCGTTCTATTGTATAGACCTTTGCGCCCATTTCAGCGAGGATAGCTGCCTGATATCCTGAGCCGGTACCGATCTCGAGAATCTTGTCCTTTCTCTTTATCTTAAGCAGGGATGTCTGGACGGCAACTGTATAGGGTTGAGAAATTGTTTGCCCGGAGGTGATCGGGAAAGCTTTATCGACGTAAGCATGGTTCAGGAATGCCGGGTCCATGAAATCATGCCGCGGTACTTTACCAAAGGCTCGTAACACTTCCTCATCGCTTATGCCCTTTTTGCGAAGCTCCTCAACAAGCTTTTTTCTTTTGCCCTTTGCCTCGAAATTGTCTGTCATCAGTTGATCAGGTGGTGTCGGAGACAAAAATAAGAAAAATGTGACACAACCTTGGTGGAACTGGCTAAAAGCGGGGATTTGTGATTTGTGATTTTCTCCCCCTCAATTCTTCAGCCTCTGTACCGTTACTTTGCTGGCGCGGTAATAAACTAAAGTCCGAATATTCCCAGCGGCTTATAAAGTGGTCCCGTCGGCATAAGTATACTTTCATAAAGGATCACCTCGCTCACACCGACTGTCTGCATCACCATATTCTCATAACGGCCTGTCAGCATTTTAAGGTTTTCTGCATCTTTCAGCGATTTAATCCGTCCGATCGTAATGTGAGGCCTGAACTGGCGCTCCTCCACAGGGAAACCGGTCTCCTTCAGACCCGTAACGATTTGTTCATTCAGCTTAATAAGTTTATCAGACGGCTCTACCCCGATCCAGATTACCCTCGGGTCCCGAAAACTCTTGAAAACGCCGGTCCCTTTGAGCTGAAAGCTGAATTCACCGAAACCCCGGCATTGCTTCTCCAGCATAATGGCAAGTGGCCTTAACTTTTTCTCCTCCGTATCGCCGAGAAAAGCAAATGTCAGGTGGATATTGCCGGTATCGGTCCATTTGATTTTTTCCGTTCCGAGCAAAGATCTGAATGTTGCCATTGTTCTTTGCAGTTCGGGACCAGCTTCTGTCTTTAAGGCTATGAAAATCCGCTTCATAATCTTCCGGCTTCTATCTCAGTGACTATCAACTCAATAATCAGATCATTACCAAAGGGATCGTAGCTCTCTTTAAGGTTGGTGCCGAAGATCCTGGCAACGGCCTGCCAGAATGTTGCGGAGAAGGTTCCCCTGTACTGTCTTATCAGTTCGTATGATGTGTTCTGTGTTTCCCTGTCAATTAGTTTTATCAGCAGTCTCCCCTGTGTTATTGTCATTTCCCGGATATCATCCTCATATTCAGCAAATACTTCCTTCTCTATTTCCCTCAGATACTTTCTCCTGTTCACATCCTCGGGGATTCTCTCGAGGTGAGCATTGACGTCTCCCAGCTTTGTTCTCACGATAATTGCATAAGGATACACCCTTTTCAGGTTATAGACGAGCCGCTGGTATCTCCAGAACGCAAACCTTCCTGTGGACTCCGAGCGCCCGATTATTGTGACCTCTTTAATTGGAATTTCAGGCAGGATCTCTCCATTTCTTTCAACCTTGTTTAGAATGTAACCACGGCCGGGAAGGGTGTCGGTTCCCTGCCGTAAAGAATCATTCTGTCCTGAAACGGTGACTATTGCAATCAGAAATATAATTATTGAAATAACGAATCTCACTGATGAAAAAGGTTTTTACAAAGGTATCAAATAACAGGCCATTTAATAGAACCGGAAATTTTTCTCAAAATTGTTCGCACTGATCCTTCTCCCCTTTCCGCGGGACTTCCTCACTTCGCTCGTCAGGGTCTTGCAGGTCGTGCAGGTCTTGCAAGTCTTTTTGCTCAGTGCCCCCTGCTCCCCGCTTTACGCTTTACGCTTTACGCTCTACGCTCCCTGCTCCCTGCTCCCTGCCCCCTTTCCTCAACTCAACTCAACTCCTCAATTCAGACATCCTGTAATAAAACTTGCAGATATCAATTAAATATATTACCTTTTCATAAAATAAAATGGCTGCCATGACCGAACCCCTTTCCATGGATCAGGCATTTGTTAAGAGACTTACTAAAATCGTACTGGACAACCTGCCGGACGAAAATTTCAATGTTGATCAGCTGGCTAAAGCAGTCGGAATGAGCCATGCCACTCTTCACAGGAGGCTCAAGGCAATTAAAAATCAGGATGTTACTCATTTTATACGTGAGGTCAGGCTGCAGCACGCCATGGAGCTGCTAAGCAAGAATGAAGGCAATGCTTCGGAGATAGCATTTAAGGTCGGATTCGGAAGTCCGGCTTATTTCACAAAATGCTTCCATGAATACTATGGATTCCCTCCGGGAAATGTCAGGAAAAGAACCGCACCTGAAGAGGGAGGTTTTATTGATCAGGATCCGGATGATATTGAATGCCCGGGTCAGATGCTGAACGGGTTAAACAATAAGCTTGTCCATTCAAAAAGGACAAGAAGTATAGCTATTCTTCTGTCTGCTTTTGCACTCGGTGTTGTAGCAATTGCCTGGTTCCTGCTAAATCTTACAACTTCTGAGCTGGAAGATAAGTCAATAATTGTCCTCCCTTTTAAAAACCTCACCAACGAAGAAGATAATCAGCATATTGCTGACGGGATCATGGAAGATATACTCAATCAGCTGTATAAGATCAGCACGGTAAGCGATTTAAGTGTAAGGTCCAGGACCACATCCGAACATTTCCGCGGCACCAGCCTGACAACAAAGGAAATAGCGCATCAGGTGAAAGCCCGTAATGTCCTGGAAGGAAGTCTGAGGCGGTATGGTGATAATGCAAGGATCAGCATTCAGCTTATTGATGCTCATAAGGACCACCACCTCTGGTCCGAAAACTATGACCGGGAATTAAATGATATTTTTGGTATCCAGGGAGAAATTGCCTTGCAGGTGGCAAACAGGCTGCATGTCGTACTTTCTGACACTGAGGCAGACAATGTCAGGGATTTGCCTACAAAGAATCCTGCGGCTTATGATTATTATGTAAAAGGCAGGTTCTTATTCAACAAGGCGAATGATGAGCAGCGTATCGATATTAACCGGGAAGGACTTCTGGGGAGTATCCGGTATTATGAAAAAGCAGTAGCTCTCGACTCTGCTTTTGCAGTGGCATGGGCAGGATTGTCTGATGCATGGTTCACAGTATCAGCATGGGGCTGGTACCAGCCTTACTCTGAAGGCATAATGAATGCCAAAAAATTCAGTGATAAAGCACTGGAGCTTGATCCTGATTGTGCGGAAGCTCATCTTGTAAAGGGTTGCTATCTTATCTGGCCCGAAC
>DIKJ01000249.1:50984-72859 GCA_002424525.1 Bacteroidales bacterium UBA5621 | reverse complement strand
AATTCTCAGGTATGAACAGCAGGTATGGAATAACATAATTACCCTCCCCCCTGGTGAAATATTTTTCAATGACATAGGTGTCTCGTCTGATACGCCCTGTAAGGACAGGTTCCTCAATGGCATCAGGTTCTCTGTAGCCTGACAACCTCTTTGCAGAACTAACCACTCCCGGCAGAAACTTTTCAGGATCATTTCTGAGGGAGACCAGATTGTTTTCAAGGATCTCCGCTACCCTCCGGTTTATCGAAAAAACCGTTTCGGACTTCAATGATACAGAAACCTGTCCGGCAGGTGTAACACGCAGCTCTTCAGGGGTTAAAAGCTGAGTCTCCTCATCATATGGATTACCAGGATTATTGAGGTGCCTCTGAAAAAACTCATACATTGCCTCCCTGTTCTTCAAGGTAGATGCATGCCCTGCATCGTCCTCAATTCTCGTGAAATTCTCTTCCCTGCCAAGTGTTTTATATATACCCGAAACCTCCTTTTCCGTTTCGACAGCACCCTGTATACTGAACATGTCGCCGGTTGTTGTGATCATGAGAGCCGGTTTCGGGGCTCTCACGATAAGGAAATCGGGATGATCGAGACCCTGAATGATAATGTTGAAGAGATTCTGTTCCGCATCCTGTGGCCCGATTGATTGCAGCAATCGTGTATAGTTTGTGATATAGTTCTCCGGGGCTGCGGCAAGGATACGATCATCGAAAGCTGCAATATATGCTGATTGCGTACCCCCTCCCGAACGTCCGGTGATGCCGATCCTCGAAGGGTCGACCTCTTTTCTAGATGTCAGGTAATCGACAGCTCTGATGCCATCCCATATCATATACATTGCCTGTGAGCTACCGGTTATGAAAGCCTGGGCGCCAGGATAGGAATGCTCCCGCGTTGGACCTCCCACCATTGATCTGCCGGTTTCCGGATCATAGTATTCAATTCTCTCCCCCTGCCCGACAGGATCGAAAGCAAAAACAATAAAACCTTTCTTTACAAGGTTCAGGATATTATGCTGGTAAACAGCGCTCCTATATCCCTCAGCGGTGTGTCCGCTGCAATAGATTATTGCCGGAGCCCTGCTGCCTCTTTTCATTCCTGCCGGGAGAAACAGTGATGATGTTACATAGAATCCAGGCTGCGATTCAAAGATGATATGCTCTATCCTGTAGGCTCCCTTGTCTATTATCCTGACAACCTTTGCATTAAGAGGTGTTCTGTCAGGGAAAGGGCCCACAATTTCCATAAGCGTTTCCCGGATAAATCTCTGCCGCTGCTGCCATGCCTCAGGAGTTTTCAGTTCCCGGACACTATCAGAACGTTTTTCCAGCAGATCGTATGCCTGACCGGCCAGATGATTGTAAAATGTGTTTCTGGCATCGGTGTGCATCAGCCATTCCCTTAATACATCTGTTTCATTCTGTGCTGAAGTAGTATTTACCGTCAGCAGCAGGATTAACTTAATTAACAGGCAAATTGCCCCTGAGCTGCAGATCGAAGGCATACCGGTAGTTTTCTGGTGGAACACGTATCAAAGATTATATATTATGTTTTTGCCGGTGCGACGGTACAATGGTCTGACGGCTTTAACTATTATCTTGTGACTTTTATCTTTTATCTTTTCACATCTTTCCCTGTCATTCGTGTTATAACTATCACCCCGTTCGAGCCCCTTGTCCCGTAAGCAGTAGCTGCAGGACCCTTAAGCACCTCGATCGATTTTACGGTCTGCGGTGAGATGTCATCTATGCTTTTCACGATAACACCATCGACCACAAAAAGAGGTTCGGTGCTTACATTGAGAGAAGAAGATCCTGATATTTTAATGCTTTTTCCCGAGACCTCCACCCCGGGAAAGCGTCCGCGTATCATATCGTAAATAGTCTGGTAAGATGCGAAGGCAGGGTCCTGTCCATCAACCATCTTAGCCTGAGTGGTCACATCCTTTCTTTTAACAGTTCCGTAACCGACATTAACAGGGTCGTCCTCATCAGTCGTAACTTTGCCGGCAGTCCCCCCATCATCATTCCTGAGCACAAAACTTATCGTTGTGCGTCCTTTGATCTCCTCTTCGGCAACACCATTGAAAAGTGTGAAAACCAGTATCTCATTTGCATCTGAATTTACCCTGATTCTGAATTTTCCATTCTGATCGGTTACTGTTTCGGTCTTAACATTATCTATAAAAATAACAGCACCCTGGACAGGCTTCTGATTTTCATCCATTACGATGCCTGTTATAGTAATTCTCTTTGCAGTCCTTTGTCCGTTGGCAACCACAAAAGAGGAGATCAGAATGAATAAAACCGTGACTATTCTAAAGTTCATCCGGCTAAACTTTATAGTAACTTTCCCAGCCTTTGCGCGGAGGTGTGTCTGTCAGCATCGAATTAGCGAACTTGTCATTAACGATCTCCCTGGTTTCGCGATTGAAGATCAGTTTATTATTTCTCCGAATTGCGATAATACCAAGTGAAAAGAGCTGGGCCAAAGGGGCGAATGTCTGGAACGAAGACCGGGTTTTCTCCTGGCCCATGCAGGCCTTCAGGAAGTTCACATAGTGATTTGACGGGCTTTCCGGGACCTGCGGCAATCTGGGAGCCATCTCCTTTGCCTTCTCTTCGGGTATAATGAAAAGAGGTGCAGAATGTGTTCCGCCCTTGAATGTCAGTTCCTTGCTATATATTATCTTACCGGAAGCGGGTCTTCTGGGCTGACCAGCCTGCTGTCCCTGCCTGGCCCGCTGTGTATCACCCTGTGCGGCGGTTCCTCCGGGAGGCGGTATAGTGGGATCAACCGCTGCAGTTACTGTATCGTAACCTTCGGGAAACTGAGGAAGGTTCTCAACACCATCATACCATGTTATATCCATTGGCGGCATATCTCCCCTGCTCGGGAACCGGAAAAGTATGGTCGACTCAAGGGGGAAAAAGAAATCATTCAGGTTTTTAACGTGAACAGGGTCGATCTCATAAGGCAGACCCAGTTCGAGAAACTCATGGATAGTGTCGAGGATATGGGCACCCCAGTCTCCAAGAGCACCCAGACCAAAATCATACCATCCCCGCCAGTTACCGGGATGATACTTTTCGTTAAAGTCGTGGTATGCGGCAGTTGTGAGCCAGGTATCCCAGTCTTTATCGGTCATTCCCTTTGGCAACGGCTGAGCTTCCGGAAATCTTGTAATGTTCGGATCGTAGGGATGCCATCTGCGGCTGCCGTTCATGAATCCTGTAACTGCCGTCACATCCTTTATAATGCCTGCATCTTTCCAGGCTTTGAACTGAAAATAGTTCTCCCCCGAGTGCCCCTGATTTCCGACCTGGGTTACCAGCTTGGGATTTTTTTCAGCCATCTGCGCCATCAGTTCAGCTTCGAAAAATGTACGTGTCATTGGTTTTTCAACAAACACGCTCTTGCCGAGCTGCATCGCTGCCATACACACCGGAAAATGCGCAAAGTCGGGAATGGCAACCTGTACGGCTTCAATATCTCCGGCCATCTTATCGAACATTACACGGAAATCCCTGAACTGCTTTGCCTTGGGTACCAGTTTGATCGTTTCCTGGCAGCCCTGCGAATCGAGATCCACGTCACAAACTGCAACAATATTTGCCAGCCCTGAGTTAATGAACTGTCTGCCTATGCCGGCTCCCTGGTTGGCTATACCTATAAGTGCCATATTTACCTTTCTACCTGTCCCCTGAACTGCCTCCGGAGGTATAATTTCGGGGCGAACGACATTTGCTGACGCCCTTCCGCCAATCACAGCGCCTGTTGTGGCCAGGCCAGCCGTTTTTAAGAAATCAAGTCTCGATACTTTTAATGCCATAATATATGTTTTTTAATAATTCAATTTATGGTTAAAATAATTTCTGGTCCCGTCTGCAAAGTGCATGATCCAGGGTTAACTGATGCCACGGTGCGTAGTCATATACTCTGAATACTGCCCGGGCTCTACTCCAGTATATTCCTCATATACTCAATGCATTTTGCAGTTTCTCTTGCTGCATCGGAGCCTTCAGGTATGCGGTACTCAAGTTCAATATCGACATTTATCGGCCATTTCTCTTTCTTCAGCAACAGCAGAATGTCTGCTATAGGTGTATCTCCCTCGCCAAAAGGCATGTTGGCATTTGCCGGTGTGCTTTTGGGACCGGTCTTGTCCTTAATATGAATGCTTGGCATCAGGTGGTGATACTTTTCGATAATGGTATTAGGGTGGATGCCAGTGGCACCGAAGAAATGCCCCGCATCAAAATTGAGCCTGTTGGCAGGAGAATAGGCAAGGAATTTATCGAATGAGAAGCCCGGCTCGGCAGGCTGTGCATGGTTATGGAAAATAGCCAGACTGTTATGTTTTTCAGCGAATTTACCCATACGCTGACAGGCTTCCTCTCCTATCTCATCTGTTATCCCGTAGGCACCAAGTACTTTCGTTGCCCTGTAGGCATAATCGATCTCCTCATCGCTCCATGTGGCAGGTGCGAATTTGGCAATGTGTACGTTTATGCCTGCATTGTTGAATTTCCTTCGCATCTCCTCATATCTCGCCATCGGAAGTGAAAGGCGCCACTGACGCTGGGCCTCCCTTGCAGCAGCTGCTGCTTTTGCAGCCTCAGCTTTTTCCTGCTCAGTCATATCTGCTCTCGGGCGTCCCCCTCCTGCTGAAGGAATACCTAGATCTTCTTCAGCAACACTCCGCAGCTCAATAGAGTTGATACCGGCCAGAAGCAGATACTGGATGACATCGTCAACCTTCATTGACATGCTGCGATAGCTGTAGGTAGTGCAGCCAAGCTGAACACCTCCCACTTTCGAATTTGGCTTCTTAGTCTGTGTGCCGATAGCGAACGAATAATTGAAAGGAACTACTGTAACGGCAGCAGCTGCGGCAGCCGTTCCCAGAAATTTCCGTCTTGAAATAACTGATTTCTTCATTATGACAGGATTTAGGATGTTGAAAATTGTGAATTCTGCTCATTTGATAATCAAATAAAGATAATCCTTATTAAATTAATTACAAACTCTTTAACTTCATTTAACATAGACGGCGCATGTTATTAATCCATGTCGGCTTCTGCGTCAGTTCCCCTGAGAAAAAGACAACCATTTTGATATTACTTAATTGGAATTGCTTTATCTTTATTGAATCAGGCATTAAATATCACAGGAAAATTATTATGAAGAATACAAGAAGAACTTTTATTAAAAGTGCTGCACTGGGAACAGCAGGCACATTTGCCATTCCTCATCTGATTCCCTCTTACCTGCTGGGCAGTACCGCGCCGGCTAACCGGATAAATGTAGCGGTTATCGGCATAGGGAGACAGACTGTCAGTCCCAATATCCCCCAGTTTCTGAAATCCGAACACTCACAGATCGTTGCCGTGTGCGATGTGGACTCCTGGAGGCTGAATAACGGCCAGAAACAAGTGAATGATTACTACTCCGTCCAGAAAGGATCAACCTACAGGGGATGTGATGCTTACGGCGATTACCGTGAAGTTCTGCTGAGAAAAGATGTGGATGCGGTGATGATCGCCACTCCCGACCACTGGCATATCCCGATGGCAATTGAGGCTGCACGTGCCGGTAAACATATATCGCTTGAAAAACCCATATCGACCTGTATCGGACATGGCAGGAAGCTGGTGGAGGCTATAAAAAAGTACAATGTCATTACACGCAACGACAGTGAATTCAGACCATTGCCTGCCTTCAGCAGGGCTGTGGAGATCGTACGTAACGGAAGAATAGGGAGGATTGAGCGGATTTTCGTGGCAGTACCGGCTGAATTGTCCGGTTCTGCTCTCTCACCCGAACCCACAATGCCTGTACCTCCGGAGCTGAATTACGATATGTGGCTGGGCCCGGCATGGGAAGCACCCTATACCGAAAAACGTGTGCATGCCATTAAAGCATATGGACGTCCGGGATGGATGCGTGTCGATTCATACTGCAACGGCATGATCTCCAACTGGGGAGCTCACCTGATGGGTATCGTCCAGTGGGGTAACAATACCGAATATACCGGTCCTGTGAGCATCGAGGGTGGGGGAGAATTCGACAGGGGACTCTGGAACACGCTGAACAGCTTCGATATCAAATACAGGTTTACCAACGGCGTTGAAGTGTTTTTTAAAATTGAACGCCCCTATGTCAGGTTTGAAGGAACAGCAGGATGGGTCGAGGTTGAGTATCCCGACAAGATCACTGCAAGCTCTAAGTCTTTGCTTGATACACCGGCAGGTTCAGGAGAGATCTCTTTTAAGGATCTTTTATCCGACAAAGAAGATTTCCTGACTGCCATTAAAAATGGAAAACAGACAGAAGAGCCGCTCGAGACAGCACACAGGACCATATCCATGTGCCAGCTGGGACTGATAGCAATCAAAACCGGATCGAAACTGACATGGAACCCCGATACCGAAGAGATAGTTGGTGACAACGCAGCCTCTGCCATGATAGATATTCCGATAAGGCAGAAATATTTTAAATGGTAAAGAATAATGGCACCGATTACAAATCGGCGCCAGCAAAGTAAAAACTAACATATTAATATTCAATTTTATGGCATTAACAAGACGCAGTTTTATCCGGACAACCGGGGCAGGGATCGTCGCTACCGGTTTACCATTAGCCGGGGTAAGCGGATCAGCAGAAGCTTCATCCGGAAGCAATCGTCCTTTCAGGCTGGCAATAGCCGGTTACTCCTTCGCGAAAATTGATCTGGACAGATCACTCGAAATGATGAAAAGAGTGGGTGTCAGCTATCTCGGAGTGAAGGATTTTCATTTACCTCTCGACAGCACACAGGGGGCCATTGACCAGACCCTGGCAAAAATGAGATCCTCCGGTGTTGAACCATACGGGGTCGGACCGATCTATATGCGCAGCGAAGCATCTGTTGACCAGGCATTTGCCTATGCAGCTAGGGTGGGCGTAAGCCTCCTGGTCGGGGTACCTGACGTTCCGCTTCTCCCATACGTCGAGAAGAAGGTAAAGGAATACAATATGCGCCTTGCAATACATAACCATGGCCCTGACCTGCCGCTGTATCCCGGGGCAGAAGATGTCTGGAAGGAGATAAAGGATCTCGATCCCCGCATCGGTTTCTGTCTCGATATTGCGCATTCAATCAGGCTTGGTCAGGATCCTTTTGAAGACACCCTCAGGTACAGGGACCGTATATACGATTTCCATATCTGGGATGTAGATAAACCTGAAAAAGCCGGATGGTGCGTTGAGGCTGGCCGCGGAATAATTGACTTCCCAAAGTTTTTCAGGATCCTGCGCGAAATAAATTATACAGGAACCTGCAGTCTTGAATATGGTAAGGATATGAATGATCCTCTCCCGGGAATTGCTGAATCGATCGGCTATTTTCGTGGTGTAATGGCAAATATGAATGGGTAAAAAGAGTGCGACTAACTTTCGCTGGGTTATCCTGGGTCTGCTTTTTGTTGCGACAACAATACTTTATATCGACCGGTCGGCCCTCGGCATTCTGGCTCCACATCTGCAGGATGAAATAGGATGGAACGAGGAACAATACGGGATGATCAACAGCGCATTCATGATAGCATATGCAGTCTGTTTTCTCCTGATGGGTACCATTATCGACAGAATCGGCACGAGAAAAGGTTATATCCTTTCAATCGGTATATGGAGTCTTGCCACACTGGCTCACGTATTTGCACGAACATGGATTGGTTTTGCCATCGCCCGCTTTAATTTGGCAATCGGCCAGTCAGGTAATTTCCCTGCCGCTATTAAAGTTGTGGCCGAATGGTTTCCCAAAAAAGAGAGAGCGCTGGCTGTCAGCATTTTCAACGGAGGTTCCAATATGGGTACCATTCTCTCACCGCTGGTGATCCCTGCACTGGTACTCACGTTTGAAAGCTGGAAGGCAGGCTTCCTCTGGACCTTCCCGATCTCAGTGCTCTGGATCGTCATCTGGTTCAGAAACTACAGGCAACCTTCTGAACATCACAAAGTATCTGAATCGGAACTCGAATATATCAACAGCGACAGCAAAAATGAGAATATCACGGAAAGAGTGAGGTGGAAAGATATCCTGCCTCACCGCGGTACCTGGGCAATAGCCACCGGGAAATTTATGGCCGATCCCATCTGGTGGTTCTACCTTTTCTGGGGAGCCAAATTCCTTTACGGGAAATTTGATGTCAATCTGAAAGATATAGGGCTGCCTTTTTTTACCATTTACCTGATTTCGTGGATATTAGGGATCTTCCTGGGATGGCTCTCATCAAAATTTCTGAAAATGGGTTTTGGATTGAACAAAGGACGGAAACTGGGGATGCTTGTGTGCGGACTCTTCGCAATCCCGGTCATAATGGTCCCGCATACGGAGAATTTATGGATCGCAGTTGGACTAATAGCCATTGCTGCTGGCGGTCACTGCGGCTGGTCAGCAAATATTTTCAGTCTTATGTCGGATATATTTCCTAAAAAAGCCACTGCTACTGTTGCCGGGTTCGGAGGTTTTTCAGGAGCTGTGGGAGGGGCAATTGTTGCATATGGAGTGGGCAGGATACTGCAGAATTCGGGAGTTGACGGATATACAATTCCGTTTGCAGTCGCGGGATGCGGATATCTGATCGCCCTGCTGATAATCCATCTTCTTGTTCCAAAGATCAGACCTGTTGATATTTAATCAGTTATATAAAAAGATAAACCTTTAAAACTGAGCCCCTTATTTCAGGAGCTCAGTTTAAAGCCTTCGGGATCCTTTTAATACCCCGGATTCTGCGTAATGACCGCATCAATATTCAGATCGATCTGGCTCAGAGGAATAGGCCAGAGAACATGATGTTCCTGGATATTCAGACCCGGGTTCTTGGGATTATCATTAAGTGCCCTTACTCTCTGCACAAGCAATCCCATCCTCCGGAGTGTAATATGCCTCCACTCCTCACCATAGAGCTCCCTCGCCCGTTCATCGAGTATATATCCGATCGTAGCATCATCCTCTCCGATCAGTGTTGCCTGTGCCCTGCTCCTCACCAGGTTGATATCGGCGGCAGCGAGATCCTTCCTTCCCAGACCGAGATAAGCCTCCGCACGGAGCAGAATGGTTTCAGCCAGTCGTATGACATATACATCCTTATGGCTGTATCCTCCACCTGACTGGTTGGCTCTGTCAAAATGGTTGCACGGTTCAGCAAATTTCATGAAATAGGGGAAAATGTACTGACAGGAATCTCTTATTGGATCTCTCGTTCCTGCTGCATAAAAGGATGCAAACTGGCTGAATTCAAGTTTTTTCTTGTCCCATACCGACCCCGGATTGTCATAAAAAAAGTCTCTCTTAATACTATGTTTAGCATTCCGGATATCGGTATTCCAGTCGTCTTTCCATATTTCATGAGTGACGTAAGTGGTTGGACGTACCCACGATACCGGGCGACCCAGGGTGTCTGAATATCCGGTGTAGACTCCGTTTACCAATTCACCGCGAAATGCTTTTTTGCCGTCAGGAGCATTTCCCCAACGGAAATAAGCAGGCCCCATTCCTCTTTCACCCTGCCAGTCGCCGCCGCCTGTAACCAGTGGCTCGAATTGTACTGACCATATGTTTTCGGTATTTTCCAGTGTATTCTGGTTACCATATCTGAAGAGATCATAATATGCATCGCCGGTTCCGAAAACATCTATTTGTGCACCGAAACGTTGTGTCATCAGGGCATAGCCGGCTCCGGTGATCACCGATGTTGCAGCGTCCACTGCGAGCTGATATTTCCCCTGCTCCAGATATATTTCACTAAGGACAGTAAGGGCGGCTGCTTTGGTAATTCTTCCCGGAGCTTCCTCCTGACCGCGGCCAGGCAGGTTGGCACCGGCAAATATAAGATCGTCTTCTATCTGTTTATAGACATCAGCTTTTGGTGCCCTTACAAAATCGACCTTGGCGGAAGCGATTACTTCGGTAACCAGAGGAACATCGCCAAAATATGAAACAAGGATACGGTATGCATAGGCTCTGAAAAACATTGCTTCAGCCTTGAACGCATTCTTCTGGGCTTCGCTTGCCCACATAGCCGGATCTGAATTGTCAATTCTGTCGATAAGCACATTAGCTCTCTGGATCTGCTCATAATTCCTGGTCCAGTATTGTAATACATAACCTGAGGCCGGAATCAGATAGTTAACATAGTTGCACAGGAACCTTGTACTGTTGGGGTCTTCACCATGGAATGCCACATCTGTCCCTACACCTCTCCACATGCTTCCCTGGTCCTGATCACCCCAAAACCAGTAATTACGGAATGTCCAGTGCAGTCCTGTAACACCCTGCCTGACCCCTGCCACGGATGTATATGCGTTCTCCGGGGCAAGAAAATCAAGAGGGATCTCGTCAAGGACACTTTCGTCACATGAAGAAAACAGTAACAGCAAAGTACCCGCTATCAAAAGACTCTTATCTCTGAGAATATTAAAATATTTTTTCATTGTTCTTAAATTTTTAGGTTTCATAATCATTCATTAATCATTATCTTATGAATCAAATTAAAAGGTTAGTCTGAAACCTGCAGTAATGTTTCTCATTAAGGGGTTGTTACTGGTACCTGTTTCAGGATCCCAGCCCGACCACTTGGTCCAAACATATGGATTTTTACTTGCAATATATACCTGGAAGGCTTCGACATTCAGCATATTCAGAACCGACGGTCCCAGCTTGTATGAGAGCGAGACATCCTGCAATCTGGTGAAACTTCTGCTTTCATAGATTCCGCTGGACTGGGCCGGTGAGTTATAAACGCCGGTGGCATTATTAACCCCATTATCAGGCGTCCAGTATGGACGGACTGCCGAAGCGTTTATTCTGAGTACGTTGTCTGAACGGAAATCCACGTTTACCACTGATGCATTGTTCTCCATGTAGTACTTTTTACCTCCCTGCACCGAATTGACAAAGAATGAGAAGGCAAAGTTCTTATAAGTCAGAGTATTGTTTAAGCTGAATCTGAAGCTGGGAGTACGATACCCGATAACTGCCCTGTCGTTGTTTGGCTCAATTACACCATCACCATTCCGGTCAACGTATTTGTACTGACCGGGGTACCAGTTATTAAAAATCTGGCCCGCGTAAAGCTCTGCCTCCGTCCATACTCCTCCGTCAATTTCAAAATCATATATAGCGCTTATCGGTTCTCCAACGAACCAGGAGTTCCCGATATCCCTGTCGTTTTCATCTCCATACAGTTTTGTGATCTTATCTCTGTTCAGAGAAAATACAAAATCAGTCGACCAGCCCAGCTGTCCGGTCAGGTTGACTGTCCTAAGCTCCAGTTCAACTCCTTTATTATCAATGGCACCTATATTTGTCCACACGCTTGCGTATCCTGTTGTCGGAGGCAGAGCCCTGCTTACCAAAACGTCAGTCGTTGTGGCCTTATAAATGTCAAGAGAACCGGATATTCTGCGGTTCATGAATCCAAAGTCAATTCCCAGGTTGAAGGATGAAGTTGATTCCCATGCAAGGTCAGCATTTCCCAAAGTGCTTGGATAAACGCCGACAAATGTTGCAGGGCCGTAAACATAAGGCTGGGCAGTCATTCTCGAGAAACTTGAATAGCGCCCTATTCCCTGGTTCCCGTTTTTGCCGTACGAGGTCCTGAGTTTAAGGTATAACCACCTTAAATCTCTGAGAAAGGATTCTTCTGAAACCACCCAGCCGAGAGATACGGAAGGGAATGTGGCAAACTTGGTATTGGGGCCGAAACCCGAAAAGCCGTCTCTGCGAACTGTTGCAGTCAGGAGGTAACGACTTTTGAATGAATAGTTTGCACGTGCCATATACGAAAGGCTGTTTTCTTCCCATGCCGTGGAGGCAACAGATGCAAGTGTCCCGAGACCCATATTATTATAGCCTAGAACAGGATTGTCAAATCCGCTTGCAGTAAGGGTTGAAGACTGCGCATGGCGGCTCTCACGACTGTAAAGGAGAGTAGCGTTGACCTGATGATCACCAAAGGTTCTAAGATAAGTGACAATATTGTTAAAAATCCAGTTCCTTTCATCAGATGGATTTTTAATTGCCTGTCCTTTGTTTCCTACACCACTGGGTGTTGTAATAGGATGAAAAGTGAAATTATTCCTGTTTAAGTATGTATTTGAATAGTTGAACTCATAAGTGAGACCTTTAACCCATGGCACGGTTATTTTGGCGTTACCGACCATAAACAGGTTATTCCTTTTATCGCTGTTGTCAATATACAGATAGACAAGGGGATATGTCATGTAGACTTCTCCCGTGAGATACATGTCGTAATCAGGCTGACCAATCTTGTTATTTGACAGCGGGCTGCATGACCTTGCATTGCCAAGGTTCGCTTCAATGCCCGAATAGTCCCTGTATGAGTAGGATGATATCAATCCGACGGTCAGCCAGTTGGTAACTTTGCTCTCAACGTTTGCATGGAGCGTTATCCTGCTGAACTGATCATTAAGCTGAATTCCTTCCTCANNGATCCTGAAATGTAGTAACTCGATCTGCCTGTCTTTCCTGACAGGTTAAGGTTGTAGTTCTGGATGGGTGCTATCTGCAATACTTCCTTGACCCAGTCAATTTCGTTCCCCGTCAGGTAATTATCCCGCTCCTCCTGGGTTCTGAGACGTGCAGCGACGGTGGCCCGGTTTGTAACATCCGGCCTGACTGGTTTTCCTACTGCGCTTGTCGGCTTTGTCCTGTACCAGGTGTAGAGATCCTGCTGGTAATAATAATCGGTAAGTCTTATGGCATACTCCTCGGCATTCATAACCCTCATGGGATTATTGGTCATATCCTGAAAACCATAGTACATATTAAAAGTAATGACAGGTTTTTCAGATTGTCCTTTTTTGGTTGTGATGATCATGACCCCGTTGGCCGACCTTGATCCATAAACCGCAGCAGCGCTGGCATCCTTTAAAATATCTATCGATTCCACGTCGCTGATGTTGATATCTGCAATAGCACCGTTGTAAATAATACCATCGAGTACAATTA
Source organism: Bacteroidales bacterium UBA5621 (assembly GCA_002424525.1). Lineage (GTDB taxonomy): Bacteria > Bacteroidota > Bacteroidia > Bacteroidales > VadinHA17 > LD21. The sequence continues at coordinate 59,847 of DIKJ01000249.1, read as the reverse complement.
AGGGCCGTGCACTTGCTGACAAAGATGTCCGCCCACGGATCTCAAGGCTTGGTTCACCACCTGCAAGACCTACGCCCTGGACATTCACACCCGCAGTAGCTCCCGATAGAGCCTGCGAAAGATTAATGTTCGCCAGAGTGGTTTTTTCTTCCATAGTTACTCTTACAACAGATCCGGTAAGGTCGCTTTTCTTCTGAGTACCGTAGCCGGTTACGATAACCTCGTCAAGAGCAGTTGTGACCGATGCCAGTGTGACATTAATTGTTGTTCTGCCGGCAACAAACTCCTCACGCACATCATACCCGATAAAGGAGAAAACCAGCGTGGCATTCCGGTCGGGAATCGCAAGTGTATATCTCCCGTCTCCCAGGGTAAGGGTCCCAATGGTTGTTCCCTTTACAATAACATTTACTCCCGGCATAGGGTCTCCCGTAGAAGCATCGGATACAACACCCGACACGGTAAGTTGCTGGGGATCCATGTAAGATGCCCCGAAAACATTCAGAGCTCCGGCCGCAAACAGAACAATTGCGATCATAAGCCCTGAAAGTAACTTCCTGAGGTAAGCCGGTATCGGCACCCCATTAATGAAATTTTCTTTCATACTTTAAAATAGGTTAGTTAGGATTTAATAAAAAAAGAAAAGATTTTAAACAATAGGCAATAATCATGTCTGACACTATTAATGCCGTTTTAAGGTAAATCTATTTACATAGGCTGAACGATTTAAGGTTAGAATCAGGGTAATAATAGTACGCAATTAAAAGTAGTAACATTTTATTAAACCTGCAAGAAAAAAACAACTCTTTGCGGGGTTTTATACCACATCTTGCAACAACCTGATAATGAGAACCTAAAGCTTCAACTCCTTAAAGTATATTTTATCGGAGGAAGTCCGGCAAAAACCTGCTTCCAGGATGGGAGGCATATTTTATTGTATTCCAGGAGGTTAAAAACCACCTGCCTTTTTTATATGTCGTTATGTCTTGCTTTATAAGTAAAAAAGAATCCCAGAGCTGTCAGTGAAATAAAAATTCCTGCAGGATAAGAAACAGAGGGCGGAAGGGAGAATCCTTCGGGAGCAAGAAGAAGATAGGTGCTCGTTACAGCTGTCATAAAAACAGCCGGGACAAGAGTGATCCAGTAGAGCTTCCTGCTCTTAACAAGGTACACTGTTATTGCCCACAGGACAACCATGGCAAGTGTCTGGTTCGCCCAGGCAAAATAGCGCCATATAATGCTGAAATCGATCCTTGTAAGCAGAAATCCAATTGCAAATAAAGGTATGCTTACAAAGAGTCTGTTCTTTATGGGTCCCTGTTTATATTTCAAAAAATCGGCAACAATAAGGCGGGCACTGCGAAAAGCAGTATCACCTGATGTTATGGGTGCCGCAACCACACCAAGCAGGGCCAGAATGCCCCCGAATTTTCCAAGGAGTGAGTTAGATATCTCGTTTACCAGGATTGCTGCGTTACCTCCCTGCGCAGTCATAACGTCATTCAGTTCCCGGATACCGCCGTAAAAACTCATTCCGATGGCTGCCCATATCATTGCAACAATTCCTTCAGAGATCATTGCTCCGTAGAATACTCTTCTCCCAAGTTTTTCGCTGGTAAGGCAACGTGCCATCAGAGGCGACTGAGTCGCGTGAAATCCGGAAATCGCACCACAGGCGATCGTTATGAACATCATCGGGAAAATGGGAAATTTGTCTCCGTTCACATGGAAATTCCTGAAGTTTGCCGGAGTCAGTTCAGGTATATGGTATCCTCTTATCAGTAGCGCTGTTATCAGGCCGATAGCCATGAATATGAGAGCAAATCCAAAAACAGGATATATTTTACCGATTATCTTGTCAATGGGCAGCATAGTGGCAAGGGCATAATAACAGAAAACCACCCATACCCAAAAAGTTATTGAGGCAAAATCGGGTGTCAGTCCTGCAAGGATCCCTGCAGGGCCCATAATAAAGACCGCACCCACCAGGACCATCAGGATGACCGTAAAACCCCGCATTAACTGTTTAGTGCCTGTGCCAAGATATATGCCTACAATCTCGGTGATACTCAGTCCGTTATGCCGAATAGACAACATACCTGAAAAATAATCATGCACAGCTCCCGCAAAAACAGACCCGAGCACAATCCAGAGAAAAGCTATCGGTCCCCACATTGCTCCTGCAATAGCGCCGAATATAGGCCCGAGACCTGCAATATTAAGGAACTGGATCAGAAAGATCCTCCACCAGGGCATGGGGACATAATCCACACCATCCCTCATCTTATTCGCAGGAGTCTCCCTACCGGCATCAGCGCCTTCTATCCTCTCTACAAATCTTGAATAGAAGAGATAACCAAGAATCAGGACACCGATGGAGATGAAAAACGTAACCATGGTTCTGTTATAAAACCATGCAATTTAGATAAAATCCATTCGAATAAAAACAAAAGAATCTGATAAGATAAATAGTCCGGGAACTACTTTCTGAATTCAATTCTAAATCCGATAACCTGCCACGAAGGCATTTCTGATGGCTTTTTTATCACCAGCGCGTCATCCTCCTGTTTCCAATCGGGTTTGCCTGCGCCTCCAAGCAAGGTAACAGACTTCACTTTTTTGCTGATAATGGATGAGTTCTTCCCGAGTGAGTAGATATTAACATCCTCAACCGGTGAGACCATGCAAAACGCATAGAGTGTTTCTCCCTTTGATGTAAACCGGATATCTCCCGGTTCATAGGGTCTCACATCTCTTACGCCTCCGAACGTTCCTTTTTCCTGTTTCTGCATCGAGGGTCCTTCGCCATATACTTTCCATGGACGGGTACCATAAATACCCTCTCCGTTTACCGGTGTCCATTCTGCTATCTCATCGAGGATATCAATAACATCCTGTTCAAGGTCACCCTCAGGTGTTTGAACGACATTCAGCAAAAGGTTGCCGTTTTTGCTCACTATATCGACCAGCATCTGAATAACTTCGGTACCCGTCATGTATTTCTGTCCGGTCCGGTAGTACCAGTCGCCTATCGAGGTATCAGTCTGCCAGGGATCGACGCTTATTGAATCCATTGCACCCCGCTCAATATCCCTGACCCATCTTCCCTCAGAAATAAGGTGCTTGCATGTGTACACTGCTTCAAGTCTGCCGCCGTTCTTCACAATATCCTGGTTGTAATAATGGGCGAGCATGGTTCTGCCCACCTCTCCGAAAGGCAGTTCACCGTCGGAATAGAGCAGGTCGGGCTGATACATATCAATGAGTTCTGTTATGCTTGTCAGCCAGTTCTGCTGGTTTGCAGGATCTTTTGTCAGCCATTGGAAATCGTCAGGTGCCGTTTTCGGATGGTAAAGATCCTGGTACTCAGGATTTGCTCCGTCGTACGGGACTCCTTTCATTGGTCCGCTCCTGTCGGCCCCATGGCTTGTCTGAAACCAGGTGTAGCTCGCACCCAGGTGTTCTGAGACGCCAAACCGGAGACCCTCCTTTTTTGCAGCCTGCTGCCAGAGACCAACCACATCTTTCATGGGGCCCATCTTTACGGAATTCCACCGGTGTATCTTCGAGTCCCAAAGGAAGAAATTATCGTGATGGGTCGCCATGCTGACAAAGTATTTTGCTCCCACTCTCCTGTAAAGCGCCATCAGTTTTTCAGGATCCCATCTTTCTGCCTTCCAGAGAGGTATGATGTCCTTATACCCGAATTTTGAAGGATGGCCATAATGTTCAAGGTGGTAGAGGTATTCCCTGCCGGGTTTTCCGGTAGGTTCGTTGGTTCTTCTGTTGATAATGTCCGATTCATACATCTTCCTGGCATACCAGTCGCCCTGACGTGGCACTGCCTGTGGTCCCCAGTGTGCCCAGATTCCGAACTTGGCATCACGGAACCAATCCGGATAGATGTATTGCCTGAAAGATTCAGGCTCAGGCTCGAATGAAGCTGTAAAAAGCTTCTGTTCCTGTTTTGCCGGTTTACTGGTACAGGATACAAGAAACGCCGACAGTATGATTGCTGCAGCGCTTAAAATGACCAAACTGTTCTTTTTCATCTCTTAATTATTTAATTAACCTAAGTTGCTGGTTACTGGTTACTGGTTACTGGTTACTGCCCGCCTTCGTCGAGACTTTGGCGGGTAAAAGTTGCTGGTTGCTGGTGAAATCCACAATCCGAAATCCGAAATCCTCAATACCTTACTTTAATCCGTATCGCTCCCTCAATCTCCTTTTCCGAGACCACTATAACATATCCGCCTCCGCTTCCTGATGTAATTGCGCCCGGAAAATAAGGAAAATACTTTTCTTCCATTTCTGCCAGAACCCAATCAGGGACAGTAAGCGGTAATATTTTTCTCCACATGAGAAAGGTTTCAGTCATCGATCTGCCCAATTCTCCGATATCCTTTTTCAGTATCGCTTCCCAGCACCTGCCACCAGCCTCTCCAAGCTCTTTTACCAGGTGTTTCTCAAGATTCATTATTTTGAGGGGATCATAACCTTCGGGGCGAGGTTCCAGGGGTAACAGATAAATTACATCTGATAGCCAGTCGCAGGTATCGCTGCCCATAGCCGATTCGATTTTTTCAGGCCAGTAATCACCATTATACCAGAGCCTGCTGATCCCTGGGTAAAGAAGTCCTATATGATCCTGCGAGCCAGAAATATATTTTTTACCTGGAGGATTTTCCGCCCCGAAGAGTATCCGCGCATTTTCCTTATAATCACCATCAGGATACCTGTCGCCCCATATTTTAATTCCAACACTTCTCGAGCTTGTGGCAAGTCCCGATCTGTCGTTAAAATCCATTGTGGGCCAGATCTGGGCAACCACCACCGATCCGGGATGTACTCCGGAAACCCAGGGCTGGTCGATCCATCCACCGGCAAGACATAACCTGTATGGGAATCGCTGGTCCCTTTTAGTGGCTGAACTGGAACGTGCAGGCAAGCCGGGCTCGGGGATCCGTTCCAGGATAACATACTCAACCCCCATATCCTTGCAGAGTTTCTCTTTTTCCGGAGTATGGCCGTCCTGATTTACAATGAGAATATCAGGTTTAATCCGCCTCATGTCAGGCTCAAAATCGAGCATGCCGGAGCCCGAAGCCAGGAACGCATCTTCAACGTACCTGATGCTTTTGACAATAAACATTCTTTCGGCTTCGGAGAATAGAGGTTTCTTGCCTTTAAGCAAGGCCAGATTATCATCTCTCCCGAGGCTCACATAAAGTTTACCGTATGCAGAGGCAGTTTTAAAGAATGCCACATGACCTCCGTGCAACAGATCGTAACAGCCGCTTACCATCACTTTCTTTTCCATAATCAGATAAACGCAGTTATTTATTGAATCTGTTCAGACCTGCTTTCTCTGCTTCATCTTTCTTCATCTGTTCGTTAATCCAGGTAAAAGTCGTTTTCATGCCTTTTCGCAGAGGTGTCGATGGTTCCCACCCGAGGTATTTTTTAATAAGTGTGTTATCACTATTCCTTCCGCGGACGCCTTTTGGTGCATCAGGGTCATATTTCCTTTCAAGCTTATATCCAGCTATTTCTTCCACAGTATCAACAAGTTCATTAATTGATACCATTTCGCTGCTTCCCAGATTGAGAGGTTCTTCGATGTTGCTGTACATTATATCAATAATACCCTTTATACAATCGTCAATATACATGAAGCTTCTGGTCTGGTGACCATCACCCCAGATAGTGATTTCCTTCTTACCTGTGATAGATGCTTTAATGACTTTCCGGCACATTGCTGCAGGGGCTTTCTCCCTCCCGCCATCATACGTACCAAAAGGTCCATAAACATTATGGAATCTGGCAACCCTTGTTGTAAGTCCAAAATCTTCCGAAAAGTGGCGGCACATACGCTCACTGAAGAGTTTTTCCCATCCGTAACCATCTTCAGCAAGAGCAGGGTAGGCATCTGATTCCTTCAATCCGGGGTTATCCGGATCAGTCTGTTTTTCAGCATTATAAACACAGGCAGATGAAGAATAGAAGAATCTGTCGATCCCACAATCCCGCGATGCAATAAGAAGATGGGTGTTGATAAGGACGCTTATCATACATGCGGCCTTATTGTTCTCTATAAATCCCATACCGCCCATATCAGCCGCAAGGTTATAGACTTCATTATACCCGTTAACAGCCTGGTAACAATTATCCTTCAGCCGCAGATCCAGAACCATATTATCCGCTTCGCTGAAAACCTGGTACCATTCATTCAAAGGTTTTATATCTACAGCCCTTACTCTATTTCCCATTCTGATCAGTTCCCGTACAAGATGTCCTGCAATAAAGCCTCCTGCCCCCGCTACAACAATTTTTTTCATATTAATTCAATTTAAGGTTTTAAATGATTTCGGTTTTCTGGCTATCCCCAGAGATTTATTTCTCAGGAACTCCTCGCTTATATATGTGGTGACAGGTTTTCTTCCCTGCCTGCTGTCTATTTCGCCGATCAGTGTTTTCATCGCAATTAAGCCCATTTTTCTTGGGTCCTGGTTTATTACAGCCAGTGGCGGACTGAAAAAATCTGTTGTTTCCCTGAATCCGTACCCCATTATACTGACATCGGATGGAATCTTTATTCCCGATTCCTTTGCTGCTCTGTAGACCCCCAGGGCGACCCTGTCGTTAACCGTAAAGATGATCTCCGGCATCTCTCCCGATGCAAGCAGTTTCATAAATGAGCCATACCCGTCATTCATCTCAAACCCACCTTCAATGATCCATTTCTTTCGTATCGGAAGCCCGTGCATTTTGAGGGCTGACAGATATCCGTTGCATCTTTCCCTTCCGATGTTTATTCCGTTGTACCCTGCAAAGTGTGCTATCCTGGTAAAACCCAACCTGATGACCTGGCTGAGAGCCGACAAGGCCCCGTTCCTGTCGTCGAACACTACTTTGGAAAAGCCCCTGATTTTCACCATTCGGTCGAAAAAGACCAGTGGTATCTTCATCTTCCTGATCTGGCTGTAAATTGAAGTATCCTGCGACTCCTGGGAATTACATACCAGCAATCCGTCGACCCTCATTCCGATGAGGTTTTCAATATTTTTTATTTCTACAGATTCCTTCTCCCGCGAAACAGTGAGGATCACATGATAATTCTCTTCCGTAGCGTGATCAATCATACTGTCAACCATGTATGAAAAGAAACTGTTTTCCAGATCCGGTACAACAATTCCCAATGTAAAGGTCCTCCGTGAGTTGAGCTGTCTGGCAATAAGGTTTGGGATATATCCCATCTTCTTTACCGTCTCATTCACTCTCTTCTTCATCTCAGGAGAGATGTCGGGATGATCCCTCAGCGCTTTTGAGACAGTGACTCTCGAAACGTTCAGTTCTCTCGCTATGTCCGATTGCCGTATATTGACCATTTTACTGATATTCAGACACAAAGATGATTTGCTTGATAGAACGTGATTTCATTATACGTGTATCCTGTAAAGTCCTGCAGTCTCCCGATAAGAAAATTCTGGTCTGCCGTTCATTTTTTTATTGCAATTATCAAAAATTTACTTACTCGTGTACTTTCACGTGTAAATATATGCATTTTTATTTTCGAAAACAAATCTGGTTTTTAGTCTGGGGGAGGAAGTCGGAAGTCGGAAGTCCGAAGTCGGAAGTCCGAAGACCGAAGTCCGAAGTCGGAAGTAAGTACAATATTCGGTCTTCGGTCTCCAACAAATCTGATACTGATAAGTTACTATTTTTTTAATAATTTTACCAAACACTAATAGCAACTGCATATGATAAGCGTCGAGAAACCAACTGAAGAGAAGCTCCTTAAGCTTAATGTGAGATCGTGGCCGGTATGGGAAAAAGAAGTCTCAGAGTTCGCGTGGGAATATGATGAACCGGAAACCTGCTATATCCTTGAAGGCGATGTAATTGTAACCCCCGATAACGGTGCGCCGGTCAGTTTCGGCAAAGGAGACCTGGTAGTGTTCTCCGCCGGACTTAAATGCAGATGGAAGATCAACAAGGCTGTAAGGAAGCACTACCGGTTCGGCTAAGCATCACCTGATAACGGAGAGCCATGCCTGTGCCATAAGCTGTGCACCTGCAAGGGAAGCATGCACACCGTCACCGGTCCAGTAAGAAGCGGGGGCGCGTTTCTGTGCCTCGTCATAAACGCGCTGATAAGGAATAAAGACGGCCCCGAACGAATCGGCAACCTCCCTGGCCGCCTTCTGAAAACCGTAAAATTCGGGGTACCATTTTTCATTGACAGCTTTTACACCCGGCACGGCAAACGGTTCACCAATGATCAGCCTGACGCCGGGAAGCGCTTTTCTGGTACGCTCCATAAGGGAAATAAAGTCTTTCCTGTAGGTTTCAACCGTACCGTCGTAGTTACCATTGAGTTTGTGCCAGAAATCATTCACCCCTATCAGAATGCTGACAACATCGGGTTTGAGCTCCAGGCAATCCTGCTCCCATCTTGCGGCAAGCTCGAAGACCTTATTGCCAGATATACCTTTATTATATATCTTGAGATTAAGCGGTGCATACTTCTCCATAAGACCGGCTGCTGCCAGAAAGGCGTACCCGGTGCCAAGCGCCCCCGGATTATTGAATCCCATGTTCTCCTTATTCCTTCCCGCATCAGTTATTGAATCGCCCTGAAAAAGGATTACCTGATCCTTTGCGAGTTGTATCTTCTTTGATTTTCCTGCGGGCATTGATGCCGCCAGTATCTGCGGCACACTAACTGCAGCCAGAGTACCCAGTGCCGCTCTTTTAATAAAACTACGCCTGTTATCCATGGATTAATTTATCTGAAAGATTTGATCTTAAATATAGTGGTTTTTGAAATAAGATAATTGTTTACTACCTTAACAATTATTAT
>DIKJ01000249.1:29861-50815 GCA_002424525.1 Bacteroidales bacterium UBA5621 | reverse complement strand
CCGGGAGTTTGATGTGGTTGTTGCCGGAGGTGGTACCGCGGGAGCGGTTGCAGCTATCGCTTCTGCAAGGCAGGGGGCTAAAACGGCCCTGATAGAAGCCAAAGGGTACCCCGGGGGAACCGTAGTGGAAGGGGGAACCGCCCTTCACAGCTATTTCAACCTATGGAGAGCATTCCCCGGAGTGGAGAAACGCCAGGTCGTTAAAGGAATCGCACAGGAGATAATAGACCGCCTTATGCTGGTAGGCGGGACAACAGGGCACGGCGAGATGGCGACAAGGTATGATTATGATTCCGTCTGTACAGCAATTGATACCGAACTATATAAACTGGTTGTTTTTGAAATGCTTGCAGAGGCGGGTGTTCATATTTTCACAAATACGCTCGTTGCGGGTGCAGTAAAGAAAGGCAAGTCGATTGAAGGTGTAATCACCCAGAGCAGATCGGGCAGGGAGTATTTCAGAGCCCGGTGTTTTGTTGACTGTACAGCCTATGGAGATCTTTCTGCCTATGCCGGAGCAGAATTTGTCGAGTTGAACGATCATCCGGTCTGTAACAGCATGGGAATCGGAAATGTTAATATCGAAAAATTGTTTGCCTACCTTACAAGAAGAAATGCCGTGGGTGACCTGGCTTATGGTCTGCGGAGCGGGAAAGAGGATCAGATCATAAGAATAGGAAGTGAAAGCGGTTACATTATAAGAAATAAACTTCCTGATGAGTTTGTTGAAGGGATTGTCAGTCTCGGGTCAGGACTGATAACAACCACTGTGCATGATAACTATTTAATGTTTATCAAAGTTAACTACAGGATGCCTGTGAGCCCAACCAACAGGGATGAGGCAGCAAAAGCTGAACTTATAATCAGGCGCAATCAGTTTAAAACACTTGAGTTGTTCCGGAAACATCTTCCCGGATGTGAGAATGCTTTTATCGCCCGTACCAGCCCGACATTGAACATCAGGAGAGGACGTACCATAACCTGTGATTATGATATCGCTCTGGCCGATGTTATTGAAGCAAGACACTTTGATGACGATATAATGGTATATGGATTTCATGATTCGGCACCACGGTATCAGATAAAAAACGGGGGCACCTATGGTGTTCCCTATAAAGCATTGAGGGTAAAAGGAATTGACAACCTCCTGGCGGCAGGCATGCTTATAACATCAGATTTTCAGGCACATATGTCCACCAGGAATACTGTATGCTGTATGGGTCAGGGTGAGGCCGCAGGAACAGCTGCAGCGTTATGCAGTGCGAAAAAATTCAGCACCCGCGATCTGCCATACCAGGCTCTCCGTGATGCCTTAATCAGGAATAATGTATACCTGGAAGCCTGAACAAAGCTCAGGTCTCTGATCCGTCACCCTCATTGCCCTCAGCATCTTCCTTCAGCCTTGACCGGGCTGCATTGGAAAGCCTTTCACTTTCTGCAAGAAGGTCCTCCATCAGTATCTGCTTAGCTCTTTTTTCCTGCGGAGGATTAAGCTTCTCAGCCCTCTCAAACTCCTGCACCGATTTATAAATATCGGCAGGGAGATCAACTCCTGTTTTTGACAATATCTCAAGAAACTGATACGAAAAGAAATAGTCAATCTGTATCTTCCTCTTTGCTATATGCGAAAACTTTCCGATGATACGGCAGATATTCTCCCGTTCATCCGGCGTAAGCTGTTCGGCAAATTCGTACTGCTCTATCTTCTTTAGAGACAGTATTATAGGCTCTAAGGAGTCTGTTGTGATTATGTAAACATAGTAATCACCCATATTGTGGGAGTACTGGCTGATCACATCGAGTGTGTTTGCCGGTACAACAAGGAAAATATCCTTCTTGACATTTTCCTGCCTGATATATTTTCTTACCGATTCGGTCTGAATCTTCAGATACTTAGGGAAATTCTCAAGGTCATCACCGGCAGGGCTCTTTGCATCAAATATCACATATTCTCCGGCTATCAAAACAGTATTGTCGGGATTACCCTTGAACGGAACATTTTCCACGTATTCTATCAGGTGCACTTTGCAGATGTTGCGGATTGCTGATTTTACAGCCTCTTCATGATTGCGCCACGTCTGTCTTGTTTTCTCAAACTCCTCTTCCTTCTCCCTTATCCTCTCTTCATTAAGCTTGTTCCTGTCGTTCTCGAGGCTGGTACGGATTGCATTCACGGCCGAGACGTTTTTCTGAAATTCATCGCTTCTGGTCTGCTCAGCCTGTTCGAACCGGGCTATTCTGTTCGACAGATCTGTTTTCTCCCTGTTCAGTCGCGACAGATCATTCTCGAGCATAATTATCTTGTTTTCAAGCTTCTGAGAGACCGAAACCAGATCGGATAATCTTGCTGAGGAGATCTCGCGATCCTTCTCAATTTCCCGTATCCTTGCGTCTCTGCTCAACACCTCACCGTTCAGGCGATCAACAGAGTCCAGCAGGCCGGTAAACTCATCATAGGCATCGTAGCTGAGAGTCCTTATTTGTCTCCAGCTGAAGAGCCTTCGCCAGAAGCCCAGCGATTTGATCTTCTCAAAAAATAATTTCAGGTTATCGTACATTTTCCAAATTGTACCACTTAATTGCATTCCTGCTGTAGATCTTATCCACGACCTCCTTCGGAAGCTTCAGCCCCTGAAAGGTGCCTCTGAAGCTCCCGGACGTCATCTCCTCATCCGTCACAAAATATTTCCAGTCATCCGCCCACGTATTGTGCATTCTTGTTTTAAATCCCTCGGGATTTGATGTTCCGCTCTCTCCCACATCGGTACCGTAAAGAAGCCTGTCCTGGTATTTAATGCAGAAATCACGCACCCGTTTCCTGTCCTGCACCGTCTGGTACTGAAGGTGTGATATCCTGGCTGACATGTCCACTACCATGTTGGGGAACCTGTCGAGCCGCCGTGCAAGCGAATCAACGTTCCACTCAAGGCTTCCGAGGTGGCAGGCAATAAATTTCAGGTCAGGATGCTTTGCCAGCATATTATCCCTTGCATTGATCTGGTCCTCATACGACGGGTATTCGGGATGAAGGTACATATGATACTGTGTATTGCGTGCAAAATAATTGCTGTCGCCCCTTACCGTCATCTGATCAAGGGGGAGCCAGCAGTTACGCGGCTCTCCAAGATGCCCGGTGATCGGCAGGTTCTTACTCTTAATGAAGCTTATCACCGGATCAAGACCCGGATCATCAACCATTATGAATTTGCCGGATCTGTCACGCACTGTCATGCCGATGTTCTTCCAGATCTTCACGGTTATTGCCCCGCCTGAAATATCTTTTTCAAGCTGTGAGATTACCTTCCGGCTCCATTGTTCCGTCCCCCACCCGGCAGTATCAAATAAAAATGTTGGCCCGTGAAAGACCCTGCCCGGATATTTCCCTGCAGATAACCTTGCATAATGATGCTGTTCTTCTATATCTGCAGAGTCGCCATGATCCACTCCCAGGGTGACAAGAAGAAAATTGTCACTTACAGCCTGCTCCTCGAAGTAGCCTTTATCTGATCTTATATGCACATGGGAATCGATCTTGAGTACCGAAGCAAAATCATTCTCAGTGTAGAACCTGGTCCTGCAGCTTATTATTGAAAGGGAAACAATAACCAGAACATAAAATTTAAACTTCATATTGTCATTTTTTTGGATGACTAAAAGTAATCAAAAAAATCATTGCTGATTTTTTGCCGTTAGCTGATTTGAAGTTTTACTTTTTCTTAAATTGGGAATTTATATCGCAGATGGTTTATCATTAAACTGAATATATGAAAGCACTGGTACTTGAAGAGTATAATAAGCTTGTTTACAGAGACTGGCCAGATCCTGAGATTGCCCGTGATGAGGTCCTTATCCGGGTGAAGGCAGCCGGTATATGCGGCAGTGATGTTCATGGGATAGACGGGAGTACCGGCAGAAGGATCCCGCCTCTTATCATGGGTCATGAAGCGGCCGGGGTGATCGTTGAAACCGGGGAGGATGTAAGAGGATGGAATATTGGTGACAGGGTTACCTTTGACTCAACCATTTACCCCCTGAATGACTGGTACACCCTCAAAGGGTTATATAATCTCAGTGATAACAGGATGGTTCTTGGTGTATCACCGGGTGAATACAGGCGGCATGGTGCATTTGCAGAATATGTAAATGTCCCCCAGCATATTCTGTACAGGATGCCTGCGAAAGTCTCCTTCACCCAGGCTGCCATGGTAGAACCGGCAGCTGTTGCGGCACATGCGGTGGAACTTGCGCCTCCGGGATGGAACGATAGTGTGGTTGTTGTTGGTGCGGGAATGATAGGTCTCTTCGTGATCCAGGTACTCCGCTCCAAAGGTTGCGGTAATATTATTGCCATCGATCCTGATCCCGGCAAACTTGAACTGGCAGGGAAACTGGGTGCTGATTATTTATTTAATCCTGAATCCGGCAACCTTAAGGAGGAGATACTTAAGATTACAGATGGACGTGGTGCCGATCATTCTTTCGAGGTGGTCGGTGTTGATGCTTCGGTTGAAACTGCGATTGATTCATTACGCAAAGGTGGTACCGCAACACTGGTCGGCAATATGACAGCTCATGTAAAACTGCCGTTACAGAGCGTTGTCACACGGCAGATCAGGCTGCAGGGCAGTTGTGCAATCTGCGGAGAGTATCCCGCTGTGCTTGATATGATCGCACGCCGGGAAATTAACATGGATCCCATTTTGTCAGCAGAGGCCCCTCTATCGGATGGGGCTCTGTGGTTCAAAAGGCTATATAACAGAGAACCGGGACTTGTAAAGGTTGTACTGGTTCCGGATTAATATAAACATTTGAAGACATGAGAATTATTTCAGGAATGCTTTTAACGGGCTGCCTGATGCTGATGGAGTGCTCAGCTCTCCAGGCACAGTACCCTGTGTTCAAAGGATGTCCAGTTGTGGTGGATTTCTCTAAAACACTCAGGGATTGGGATGGGTTTGGGTTTAATTATGTTGAAACAGCTCAGACCATCGATTACAATGTCGACGCAAAGGATTACGGCGGATTCAGTATAATTACGGAAAAGAGCCGTCAGGAAATAATTGATCTCGTATTTGGGGATAACGGACTGAAAGTTGGTCTCGTTAAAATGTTTCTCGACCCTTTTCACCAGAATGAACCGGGAGGAAAATATGATCATGAGAGATCCACTGCCAATATGCGCTTGTTCGTAAGGATGGGGCTTGAAAAATCCCGCTCTTCCGGTCGCGATTTGCAGATAATTACCACATTATACGGACCTCCGGCATATGTGACACTCCAGAAAATCATGAGAGGACGGGATCTCGACCCGGCACATAAAAATGATCTTGCCAGATACCTGATCGACTGGGCTAAGTTCCTGAAAGAGAAAGAAAGATTTCCGATAAAATACATCTCCCTTCATAATGAAGGTGAGGACTGGGAGCGCTGGCCATGGGATGGCATAGAAGGCAATATTGGCAGGGGACACGATTACAATATGTTCTGGCCGCCTTCTCAGGTAATTGAATTCCTGTCGTTTATGCAACCAATGCTGGATAAGGAAGGCTTAAGGGATATCTCGGTTACCAATGGAGAGCCGACCAACTGGTACCGCTTCAGCTTCTGGGGATTTCCCGAGGCAATAGCCGCCGATCCGGTGGCTTTGAATAACCTGGGACTTATTACCTCACATGGTTTTTATGTCGGCGGGTACGATAACAGATGGTATGGCAGTCATACCGGCTATGGTATAAACTACCTGCAGAGACTCCGTCCCGGGCTTCATGCCTGGGTTACATCAACATCGTGGAGCAGGATGGATTCAAGATTCATCAAGGAGATATGGGGTAATATTTACGAAGCAGGCATTAATGGCCTGATACCCTGGGCGGGCATACAACGTCCGCCCCTCTGGGTGGGTGGTGATCCCAATCCCGGCTGTGCAATCAGGGTAAGCGAAGATGGTTCCTATGAGATACAACCGGGTTACTACTACTACAAGCAGGTATCCCGGGCAGGACAACCGGGGATGAAAGTAGCATGGACAATGTCGATGGACAGTGAAATTCCGGTAATTGCCTTCTCCGGCAGCGACAGTAAAAACTCCGATTCATTTGTGATAGTCAATACCGGCAAGAATAATGCAAAACCCGCAGAGATCGCGATTAAAGGAACAAAATATATTAAATTCAGGATTTACAGAACCAACGGAAAAGACGAGCTATATAAAGAGATCGGAGAAGTGCAGACAGAAGAGGGAGTTTTGTTTTACATTGCACCACCTGATTCGGCAACAACATTTTTCGGCGTTGAATAAAAAAAGCCGGTTACTGCTTCAAACTGCAGTAACCAGCCGTGTATTCAGATGATTAAAAAAGTTTTAAGTTTTGCTGAAGTGCCCTGATACTGAGGTACCCCTATTTTGGCATTACAATATAATCAGCTGCATTCAGGAACTCAAGGCTCTTCTGGCAGCTTGTGAACACGTCGAAATTATATTTTTCAACTTCCACAATTCCATATTTCATTCCGGAAATATCCCTGGCAGCCCATATCGATTCGAAATCCATCATGCCACTTGCGCCAATCTCTTCCTTGTCCTTGACATGCCACAATTCAAAGCGTCCTGGATATTTCTTGAAGTAATCAACCGGATCCTTCTCACCCACGACACACCAGTAAAGATCTAACTGGAAGAATACCTTTGAGGGATCGGTATTTGCCAGCATAAAATCATACATTATTACACCGTCGTGCACTGTGGTAAACTCCCTGTCGTGATTATGATAACCAAAGCGGATTCCTTTGGCATTGCATTTTTCCCCAACCTCGTTGAAATAATCACACCATAGTTTCAGGCTTTCCAGACTCTCATACGCTGAACGTCCCATCGAAGGCTGTACAATGTATTTTGCCCCGGCAGCAACATGAGCATCGATGCACTGATCCCACCATGCCATTGTCTCAGTATAATTGGTTGAATCATAAAGATTCCGACCGGTATGTGAACTGAGGATCGGAAGGTTATTGGCATCACATAAAGCTTTAAAGTCAGCAGGCTCCATGTCGTAGAATTTACCATCGCGATATCCTGCCGGCTCAACGAACTTGTAACCCATATCTGCCACTTTCTTAATGGCTCCGGGAACATCTTTCCGGATGGAGTCGCGGATTGAATAAAGCTGCAACCCAATATACTTCTGCTTCGGCTTGCATGAATCAAAAATTGTAACAGCAATGCCTGAAATGGCAAAGATCAGAACAATCGAAAGGAGGTTTCTTTTTTTCATATTACTCAGGATTTTAAGAATTTGGGCAAAGATAATAAAAATTCAGGACATACTCAAAGAGAGAACCGAAGACCGAAGAAGGAAGACCGAAGATAAGGACCGCAGTGACGCAATTCCTCGCTTTGCTCGCCGACTTCGTCGGCCGTAGGTTGACTCCGACGACCGAAGGCCGAAGCTGAACGGAGGTAAGCGAAGGCGAGAAGCGGAATAAAAGTCAGAAGAAAAGTTAAAAAAACTTAAAGCGGAATAACGGAGCTGTATTTTTGGTCTATTTGTAAGATAATTATCAATAAGTCCTGAATGCGATTCCTCCTGTCCTTTCTTACGCTATTGGCATTAAGCATTATAGCCCGTACGCAAGTGAATCTGAAACCTTCGCCACTGGCCGGATATGAACAAAGGATCCATGAGTATATCGATACCCTGAGAATTGTTGATACCCACGAACACCTCACCAGTCCGGGGCTGCTTAAAAAAAGCTACTTTCTGGATTTCATGCTTTTGCTCTACAATTATAATTATAACGACCTGGTCTCTGCAGGGTTGCCTGATTCACTTTTCAACCCGTTGTTTAATCAGCCACTCTCCCCAAAGCAGAAATGGATACTGATTGAGCCCTACTGGAAATTATCCTTCAATACCGCATCCAACAGGGTTGCCCTGATCGCCGCCCAGGATCTTTACGGGATCTATGATCTCAACGCAATGACGGTCGATGAACTCTCTTCAAAAATAAGAAAAGCCTACAGCAACGACTGGGTAAATCATGTTCTGAGGGATCTGTGCAGGATTGACTTTGTTATTCAGGACGGGAATGATCCGGAGATAAATGAGGAATACATAAAACATGCTGTAAGGTTTTCACCCTGGCTCACGGTCAGAACGAAATTCACCATTGATTCCCTGGCGATAAAACAACCAGATCCGATATTCACTCTCGATGATTTCGTGAAATCCATGACAATAGCTTTTGAGACTGCTTTAAAAGACGGAATGGTTGCAGTAAAGGTAAACACAGCCTATAACCGTACATTAAGCTTCGACAATGTTCAGGCGGATGCAGCAAGAAAAATTTTCCGGACACTTGTGAACGGCAGTGATAACTTTTCCATGTCATATCAGGCCGCCAAACCCCTGCAGGATTTTATGTTCCACCGGCTTATGGATCTGGCAGGAAAACATAAAATCCCTGTCGTCATTCATACAGGTCTCCTGGCGGGAGCCGGAAACCAGATCAACAACTCAAACCCGACTCTTTTAACTAATATCTTCAGGGAATATAAAGATGTCAATTTTGCACTGTTCCATGGAAGTTATCCTTTTGGAGGTGAGCTATCCACGCTTGCCAAGACGTTCAGAAATGTATATATAGACATGAATTGGACCTATGCAATATCCCCGTCGTACAGCGAAAGATACCTTTATGAGTGGCTCGAGGCAGTTCCGGCCGGAAAGATTATGGCCTTTGGCGGGGATTATACAAATGTGGAAAATATTTACGGGGAGGTGGTCATTGCCAGAAAAATCATATCGAATGTCCTGATCAATAAGGTTAAAGACGGATATCTTACAGAACTTGAAGCAAAAAACGTTGCCCGATTGATACTGCGCGACAACGCAATAAGGTTTTATAACCTTCAATAACTCCGGCCACGCCCGACTCATGTCACTTCGGACTTCGGACTTCGGACTTCTTACCTTACCCTTGCAGGTTTCTGTGACTCCCGTTTCATTTCATAGGGAAGGACCCAAACCTTACTGCATTTCTCATTGGTAAAGTAGAGCCTTGAGGGAGATAATTTATCAGCATCACCATCGGCCCAGAAAGCATAGAAATCCTTGTTTGCACCAACAGGACGCCTGACGTAGGAATTGTTAACAGGGCTGTTTCTTGTAATGTTACGTTCTTTTGTCCATGTCAGACCCTCATCCCTGCTGATCCAGAGGGCTATCTCACCCCCGGCCCCGTATTTTGCAGGACCCGGCTCAGTAGGGCCAATAACACACCATTTATCATCCTTTAAATAAAAAACCCCGCCGTCGTAATTATGTGTTGATTCACATACTTTATTGAAATTCCATGTATTGTTTTTCCAGCTGGCTACGATCCATTCCCTCGGATCTCCTTCAGGGCCCGGCATAAAGCTGCGGCTTGTAATCAGAAGAATTACAGGATTTCCTTCCCTGTCGAATGAAAGATCATTAATATAAACCAGTTTGTCCTCTTTCTGAAAATCCCTTACAAGTGCTTCATTCTGAACTTCAGTAAGCGGAGTATTAACAGTTCTGTTATCAACTGTTTTCCAGGTTTTCCCCATATCATCAGTCTGGATAAGATAAAGGTTTGTCCTGCTGTCAATGTTTCCTCCCGGATGATAATTGAACGCGACCACCAACCTGTTTCCGTGAAGTGCCGAAACATGTAAATGGCCGCCCATGCCTGCCAGCTTCTGAAGTGTATCCCATTTTTTCCCGTCCGGGCTTTTTGCCAGGTAGAGCTCAGGCTCATTCTTAACCCTTATGAAAAGCAGCAACAGGCTGTCATTCATGCTCCACGATTGAGGAAATGTCATTTCCCATGTTGTAATCTGCTCAAAACCTTCGATTGAGTATGGAGACCTGCTCCTGAAGATCAATCCCGGCCGGGTACGCAACCTGCCGCTTATAAAGACCCATATATAACCATCCTCATCGATCGCGATGGAAGCGTTATCACGCGGTTCACTGACGCCCTGCTTATCAAAAACAACCACAGGCCTGGGAACCGTGTGAGTGCGGTGGTCGAAATAGGAAATCATTATCAGCAGATGTGTCGCTTCGGAACTCGTTGTTCCTCCATAGACAAAGAAAGTTTTATCTGCCTCCGGACAGTATATTGCTGTTGGAGAATGTTGCGGAGAATAAGTTCCGAATCCGCCTGAAAATTTATATCCGAATTCGTGTTTCTCCCCATAGCCGAACCAGATGCCCTTATAACCGTCTGCTTTCAGATTCTGAGCAGAGGTTTGTGCACTTAATGCCAAAACTGACATTAAAACAAGATGGAACAATGCCTTGTGAAACATTATCTCTTTACTTGTTTTATGAAACCTGTTAGCCTCCTGGCATGGAACAGGACAATCTCTTTACATAAAGAAACACCCTTTTAACAAGATATCAAAATCTTCGACCATTTTTTTCTTCGTTTTCCCTGTACCTGATTCTTAAATCACCGCACATCACCTCAGCGCTTCTATAACCTGTCTAATCCCTTCTGCTCCCTTAACTGCATGAGGCGGAAGCCTTCCCTCCTTCCCGAAAACGAGTTGTGCCTCATAACTTTCTATCTTCACTTTCGATTCGTCAATTCTTCCGGTCTTATCCCTGATTGCATTAATATTCAATCCCAGATGTTTTGCCATAAAATCATACATGGCCAATCTCTTGGACACTCCATAATCGTGTCCCTCATCCGGCAGATGAACATTCTCCACATTGCTCTTTTTGCCATAGAGATCGTACACCCTTTCAAGATAAGGAAACTCTATATCAGGAACATGGCGGGTCCAGTCGTTCCCATCCGAGATCACCAGCATGGGACGGGGCGAAGCCATTGCAGCAATCTCTGCATTATTGGTACCGTGTCCGGAACAGGAATGTATCGGTAAGCCGCTTTCGCAGGGACATCCTCCGAAAAAATATGATGAAACCATAACTACCGGGACACTTACCGTGATCCTGTCGTCGAGTGCAGTCAGCAGAAATGCTTGCGTTCCTCCTCCTGACTCGCCTGTTACCCCAATTCTGGTCCCATCAACATAAGGTAAGGATGTCAGAAAATCTACAACCCGTATTGAATTGATAGTCTGCATGGTCAATGCTAGTCCCGTTCTGTGGTCATCAGCCGTGACCTGAAGAAGAGACTCTCCATAGGCAAACATCTCATAACTGAATACGACTGCACCCATCCTGGCAAGCATGGCACATCTGTACTGCTGATCAGGCCTGTAACGACCAACCTCGTTCATATCACTGCTGGTAAAATGGCCATGAGGTGAAAGAACAGCCGGGAAGGGTCCTTTCCCCCGTGCCGGCCTGTAGAGCGATCCGCAGAGATACACCCCGGGTAAAGTTTCAATTCCAACATTCTCAACGGTATAGCCATCAAACTTTCTTGCCGGAGTATGGATGGGATTAAGGAGGGTCCTGGCAGGCATCGGGGAGAGGCCCGCCTGCTCAAGGATACATTTCTTCAGCTCCTCCCTGCGTTTTTCCCATGAAACAAGATCGGGATAAAGTGAAAGTAATTGATCAAGATGCTTTCTTCCTTCCTCCACCGGCCTCTGATGATATGCGTACCTGCTTATCTGGTAGCTGTTCCCGTCAGTTTTCTGAAAGATCATATCGAGCGGCATCAGGATATTGGAAAGAGTCTGTTCAATATCAGAACGATAACGCCACGTTGCATAAGATACATCGACACCTTTGACAAGTGATTCGCTGTAATTAAGCTTAACCTTATATCTGTTCTCAATATCAGCCAGCACCTCCTTAAGGGGCTTCCTGTAGACATCTGCCGGCGACTGAGAATAAATACCGGTACATGTCAGGACGAAAAAGATCACTCCTAAAAGTCTGATTTTCATAATTATATAATTTGTAAACAACAAACCTGCAGTAGCTCTTTACGCCACTCATGAAGCTAAGATATACAATTTGCCTGAACTAATAACCTCACCTGGCCGGAGGTTATTTAATTAATTCTTATATTCACTAAAAAAAGATGATATGAAAAAGCTCCTGACCTCACTCCTTATCCTTTTTATGCTGACCGCCACGGTATCCGGTCAGAAAGTACCTTCAGGCAATCCGAAGGATTTTAAAGTGAAAACCTGCCTGCACTCCGTCAGCTACATGGGAGTCTGGCGCGGTCAGGCAGTTCTTACTATCGACGAGTTTCTTGTTAAAGCAAAAGAGCTTGGTTTCGATGGTGTTATGCTTGCAGCAAAACGGCCGCATGTCTCCCTCATCGATTATGACGACACTGCCCGGCGAAAACTCAGGGAAAGGATCAAAGAGCTCGGGCTGGAGCTGGTCTGCCTTGCCGGTTACACTGATTTTACGGCAGGAGTCGACAAGGTCGGTATCCCAAATGTCGAAATACAGGCAATATACGTTGGTGAACTCGCACGTCTTGCCCGCGACCTGGGAACAAACATGGTACGGGTCTTCACAGGTTATGAACGACCCGATATCACCTACGACCGACAATATGCAATGGTTGTCGAAGCACTTCAGATGGCCGGCAGGATCGCTGCAGGCTACGGAGTTACCCTGGCTGTGCAGAATCATCATGATATCGGCATTCACCACGATGCCATGAAATGGATCCTTGATGAGGTTAACCTGCCAAATGTGAAAGCTGCTTTCGATTGCTGGTCACCCACACTCGAGGGTCTTTCACCTGAAGAGATAAGCAGGGCGATCCATATTATGAAACCATATATTGTACACACCACGACAGCTGATTATGTGGAACAACCCAGGTTCAGGTATGATGCAAACCATACCAACTATATAAGGATGGAATCACAGATGAGGGCCGTACCAATTGGAGAAGGATTCCTTGATTACCGGAGCTTCATCAATACTCTCAGGGAAATAGGATACCAGGGTTATATCGCCTATGAGATGTGTGAAGTCCTGGAGGGTGGAGGATCGGTTGAGAATCTCGACAGAACTGCCAGGGCATTCCTTGAGTATATGAAGCAGTGGAAGTAGATAGCGGGGAGCCGGGGGCAGGGAGCGGGGAGCGGGGAGCGGGGAGCGGGGAGCGTAGACAAGAAACAAAAACGATAAAATGAAGAATTTAATCATTGTGCTGACATTATCATTATTCCTGGGTCAGAACGCCTCGGCTCAGGGTGCACCTGCAAAAGACGACCGTATGGAGTGGTGGCGCGAAGCAAGGTTCGGAATGTTCATCCACTGGGGTGTCTATGCCGTTCCTGCCGGGGAATGGAACGGAATAAGAATAGGCGGCATAGGTGAATGGATAATGAACCGCGGGAAGATCCCCGTCGCCGAATATAAGGAATTCGCAAAAGAATTCAATCCGGTCAGGTACGATCCGGATGCATGGGTACGAATGGCCAAAGATGCCGGGATGAAGTATATAGTCATCACGTCCAAGCATCACGACGGCTTTGCACTGTTTGAAACAAAAGCCAGCAAATGGAACGTAGTCGATGCCACGCCTTATGGAAAAGATCTGCTGAAACCTCTTGCGGAAGCATGTAAACGTCATGGTATCAGGCTCGGGTTCTATTACTCGCAGGCTCAGGACTGGATCAATCCCGGAGGTTCTGCGGCGCGAAGGCCGGCGAGGGAGGGATGGGAAAACCCCGATTCTGCCAGGATCGATGCCTATACCAAAGCTCACCGGGGTCACTGGGACCCGGTTCAGGAAACAAGGACATTCGATCAGTATATCGACGAAGTGGCAGTACCACAGGTCAGGGAGCTTCTTACCGGCTATGGCGACCTGGCCGTGCTTTGGTGGGACACCCCGACCGATATGACCGACCAAGCGGCTGAGAAGCTGCAGGCANNATTTCCCGGGCGATCATAAAACTCCGGAACAGAGGATCCCAAACCTTGCCGATCTCGATGGCACCGACTGGGAAACCTGTATGACCATGAACGGGACCTGGGGCTACAAGCACTACGACAAAAACTATAAAACACCTGAAACACTAATCCGCAATCTTCTCGATATTGCATCAAAAGGCGGCAACTTCCTGCTTAATGTCGGCCCTGATGCCGTAGGGGAATTCCCTTCCGAAAGTATTTATATCCTTCAGGAGATGGGCAGGTGGATGAAGCTGAACGGAGAAGCTGTATACGGAACAACAGCCAGTCCGTGGGGTCTCTTTCCATGGGGGCGATGCACAAAAAAGGAGGAAAAAAAGGGAACAACGCTCTACTTTTCTGTGTTTGACTGGCCCGCCGGGGGTAAGCTCGACATTCCAGGAATCAGCAACAAGCTGGTCTCCGCAAAGATGCTGGCTGACGGAATGAAACTTAAAGCATCCGTTTCAAAAAACGGAGTTCTTTCCGTAAGCCTCCCTCCCATTGCGCCCGACCCGTCAGCTTCCGTGATAAAAGTTGAAGTGAAAGGAAAAATCAATGCGCACATCATTGCCGAATAAGTCCCGATGTTGGTCGCGGTGGATAGAACCCGATAATGCCTTGATTTTCAACACTAAACCAAATGAAAGAATAATCCTTAAAACTGATATCCAAAAATAAAAATTGAAAAATATTAATTTTTTGTTTGATATATTAAAATTATAAATACATTTGTCGTCAAATTATAACAAAAAGATGACGAAAACTATATTACATATTATTGCCCTCGGTCTTATTATTTGCTTCAGCAGATGATCCGGGAATAATATGTAGTGAATATATACAGAAGCTTTCCGGATGACCGGGAAGCTTTTTTTTTAAGAAGTTATTTAAAGTTATGGGAAAGCCGCTGAGAAGCCTGAAAACACTTACCGGAAGGAATATGGCCGGGGCCAGAAGCCTGTGGCGTGCAAACGGAATGAAAGACGAGCAGTTCGGGAAACCGGTGATCGCCATAGTTAATTCATTCTCACAGTTTGTTCCGGGACACGTTCATCTTCATGATATAGGTCAGTTCGTCAAGGGCGAGATTGAGAAGCAAGGCTTGTTTGCCGCAGAATTCAATACCATTGCAATAGACGACGGGATTGCCATGGGACATACTGGGATGCTCTACTCGCTGCCTTCAAGGGAACTGATCGCTGACAGTGTGGAGTATGTTTGTAACGCGCACTGTGTTGACGCAATGATTTGTATAAGCAACTGCGACAAGATAACCCCGGGTATGATGATGGCTGCCATGAGGCTCAACATCCCTGCACTGTTTGTTTCTGGCGGCCCTATGGAGGCCGGAAAGCATGGCGACAGGTATGTGGATCTGATAGATGCCATGGTTGCTGCCGCTGACCCCTCCGTAACTGATAAACAACTGGAGGAATTAGAAACTGCTGCCTGCCCGACCTGCGGCTCCTGCTCCGGCATGTTCACGGCGAACTCCATGAATTGCCTTAATGAGGCACTGGGGCTTGCCTTGCCTGGCAATGGGACCATAGTGGCGACCCACCGGAACCGCCTGAAATTGTTTGAAAAGGCTGCAAGCCTGATCGTCAGCCTGGCAACTCAGTATTACACCGATGGGGATGAGTCCGTACTTCCGCGTTCAATTGCGACAAGGAAAGCGTTCCTTAATGCCATGTCGCTCGATATCGCCATGGGGGGATCAACAAACACGGTTCTGCACCTCCTGGCAATTGCCCGGGAAGCTTACGCCGACTTCACAATGAAGGACATAGATGAGCTTTCACGCAAAATCCCCAATATATGCAAGGTCTCTCCAAGCTCGAAATATCATCTGCAGGATGTTAACCGTGCAGGCGGGATTTTTACCATCCTTGGAGAACTCGATCGCAACAATCTTATAGACAGCTCGGTAAGACGCGTGGACTACTCTTCTCTTCGCGAAGCTATAGCAGACTGGGATATTTCCGGCGGAAAAGCTCTGCCAACAGCATTTAACTTCTTCCGAAGCGCTCCCGGGATGGAGAAAAGCCTGAAGATGGGCTCCCAGGAGACTTATTATGAAACAAGTGACACCGACAGGGAAAAAGGATGCATCAGAAGCCTGAATCATGCATACAGCAAAGATGGAGGACTTGCAGTACTTTATGGAAATATTGCGTCGGGCGGATCAATTGTAAAAACCGCAGGCATCGATCCTTCAATGCATCTCTTTACAGGACCTGCAGTGATATTCGAATCGCAGGAGGATGCTGTTGAAGGAATACTGAATGAAAGGGTAAAAGAGGGTGATGTTGTGGTAATAAGGTATGAGGGACCCAGAGGAGGGCCGGGAATGCAGGAAATGCTCTACCCTACCTCATACCTCAAATCGAAAGGGCTCGATAAGAAGTGTGCCCTCCTTACCGACGGACGTTTCTCGGGAGGAACTTCCGGATTATCGGTTGGACATATCTCCCCGGAGGCTGCTGCCGGAGGAGCAATAGCTCTTCTCCGTACGGGAGACAGGATTGAAATTGATGTGGCAAACCGCAGTATAAATGTCCTATTGTCTGATGATGAGCTTAATGCAAGGTGTGGTGAAGAAGCCGGGAAAGGAGCCGGTTCCTTTAAGCCCGCCAACCGGAGGCGTATTATTCCCGCATCTCTCAGGGCCTATGCTGCAACGGTAAGCTCGGCAGACAGGGGAGCGGTTAGAGAAGTGTGAGAGCGGGGAGCGGGGAGCGTAGAGCGGAGAGCGTAGAGCGGAGAGCGTAGAGCGGAGAGCGTACAGTGTTCATAATAAGCAAGAAACAGAATAGCAGGATTTTTTGATACACTAATATATGAAGACAGAGAAGAAAAATAATTCCGGAAACGGAAAGCTGAACAATTCAAATGAGATATCGGGTGCAGAGGCATTGCTGAGGTCACTCATTGAGGAGGGAGTCGATACCATATTCGGATATCCGGGAGGGGCAATAATGCCTGTATATGACAAACTGCTCGATTATGAAACCAGGCTCCGGCACATACTTACAAGGCATGAACAGGGGGCTGCTCATGCCGCGCAGGCCTATGCCATGGTTACCGGCAAACCCGGTGTCTGCTTCGCGACTTCCGGCCCGGGCGCAACCAACCTGGTTACAGGTATCGCAAACGCATTCCTCGATTCAGTGCCGGTGATTTTTGTTACCGCCCAGGTCGTCTCAGGACTTATCGGAACAGATGCCTTCCAGGAAACCGATATCCTGGGTGTTTCTATGCCTGTCACCAAATGGAACGCACAGATTAAGAAGCCGCAGGATATTCCCGGTGTTATTGCCCGGGCTTTCTATATAGCAAAATCCGGCCGTCCCGGCCCGGTCCTTGTCGATATAGCCAAAGATGCCCAGATTGACAAACTTGCTTTCAAGTACGAGAAATGCACCTACATAAGAAGCTATAATCCAAGTATACCCTTACATATCAGGGAGATAGAGTCGGCTGCCATTATGATCAACCATGCCGAAAAACCTCTGATACTTGCAGGGCACGGGGTATTGCTTTCCGGAGCTGAAAAGGAACTTAGAACCTTTGCGGAAAAGACCGGTATCCCTGTGGCAATGACACTGCTTGGCCTCTCAGCCTTCCCTGAGGGACACCGTCTCTACGCCGGTATGCTCGGTATGCACGGGAACTATGGACCTAACCTGCTCACTAACGAAGCTGACCTTATAATAGCCATCGGGATGAGGTTTGACGACCGAGTTACGGGAAATCTTAAGAAATATGCCAGGAACGCAAGGATTATCCATATAGAAATTGACAGGGCAGAGATCAATAAGAATGTTCAGGTTGATATCGAGATTAACAACGACGCCGGGGAGGTCCTCCGTGCCCTTACCCCCCTTGTCAATGAAAACTCCTATGAAAAGTGGATACGGGAGTTCCGTATCTGCGATAAGACAGAATTTGACAAAGTGATCCATCCGGAAACACAGCCGGAATCTGGAGAGCTGAGGATGGGTGAGGTCGTACGGGAGGTCTCGGATCAGACCAACGGAAATGCAATTATTGTTACCGACGTAGGTCAGAACCAGATGTCGGCAGCCCGTTATTACAGGTTCACGGAACCAAACAGTCTTGTCACCTCGGGAGGGATGGGAACAATGGGATTCGGACTGCCTGCTTCAATAGGTGCCAAAATTGGAAGACCCGATAAACAGGTTGTGGTTTTCGTGGGCGATGGCGGATTCCAGATGACCATACAGGAACTTGGTACCATCCTCCAGTACCAGGTACCTGTCAAAATAGTAGTGCTTAATAACAACTTTCTTGGCATGGTAAGACAATGGCAGGATATGTTCTTCAATAAAAGGTATGCATCCACCGAACTCGTTAATCCCGATTTCATTAAAATAAGTGAAGCGTACGGCATCCCTGCCAGGCTGGTTGATGAAAGAGCAGGCCTCAGGGAGGGTGTCGCTGAAATGTTGTCCGCCAGCGGCCCATTTGTGCTTGAAGTAGCTATTAGCAGGGAAGCAAATGTCCTTCCGATGATCGAGCCGGGTTCATCAGTCTCTGAAGTAAGATTAACATATTAATAAAGTATCAATGGAACAGGAATATACAATATCACTTTTTTCCGAGAACCATATAGGGATCCTCAATCAGATTACAATAATTCTCACACGCCGGCAGATAAACATTGAAAGCATAACCGCTTCCGAATCAGCTGTAAAAGGCGTGCAGATGCTTACCCTGGTCGTGAAAACCACTCCCGAGATGGTCAGCAAGGTTGCCCGTCAGATGGAAAAACTGGTGGATGTACTGAAGGTATTCGTTCATACCTCCGATGAAATTATCTATCAGGAGATCGCTCTGGTTAAAATCACTACAAAAGGATTGATGTCGGGGAATGTCATCGACCATATGGTAAGAAGTCATCATGTCCGGATCCTTGAAGTGTCGCCGGAGTATATTGTGATCGAGAAGACCGGTCATAAGTCTGAAATAAACGAATTGCTGACGGAGCTTGAGCCTTACGGGGTATTGCAGTTTGCAAGGTCGGGCAGAGTAGCCGTCACCCGTCAGGTCAAGGAACTCAACTCATACCTGAAGGAGATGGATGAGGCAAACCGTTACAGACCAGAAAATGCTGAAGTATACAGTTATTAATAAAATAGAAGATCATGGCAAAAATCGATTTTGGCGGAGTTATTGAGAATGTAGTTACAAGGGAGGAGTTCCCTCTTTCAAAAGCACGTGACATCCTTAAAGATGAAGTAGTTGCCGTTATTGGTTACGGAGTACAGGGGCCGGCGCAGGCCCTTAACATGAAAGATAATGGCATTAATGTTATTGTGGGTCAGGCACCGGAGTTCAAAGCTGACTGGGAGAAAGCCATTGCTGATGGTTTCGTTCCCGGTGTAACTTTGTTCCCCGTGGCAGAGGCCGCAAAAAAGGGCACAGTTATTCAGTATCTCGTTTCTGACGCGGCCCAACGCATCCTGTGGCCTGAGCTGAAACCCTGCCTTAACAAGGGTGATGCACTCTATTTTTCCCATGGCTTTTCAATTACATACAAAGAGCACACCGGGGTCATTCCACCGCCTGATATCGACGTGATACTTTGTGCACCAAAGGGTTCAGGCACAAGCGTGCGACGGAATTTTCTTGCCGGCACCGGCATTAATTCAAGCTTTTCGGTGTTTCAGGATTATACCGGCAAAGCTGAAGCGCGGGTGCTGGCCCTGGGTATAGCCATCGGTTCGGGATATCTTTTTCCGACAACTTTTGAAAAAGAGGTATTCAGTGATCTTACCGGTGAGCGGGGAGTCCTGATGGGAGCCCTGGCAGGTATTATGGATGCCCAGTACCAGGTACTGAGGGCAAACGGCCACTCCCCTTCCGAGGCCTTTAACGAGACGGTGGAAGAACTCACCCAGAGTCTTATAAGGCTCGTTGATGAGAAAGGGATGGACTGGATGTATGCCAACTGCAGTGCCACAGCCCAGAGGGGAGCACTCGACTGGCGGCCCAGATTCAAAGCTGCTACCCTGCCGGTGTTCGAGGATCTCTACAAAAAAGTAAAATCGGGTGAAGAGTGTGTAAGAGTACTTAAATCAACAGGCGGTTCCGATTACAAGAAGCAGCTTGATGCCGAACTGAATGAACTCGGAAGCTCAGAGATGTGGAGAGCTGGAGCCGCAGTCAGAAAGCTTCGTCCCAGGGATAACTAACAATAAAATCAGAAAACATGAGCAATAAAGTATTAATATTCGACACCACCCTGAGAGACGGGGAACAGGTCCCCGGGTGCCAGCTGAACACTATTGAAAAGATCCAGGTTGCCCAGGCTCTTGAGGCTCTGGGTGTTGATGTTATCGAAGCTGGCTTCCCGATTTCAAGTCCCGGCGACTTCAGATCGGTGGTCGAAATCTCAAAGGCAATCACAAATCCAGTGATTTGCGCCCTCACAAGGGCAGTAAAGAAAGATATCGAGGTGGCGGCAGAAGCCCTTCAGTACGCAAAGAGAAAAAGGATACATACGGGTATCGGTACCTCCTCCTACCACATACAGTATAAGATCAGGACTACTCCCGAGGAGATTGTCCGCCGGGCGGTCGACGCTGTCAAATACGCCAGGAAATTCGTCGACGATGTGGAGTTCTACGCGGAAGATGCCGGCCGGAGCGATAATGAGTACCTGGCAAAAGTTATTGAAGCAGTAATAAAAGCCGGGGCAACAGTGGTAAACATCCCTGATACAACGGGATACTGTCTTCCGGAAGAATATGGTGCAAAAATCAGATTCCTTAAGGAAAATGTCCCGAACATCGATAAGGCTTTGATATCAACCCATTGCCATAACGATCTTGGTATGGCAACGGCAAACACCATTATGGGAGTGATCAACGGGGCAAGGCAGGTTGAGGTTACAATTAACGGGATTGGTGAAAGGGCCGGAAACACATCTCTCGAGGAAGTTGCAATGATCATCAAAAGCCATCATGATCTTAATCTGGAGACCAACATAAATTCAAAGCTTATCTATAGTACCAGCAGACTGGTCTCTACCCTGATGAGCATGCC
>DIKJ01000249.1:23860-29844 GCA_002424525.1 Bacteroidales bacterium UBA5621 | reverse complement strand
GGCATTCACCAGGATGGTGTTCTGAAACACCGCGAAAACTACGAGATAATAGATCCTCTTGAGGTGGGTATTAAGGAATCCTCCATCATACTTACTGCACGAAGCGGAAGAGCTGCACTGAACCACCGCCTTGAACTCCTGGGCCTCAAGTTCGGGAAAGAAGAGCTCGACGATATCTATCACCGGTTCCTCCTGCTGGCTGATAAGAAGAAGGAGATAAATGATGAGGATATAAGGATATTGTCCGGAGAAGTCTTCAGGGGAGAAAAATCGCTCAAACTTGAGCTTTTACAGGTGACATGCGGCAGGTCAGCCATTCCTGTGGCAACTGTCGGTATCAGGATCAATGGTGAAGTGCACACCTCCACAGCTTCGGGGAACGGCCCTATCGACGCATCTTTCACGGCCGTCAGGCACCTGATAAGCAAGACCGTTCACCTGGAGGAGTTTTTAATCCAGGCAATCACAAAGGGAAGTGATGATCTCGGGAAAGTACACATACAGGTTGAGCACGAGGGCAGGACATATTATGGATTTTCAGCCAACACCGATATTATCACTGCCTCGGTTGAGGCTTTCATTGACGCAATAGCAAAAATCAAGTAACAGAAAACCCTTTTATGGCACCGAAAACAATTTTTGACAAGATCTGGGATGATCATGTGGTGAGGACAATTGAGGGCGGACCGGATGTACTGTATATCGATCAGCATTATATCCACGAGGTTACCAGCCCACAGGCATTCAACGGGCTGAGGGAAAGAGGAATTTCTGTCTTCAGACCGGAGAGAACCCTTGCAACAGCCGATCACAATATTCCTACTGCCGATCAGGATCTTCCCATAAAGGACGAGACATCAAGGAAACAGGTAGAGACCCTGGAGGGGAACTGCAAGGCATACGGTATCAGATATCTTGGTCTTAATCATCCTGAAAATGGCATAGTTCATGTTGTCGGTCCCGAACAGGGTTATACCCGCCCGGGAATGACGATTGTATGCGGCGACAGCCATACCTCCACCCACGGAGCATTCGGAACCATAGCCTTCGGTATCGGTACCAGCGAGGTTGAAATGGTCCTTGCCACACAATGCATCCTCCAGACACGGCCTAAAAGAATGCGGATAACGGTAAATGGCGACCTTCAGAAAGGGGTGACTTCCAAGGATATAATAATGTATATTATTTCCCGGCTCTCAACTGGCGGGGCGACTGGCTTCTTTATCGAGTACGCTGGATCGGCCATAAGGGACCTGAGCATGGAGGCAAGGATGACTGTCTGCAATATGAGCATCGAAATGGGTGCCAGAGGCGGATTGATTGCACCGGATGAGACCACTTTCGAGTATCTCAGAAGAATCCAGAGGGAAGATGGCGAAAATGGCCCTTCATTACTGTTTGAGAGCTGGAAAAATCTGAAAACAGATCAAAATGCACAATTCGAAAAAGAACATGAGTTTAATGCTGATCTGATAAAACCCATGATCACTTACGGGACAAACCCGGGGATGGGCATGGCTGTTGATGAAACTATCCCGCTTGTGGAGAGTCTCAATGGCGAATCAGCTGCAACATGGCTAAAATCGCTAAATTACATGGGATTCAAGCCGGGAATGAAAATTATCGGACATCCTGTTGACTATGTATTCCTGGGAAGCTGTACCAACGGAAGGATTGAAGACCTGAGAGCTTTTGCCCACCTGGTCAAAGGAAAAAGAAGAGCCTCAAATGTATCTGCACTCATCGTACCCGGTTCAAAAATGGTTGAGAAACAGGCAATTGAGGAGGGCATTGATGTAATCCTGCGTAATGCAGGCTTTAAGCTCCGACAGCCGGGCTGCTCTTCCTGTCTGGCAATGAATGAGGATAAGATCCCTCCCGGGAAATATGCCGTATCAACGTCGAACAGGAACTTTGAGGGCCGACAGGGTCCGGGTGCACGTACTCTGCTTGCAAGCCCTCTTACTGCAGCAGCTGCTGCCATTACCGGAAGAATAACAGATCCGAGGGAATTGTTAAGTTAACAGAACACCAAAAAAAACGAAGAGATGTCAAAAGCAAAAATCAGGATCGTTGAATCAACATGCGTTCCCTTGCCATTCGAAAACGTCGATACTGATCAGATCATTCCGGCAAGGTTCCTTACAGCAACCTCCAGGGAGGGGTTCGGGGATAATCTGTTCCGCGACTGGAGATATGACAAGAATGGCCTTAAGAACATGAATTTTGTCCTGAATGATTCCAGTTACAAGGGTGAAATTCTGGTTGCGGGAAAGAATTTCGGATGCGGCTCAAGCAGGGAACATGCTGTCTGGGCCGTTCATGACTACGGATTTAAAGCAGTTGTTTCCAGTTACTTCGCGGATATCTTCAGGAACAATGCACTGAATAACGGACTTCTGCCGGTGGTGTTGCCCGGAAAGATCTTTAAAGAACTTCTTAATCTGGTTAAGGCTGAACCTGAAACAAAAGTGCAGATCGATCTTCAGGAACAGCTGTTCACTATCCTCCCTATAGGATTGTCAATCAGGTTCGATATAAACCCCTATAAAAAGGAGTGCCTGCTCAATGGGCTTGATGATATTGATTACCTTCTTGGTGTTCAAAACCATATTCTTGAATTTGAAAATAAGAAAAAAGTATTCGCATGAGAATAGAGATAATGGATACAACCCTTAGAGACGGGGAACAGATGCAGGGCGTGTCCTACTCACCCCTCGAAAAACTTCATATAGCCAGGATCCTTCTGGCTGATGTGAGGGTCGATCGTATCGAAGTAGCTTCCGCACGTGTCTCCGCCGGCGAGTTTGAGGCTACCCGCAGAATAACCGAATGGGCAATGCAGAATAATCTTCAAAGAAAGGTTGAAGTTCTTGGTTTTGTTGACGGGGATATCTCCCTGAACTGGATCAGTGATGCAGGTTGTAAGGTGGTTAACCTTCTCTGCAAGGGATCCCTTCGTCATCTCGAGAAACAGTTGCGCAAAACACCTTCCCAACATGTCGCCGACATCAGGGACATACTCACCGGGGCCGCTTCGCGCGATATGGAGGTCAACCTCTATTTCGAAGACTGGTCCAATGGAATGATACACTCTGAGGAATATGTATACTACATGATGGATTCCCTTAAGGATGAGAGGATCACAAGATTCATGCTGCCTGACACTCTGGGGATTCTCAATCCGGAGCAGACTTACGAATTCTGCAGGAGAATGGTGGAAAAATATCCCTCCCTGCATTTTGATTTTCACGCCCACAACGATTACGATCTCGCCGTAGCGAACGTTTTCTCTGCGTTAAAGGCAGGCATCAGGGGTATTCACACCACCGTCAATGGCCTTGGGGAAAGAGCAGGCAATGCACCTCTCTCAAGCATAACAGGGGTGCTTCGCGATCAGCTCGAAGCAGAAACAGACATCAACGAATTTGAGATCACCAAAATCAGCAAGATCGTCGAGACTTTCAGCGGCGTAAGGATACCAGTAAACAAGCCTGTCATCGGTGAGAACGTCTTTACGCAAACATCGGGTATTCATGCCGATGGTGACAACAAGGATAATCTTTACTATAATAACCTGCTCCCTGAACGGTTTGGGAGAAAGAGGAAATATGCCATGGGCAAGCAGTCGGGCAAGGCATCAGTAAAAAAGAACCTCGAAGAGTTCGGCCTTTTCCTTAACCCGGAATCGCTTGCCAAAGTAACCCAGAGAGTGATCGAGCTCGGAGACAAAAAAGAAAATGTCACAACCGAAGATCTTCCTTTTATTATAGCTGACGTTCTCGGAAACGACATAACCGAGTATAAGATCTTCATCAAGAATTATTCCCTGTCACTTTCGTACGGGCTGAAACCGTTTGCCAGCGTTCAGATCGAGATTGACGGGAACCTTTATCAGGAAACATCTTCGGGCGACGGCCAGTATGATGCATTCATGAAGGCTCTGAGGGTTATCTACGACAGGCTCGGGAAAGATTATCCCCTTCTTACCGATTACCAGGTTTCCATACCACCAGGCGGCAGGACAGACGCCCTTGTCGAAACGATCATCACATGGAACTTTAAAGGAAAAGAGTTTAAAACCAAAGGACTGGATGCGGACCAGACTGAATCGGCAATCAAAGCCACTGAAAAAATGCTCAACATTATCGAAGGCCTGAACGGGAAGGAGAAAGAAAAGGAGAATCTCCAGCTGGCGGTTCAGTTTCCTGCCGTATAACAATTTTTTATAATCATAAAACAAAAATATAATTAAATGAGCAGATCCTATAATATTGCGGTAATACCAGGCGATGGCACAGGGCCGGAAGTGGTAAGGGAGGGCAGAAAGGTATTAAGTGCCGCAGCATCTAAATTTGGATTTAACCTTAACTACGATGAGTTTGATTTCGGAGGAGACCGTTTTCTCAGGACCGG
Source organism: Bacteroidales bacterium UBA5621 (assembly GCA_002424525.1). Classification (GTDB taxonomy): domain Bacteria; phylum Bacteroidota; class Bacteroidia; order Bacteroidales; family VadinHA17; genus LD21. Next base: position 25,428 of record DIKJ01000249.1, on the reverse strand, counting down.
GGAAGTACTCCCTGACTCAGCAGCAGAAGAGTTGAAAAAGTTTGATTCTATTTTCCTTGGTGCGATAGGACATCCCGAAGTTAAGCCGGGAATACTGGAAAAGGGGATCCTTCTCAGACTGCGGTTTGAGCTGGATCAATACATAAACCTTCGCCCGGTCAAACTCTACCCCGGAGTGGAGACTCCTCTGAAAAATAAGGGACCCGAGCATATCGATTATGTGGTGGTCAGGGAAAATACCGGCGATGTATACACAGGAATAGGAGGTGTTACATTAAAAGGGACACCGCATGAGGTGGCCGTACAGAATATGGTCTATAACCGTATGCAGGTTGAACGGTGCCTCCGCTATGCTTTTGATTACACCAGAAAGAGGAACAAAAAGAAAACCCTGGCGCTATGCGGCAAAACGAATGTCCTTACCTTCGTCTTTGATCTCTGGGAAAGAGCTTTTCATGAGATTGGCGAAGCCAGCTACCCCGATATAAAACGTGAGTATTATCACGTAGACGCCACCTGCATGTGGATGATCAAAAACCCGGAATGGTTTGACGTGATTGTTACCACAAATATGTTCGGAGATATCATAACCGATCTGGGAGCCATTACCCAGGGAGGAATGGGTATTGCCGCAGGAGGAAACATCAATCCTGAGGGGGTTTCGATGTTTGAGCCAATTGGCGGTTCAGCCCCGAAATATACCGGTATGAATATTATTAATCCCCTGGCATCTGTTTCATGCGGTGCCATGATGCTCGAACATCTGGGGGAAGAGGATGCTGCACGCGCCATAGAAAATGCTGTTATGGACGTAACAGCCAATAAACTGAAAGACATGGGAGCCGGCAGAATGGGTTATTCAACAACCGAAGTCGGCGACCTGGTCGCTGAAAGGGTTTAACACCGTAGGTGCGGCCTGTTTGTAGCACCGTAGGTGCGGCCTGTTTGTAGCACCGTAGGTGCGGCCTGTTTGTAGCTTGAAAGCCAAAAAAAAAATCTATCTTTAAAATGGAATAAATATGTTACCTGGACTATGGCTAATGTATACACCCAGATCTACCTTCAATTGGTGTTTTCGCCAATAAGGCATGAAAACGTAATTCCCCAGAAACATAAAGAAGAATTACATAAGTACACTACAGGAATCATTCAATACCGGAAGCATAAATTATTGGCAATTAATTTTATGCCTGATCATGTCCATATCTTTATCGGGTATAATCCTTCCCAGCCTTTGCCTGATTTGCTAAGGGATATTAAAGCAAATTCATCGAAATTCATAAACGAAAAGAAATGGATGCCTGGTAAATTTCAATGGCAGGAAGGTTACGGCGCATTTTCTTATTCACGTTCACAGATAGACGATGTAATTCATTATATAAATAATCAGGAAGAACATCATAAAAGAGCATCATTTAAAGAGGAATACCTGAAATTGTTAGATAAATTTGAGGTTGATTATGATCCGAGGTATCTGTTTGACTGGATATAATCGTTACAGGCCGCTCCTCCGGAGCTCTAAATTCTATTTGGATTACCCTTTCTACAAGCAGATCGCCGCTACGCGG
>DIKJ01000249.1:0-23755 GCA_002424525.1 Bacteroidales bacterium UBA5621 | reverse complement strand
ATCGCCGCTACGCGGCTCACAACCCCGTCAGGGACACAAGATGATGAGGCTGGAAACAGTTCATGGAATTTTTAAAGTTAAATTTTGATAATTATTAATTTATCACTACCTTTGCCTTAATATTTCTTAAAAGTGTTGTCAAAAAGGTCACATCATCATCATTTTCATACTTGCTCTCAGGCGAGAAGAAAGTGATATGGAGTAACTTTAAAATATCCTTAACCCGTCTGAGCAGAACAGGCGGGTTTTTTAATTCCCGGCTGGCGGCACAGACATAAAAAACAGAATGATGAATGAATTGAAGATCGCCATCCAGAAAAGCGGCAGACTCAACGAAAGCTCCCGCAACCTGCTGGAAGAGTGTGGAATAAAAGTCTCAAACGGACCAGGAGTGCTCAAGACAAGAGCCATGAACTTCCCTGTGGAGGTACTCTTCCTGAGAGATGATGATATTCCCCAGTATGTTGAACAACAGGTAGCCGACATTGGAATACTTGGAGAAAACATGGTTTTTGAAAAAAGGCGCAAAGTGAAGATCCTCGAACAGCTCGGGTTTGCCCACTGCCGACTGAGCCTGGCGATACCAAAAGAGAAACCTTATGAAGGCCCGGAATACTTCAGAAACAAGAAGGTGGCAACAAGCTATCCTAACATTCTTTCGGATTATTTCTCACGCGAAAATATCTCTGCCGGAATAGAAGAGATCAGCGGCAGTGTCGAGATCGCTCCGGGAATAGGGCTTGCCGATGCTGTCTGCGACATTGTGAGCTCTGGAAGTACACTTCTTACCAACGGGCTACGCGAGGTGGAAACCATCCTGAAAAGCCAGGCGGTGCTGATCTCAGGCCTTAATCTCAGCAGTGGGAAACAGGCAATCCTGGAACGCCTCCTCTTCAGGATCAGGGCTGTTAAGAATGCCCGGGAAAACAAATATATATTGCTGAATGCCCCTGAAGAGGCGGTTCAGGATATCTGTAAGATCCTTCCGGGAATGAAGAGTCCCACTATTCTGCCACTTGCCGAAAAAGGATGGTGTAGTCTCCATTCAGTCGTAAAGGAAGATGAATTCTGGGAAAGGATTAACCAGCTCAAAAAAGCAGGTGCAGAGGGCATTCTTGTAATACCAATCGAAAAAATGATACTCTGATGAAACCCACATGTATCGCAAACACAAACACGTATGTATATAATTCTCAGACATGTGAGTTTGCCTTCGGCGAGCCCTTCGGGGTTCATCAGACCATTAAAATAAAAATTATATACTGATGAAAATAGTACTGAATCCCCCGGAAAACGAATGGGAACTCCTCTTCAGACGTTCCGAAATGGAGAAAGCCTGGATCGAAGAGAAAGTCAGGAATATTCTCACCAGGGTAAGAAGCGAGGGGGATAATGCCCTGTTTGAGTTCTCCGAGAAATATGACGGGGTCAGGCCTGAGAATCTCAAGGTTTCTATAGAAGAAATCTCAGAATCTGCAAAGCTTGTACCTCAGGAACTTAAGGATGCTATCAGTGTGGCAAAAGAGAATATTGAGAAATTCCACTCCGCCCAGCTGTTTGAAGAACCCGTTACCGAGACATCCGCAGGAGTCAAATGCTGGAGGAAAAATGTCGCCATCGGGAGGGTCGGGATCTACGTACCCGGAGGAAGTGCGCCCCTCTTCTCGACAGTACTTATGCTTGCAGTACCTGCAAAAATAGCAGGCTGCCAGGAGATCATCATGTGTACCCCCCCGAACAGTGAAGGGAAGGTGAATCCTTTGATGCTTTATACAGCCTTCATTACAGGGGTTACATCTGTTTACAGGTGCGGGGGTGCCCAGGCAATAGCCGCAATGGCCTTTGGCACAGAATCAATCCCAGGGGTTGACAAGATATTCGGGCCTGGCAATCAGTATGTCACGAAAGCCAAGGAGATGGTTCAGGTATACGGGGTTCCGGTGGACATGCCTGCCGGTCCGAGCGAGCTGCTGATTATAGCAGATGAAACGGGAGATCCGGAATTTATTGCAGCGGACCTCCTTTCTCAGGCAGAGCACGGCATTGACAGTCAGGTCTTTTTGCTTACTAATAGTGAAGCCATGACAGGTCGCGTCAGAGATCAGGTTAACAAGCAGGTTCAACAACTTCCGAGAAAAGATATCGCTTTAAAGGCACTTGAACACAGTGCACTGGTATGGCTCAGTTCGATATCTGAGTGCATAAGATTCAGCAATCTTTACGCTCCCGAGCACCTTATAATAGCAACATCCGATCCGGAATCAGTTGCGGCAGAGGTTGTGAATGCAGGTTCGGTCTTCCTTGGCAACTACAGCTGTGAAAGTGCAGGCGACTACGCAACAGGCACCAATCACACCCTTCCTACCAGCGGCTTTGCCAGGAACTTCAGCGGAGTCTCTGTGGAGAGCTTCATGAAAAAGATATCTTTCCAGGAGGTTACTGCTGAAGGAATTAAAAATATCGGTCCCGTAGTTGAGCTGATGGCAGAAGCCGAGATGCTTGCCGGGCATAAAAATGGTGTCAGTGTACGGCTCAACAGACTTAAGAATGTTTGATATCAGCAAAATAGTCAGGGAGAATGTCAGATCGCTTGTCCCCTACTCATGCGCCAGAGACGAGTTTCAGGGCAGGGAGGGCATTTTCATGGATGCGAATGAAAATCCTTTTGGCAATCTTAACAGGTATCCCGATCCTTACCAGAAGGAATTGAAGAGTGCGATCAGCCTGGCCAAAGGTCTCCCCGCCGAAAAAATATTCCTGGGCAACGGAAGCGATGAGATAATAGACCTCTGCTACAGGGTCTTCTGCAGGCCCGGAATCGACAGGGCAATCGTATTCACACCAGGTTATGGCATGTATGAGGTTTCTGCGGCGGTAAACGATGTTGAGGTAATTAAAATACCCCTGAATGAAAATTTTCAGATCGACATGAACAAGGTGAGGATTTACCTTACCGACGATAGTGTCAAACTTATTTTCATCTGTTCACCCAACAATCCTACAGGCAACTGCATCAACAGCTCCGATATTGAGTTTATTATCAGCAATTTCAATGGAATTGCAGTTCTTGATGAAGCATACAATGACTTCAGCGATTGCCCCTCCTTTATCGGCATGACAGACCGTTATCCCAACCTCATTGTCTTGCAGACGTTCAGCAAGGCCCACGGGCTTGCCGCAGTAAGGGTGGGAATGATGTTCTCTGACAGCAGGATCATTCATTACTTCAATAAAATGAAACCCCCCTACAATGTCAGCACAATAAACCAGAAAGCCGCGCTCCAGAAACTCAGGCACCCCGCAGAGACAACTGAACAAATACGAAGAATAAGAAAGGAACGTGAACGGCTTAGGAAAAGCCTGCAGAAGCTCGGGGCTGTTGAAAAGATTTACCCCACTGATGCCAATTTCCTTCTGGTTAAGGTCAATGATGCTGAACAGATTTATTCTGCACTGGTTGAAAGAAAAATTATTGTCAGGAACCGCGACAGGCTGGTCAGGGGCTGTATCAGGATAACTGTCGGGACAAGGAATGAAAATAACAAGCTGATCAAAGCCTTAAAAGAGATTTCAGGATGAAAAAGGTACTTTTTATCGACAGGGACGGAACAATTATAGCCGAACCGGAAGATGAGCAGGTTGATAGTTTTGAAAAGCTTGAATTCATCCCCGGTGCGATATCGGGCCTTGCCAGAATAAGCAGGGAACTCGATTTTGAGCTTGTAATGGTAACGAACCAGGATGGTCTCGGCACCAGCTCCTTTCCGGAAGAGACTTTCTGGCCTGTTCAACACAAGATGCTTCAGATACTAAGAGGTGAAGGAGTTATCTTCAAAGAAGTATTCATCGACAGAAGCCTTCCGGAAGATAAGGCTCCTTCAAGAAAACCGGGCACCGCGATGCTGACAGGATACCTTGCTGGAGGGGTGAACCTCTCTTCCTCGTATGTTATAGGGGACAGGCCGTCAGACATGAAACTGGCTGAGAATTTGGGATGTAATGGTATATTTTTCAGCAATGAAAAATTTCCGGCTGCCCTGTTCAATACAACCAGCTGGAATGAGATCTGCAACTATCTTAAATCATTGCCAAGAAAAGCCAGAGTTGAAAGAAGAACCTCAGAGACCTCGGTGATTGTCGAACTTAATCTCGACGGAACCGGTCAAAGTCATATCAGCACAGGGATAGGTTTCTTAGATCACATGCTGGAACAGATTTCCAGGCATGGAGAAATGGATCTTTCGGTCCATTCTCAGGGTGATCTCGGAGTTGATGAGCATCACACCGCAGAAGATGTCGCTATTTGCCTTGGAGAAGCAATAAGTATGGCTCTCGGCGCTAAGAAAGGAATTGAAAGATATGGTTTCACCCTTCCCATGGATGACTCCCTTGCCAGTGTGGCAGTTGATTTCGGGAACAGGCCCTGGCTGGTCTGGAATGTTGACCTTAAGCGGGAAATGATCGGTGAAATGCCGTCGGAGATGTTTTTCCATTTCTTTAAATCGCTGAGCGACAACGCAAGATGTAACCTGAATATAAAGGCCGAAGGCGAGAACGAACACCATAAGATTGAAGCTGTTTTTAAGGCCTTCGCAAAAGCTATGAGGATGGCGGTCTCACTTTCCGGCAATTATAATCTCCCATCAACGAAAGGATTATTATGATCGCAATCCTGAGATATAACGCAGGCAACATTAGATCTGTCAGGAACGCACTGACGAGGATGGGTTATGAAAGCATCATAACCGATAACAAAGATGAACTTATAAGGGCTGAGAAGGTGATCATCCCGGGAGTAGGCGAAGCCCGCTCTGCCATGAATTACCTTAAAGAGAGAGACCTCGACAAAATTATCCTCTCCTTAAAACAACCGGTACTGGGGATATGCCTCGGGTTACAGCTTATGTGCCGGTTTTCTCATGAAAGGGATACCTTCTGCTTTGGGATATTCGATGCCATTGTCAACAGGTTCCCGCCACACGATAAGGTGCCGCATATGGGGTGGAACAATTTTACCATGATCAAGGGAGATCTTTTCGAAGGCATAAAAACCGAAGATGATGTCTATTATGTCCATAGTTATTATGCTGAAATCTCGCCGGCTACCGTGGCAATCTGCGATTATATCCTGCCATTCAGCTCAGCAATGCAGAAAGATAATTTCTATGCCACCCAGTTCCATCCCGAGAAATCTGCCGATATTGGCGTCAGGATACTTAAAAATTTTCTGGAGCTATGAGGATAATAGTCGCTATAGATATTATGGGAGGGAAGTGTGTCCGCCTCACAAAAGGTGATTTTTCCACAAAAAAGATATATAACGAGGATCCTTTGGAGGTTGCCAGACAGATTGAGGAGAGCGGGCTTGAGTACCTTCACCTGGTTGATCTCGACGGAGCACGAAACAAAAAAGTCACCAACTACCGGATTCTTGAAAAAATCGCCCGGAATACATCCCTGAAGATCGATTTTGGAGGAGGGATAAGAACAGACGAGGATCTGAAGGTCTCATTCGGGAATGGTGCAAGGCAGGTTACATGCGGCAGTGTGGCTGTGACTAACCCGCCATTATTTCTGGAATGGCTTGATAAATGGGGAGCGGAAAGGATCATTCTCGGTGCAGATGCCAGGGAAAGGAGAGTCTCTGCGGGGGGATGGCTTGAAGATTCTGACATAGAGATAACCAGTTTTATCAGGGATTACCACTCAAAAGGTGTCTTATACACAATATGTACTGATATTCAGAAAGATGGTATGCTTGATGGCCCTTCAATAAATCTCTACAAAGAGATTCTCGGGATCAGGGGACTTAACCTGATCGCCAGCGGAGGAATATCATCAATTGAGGATATAAATGAACTGAATAAGATCGGATGTGAGGGTGCAATAATAGGGAAGGCTGTTTACGAGGGACGGATCACCTTAAAAGAACTATGCAGGTTATGCTGAAAAAGAGAATTATACCATGCCTTGATATAAAGGAGGGGCGCACCGTGAAAGGTATCAATTTTGTCGATATAAGAGATGCCGGCGATCCAGTGGAACTTGCCATAAGGTATGTCGAAGAGGGCGCTGATGAGCTGGTCTTCCTGGATATAACTGCTACAGTCGAAAACCGCAAAACCCTTGCTTCCCTTGTTGAAAGAATAGCAGTTGAAATAAATATTCCTTTCACAGTGGGTGGCGGGATCAACTCGGTGGAAGATGTTGGGGTACTCATTAATGCGGGTGCCGACAAAGTATCGGTCAACTCTTCCGCAGTAAGGTCTCCCGGTCTCATCAGAAAGATCGCAGGGGAGTTCGGCAGTCAGTGTGTCGTGGTGGCCATCGATACCAGATTTTTTAATAATGAATGGATCGTGTATGTTGATGGTGGCAGAACCCCTACCCCGTTACATACGGTGGCATGGGCAGAAAAGGCTGAGAGGCTGGGAGCCGGAGAGATACTACTCACTTCCATGAACACCGATGGCACGAAATCCGGCTTCTCAACAGGGATAACCGCTGATGTAAGCAAAAGGCTGAACATACCGGTCATCGCTTCCGGCGGAGCAGGTACTCCGGAGCACTTCAGGGAGGTTTTTTTAATGACTTCATGCAGTGCGGCACTTGCTGCAAGTATTTTTCACTTCAAGGAGATCTCTATTCCGGAACTGAAAAAATACCTGTCAGATAATAATATAAATGTCAGATGTTAAAGCTCAAATTATGGTAATTGATTTCAGTAAGGGTACCGGGCTGATCCCGGCCGTAATTCAGGACAACACAACTTTACAGGTACTGATGGTCGGTTTCATGAATGAGGAAGCCTTCAATAAAACCCTGGAAGAAGGAAGAGTCACTTTTTTCAGCCGCAGCAGGAACCGTCTCTGGACCAAAGGCGAAACATCCGGGAATTTCCTTTATGTTGCAGAAATAAAAACCGACTGCGATAATGATGCGGTGCTGATTAAGGTAAATCCAGCCGGCCCGGTCTGTCACACAGGCTCATACTCATGTTTTGGTGAAAAGAGTGTTATAGGATTTATTTATCAGCTGGAACAAATTATAAATCAACGGATTGACGATAACACACAGGACTCCTACACCAACAGGCTTTACCGAAAGGGAATGAACAGTATGGTGCAGAAAGTAGGAGAAGAGGCGGTGGAACTGCTGATCGAAGCCAAGGATGATAACCTTGCCCTTTTCAGGAACGAGACAGCCGATTTGCTTTACCACCTGCTGATCCTGTTAAAAGCAAAAGGAACAAGTTTAACGGAAATTGAAGAAGTACTTGCAGCACGGCATAAAAGCGGGTAGCTGAGGTGTTTCTGGTATCAACATCGAATAACACTTTAAAAAATCAACAATTTTTGAAAGAATTATTGTTTTTTACTTGCTATTTGGAAAATTGAATTACTTTTGTAAGCCGATAAAGCGACACAATGAATATTGTATACAACTATTTCGCTCCTTTCTTTTACTTCTTTTATTTTAAGAAAAGATAAGGGGATTTTTGTATACCAATGGAAAAAATGATAGCAAGGGTCCCTGAAAAGGGGCCCTTTTTTTTAACAAATAGTGTAAAATGAAAGTATCAGTCCAGGGTGAGACAGGATGTTTCCACGAGGTTGCGGCCAGGCAATATTTTATTAATAACTGCATTGAGATTGTCCCATGCTCCACTTTCGATATGACAATCGGGGCCGTCATCGACGGAGTGGCTGACGTCGCCATGATGGCGATCGAAAACGCCCGCTCGGGCAGTATCCTGTATAACTATACCCTCATAAGGGAATCGGGAATGAAGATCCTCGGAGAGATTAACCTGAGGATAAAGCAAAACCTTATGGCCCTGCCCGGACAGTCGATAAGCGACATCAGGCAGATAAGATCTCATCCCATTGCACTGGCCCAGTGTATGAATTTTCTGAACATGTATCCCTCGATCACACTTGTCGAGGCTGACGATACAGCGGGAAGCGCAAGGGTTATAAGTGAGAACAGGCTCAGAAAGATCGCAACAATAGCCTCAAAAAAAGCCTCCGAGATCTATGGCCTGGAAATACTGGCACCCGGAATAGAGACATATAAGAAGAATTACACCCGTTTTCTTGTTGTCGGCCGGGAAGAGGAAGAAAATGAAAAGGGCAACAAAATATCAATCTGTTTTGCTACAGGTCATAAACCTGGTTCACTCGCTTCCGTGCTGGTAATACTTGCAGATATGGAGATCAATCTTTCAAAGATCCAGTCAGTCCCCCGCCTCAATGGCGAGTGGGAGTATATGTTCTATCTCGATCTTGAGTTAAGCAACGACATAGGTATAGAGAGGATCTGCAAAGAACTTGGTAATTTTACCAGCAACCTTGAAGTGCTCGGCATTTACAATAAGGGAGACAAGCTATATGAAAGTTAAGCCGGCAAATCGGACACAAAGCGTGCAGGAATACTATTTCTCGCAGAAGCTTAAGCAGATCGACCTCATGCGAAAGGCTGGAGCCGATATCATTAATCTGGGTATTGGCAGTCCTGACCAGGCACCATCACAGGCTACAACAGACAGGCTGATTGAATATGCCAAAAAGCCGGGATCTCACGGATACCAGAGCTACATAGGAATCCCCGCACTGAGAGCCGCATTTGCTGACTGGTACAAGAAGTATTTCGGAGTGGTATTGAACCCCGACAATGAGATTCTTCCGCTGATCGGAAGCAAGGAAGGAATAATGCATATCAGCATGGCATTCATAAATCCGGGCGATGAGGTCCTGATCCCCGATCCTGGGTATCCTACCTATTCCTCGGTAACCAGTATTGTCGGAGGCATTCCCAGGTATTATGACCTTGATGAAGCAACCGGCTGGCTTCCTGATCTGGAAGCACTTGAATCTTCTGGTCTCGACAGGGTGAAATTAATGTGGGTCAATTATCCGCATATGCCAACAGGAACCAAGGGATCGGCCAGACTCTTTGAGAGCCTGATATCCTTTGCAAACAAGCACTCCGTCTTGCTGTGCAATGACAACCCTTACAGCTTCATTCTGAACGACGATTACCTCAGCCTTTTATCTGTCGATGGTTCAAAGGAGGTAGCACTTGAACTTAATTCCCTGAGCAAGTCACATAATATGGCCGGATGGCGCGTTGGTATGGTGGCAGGACACAGCGATTACATAACAAGCATACTCCGGGTGAAAAGCAATGTCGATTCAGGAATGTTTCTTCCCATACAGATGGCTGCCGCTGAGGCACTTAATAATCCCCCGGAATGGTACAGGGAAATAAACGAGGTGTATCACGAACGCCGCAGGAGAGCCGAAGAAATAATGGATGCCCTCAGGTGCAGCTATGATAAAAGCCAGACCGGTCTCTTTGTCTGGGGCCGTATCCCCGATGAGATAATCAATTGCGAACTTTACGTTGAAGAAATATTAAATAACGCCGGAGTATTCATCACCCCCGGCTTTATCTTCGGCAGAAAAGGTGACCGTTATATCAGGATTTCCCTTTGTGCCGATATTAATATCCTGAACGAAGCGAAAAACAGAATAAGAAATTTTATCAACAACTGAAATGGTGATCGGTGATCTGTAATCAGTAACCAGCAACCAGCAACCAGTAACCAGCAACCAGCAACCAGAATATGACAATAGCGGTAGTAGGAACAGGCCTCATAGGAGGCTCAATGATGATCGATCTCAGGAAACGGGGATTTGCAGACAGTTTCATCGGTGTAGATACGAACCTTCAGCACAGGAACATAGCCCGGTTATGCGGACTGGTCGATGAAACGGACACCCTGATGAATGCGGTAGACCGAAGCGACCTGATAATACTCTGTACACCTGTCGATGCAAACTGCGCCATGCTGCCAGGAATTCTTGACCGGATAAAAGGATCAGATAAAGTGGTAACAGACATGGGATCCACGAAAGCAAGCATCGCAAGAATTTCAGAGAATCATCCGGGACGTGGCCGTTATGTTGCAGCCCATCCCATGGCAGGAACAGAATACTCCGGCCCTTTAGCCGCGATTGGCCGGCTCTTCGATTACAAACCCGCTATCATCTGCGATCCTGAGAAAAGCGACGTCGATGCTCTCGATCTGGTAACAAGGATGCTTGGGGTCCTTAATATGAGGATCGTATATATGAATTCAGCCAGTCATGACGTTCACGTGGCATATGTTTCCCATATCTCCCACATCACGTCTTTTTCCCTGGCGCTTAGTGTGCTCGACAAAGAGAAGGAAGCGGATAACATCATGACTCTTGCCGGCGGAGGTTTTGAAAGCACGGTGCGTCTGGCCAAGAGCAGCGGTGAGACCTGGGCACCGATCTTCCTGGAGAATTCGGAATTCATAATTGAGGTGATGGATACCTATATTGAAAAAATGAAGCAGTTCAGGAAGATGATAGAAGGCCGCGATCTGGTGGGTTTGAAATATCTGATGGATGAGGCTAACAAGATCATGAAAATATTGCATTAATCTGAAAGAAAATATGGAAAAGAAAGTGGATATTTCACCAATAAAGGAGTGGAGAGGCTATAAAGGAAGGCCGTTTTTGATATCAGGACCCTGCAGTGCCGAGACGGAAGAACAGGTTATGGAGACCGCAAAGGAGCTCGTCCGGATAAAAGAAGTTTCCGTTTTCCGCGCAGGGATATGGAAACCCCGGACAAGGCCCGATTCATTTGAAGGTGTCGGAACGGACGGACTCAGATGGCTGAGAAGTGTCAAGCAGGAAACCGGGCTTATGGTATGTACCGAGGTTGCCAATCAGAAGCATGTTTATGAAGCCCTGAAATACGGTGTGGACATGCTCTGGATAGGCGCCAGGACGTCCGTTAATCCGTTCACGGTGCAGGAGATCTCCGAAGCGCTTAACGGAGTGGATGTTATGGTTCTTATCAAAAACCCGGTTAACCCCGATATCGATCTGTGGATGGGAGCCATTGAGCGGATAGCCAGAGCTGGAATAACCCGGCTTGGAGCAATACACAGGGGATTCTCCACCTATGAGAGGACAAGCTACCGGAACCAGCCAAACTGGCAGCTGCCAATCGAGCTACACAGGAGGATGCCTGATCTGCCGATCATCTGCGACCCCAGCCATATAGCGGGATCGAGGGAATACCTTCATGAGATCTCCCAGAAAGCCATGGATCTCAATTTCGACGGTCTTATGCTCGAATCACACATCGATCCCGATAATGCACTCAGCGATTCGGCACAACAGATAACACCTGATGAACTGAAGGAACTGCTGAGCCGGCTGATAATGCGTAATCCGGTTGCATCCGATCCAAGACTGCTCGACGTGCTTGGGGAATTGAGGCAACAAATTGATGTCTTTGACGATCACCTCATCGATCTTCTGGAAAAACGGATGAAAGTTGCTGAAACCATCGGGCAATACAAGAAAGAAAACAATATCACAATACTACAGACAAGCCGCTGGAACGATATCGTAAGAAAGGTGATGTGCAAGGGTCAGGCAAAAGGCCTGAGCACCGAACTTATCGACACGGTATTCAAGGCAATCCATCAGGAATCGATAAACCACCAGATGAAGATAATGAATAACGGGGTGATAAACCCGCCTGTAATAAAGGAAAACACATAACTTCAGATGAACAGATCGGTTGAGCCCTCCTTTGTTAAGGGAGATATAACAGCACCTCCTTCCAAAAGCATGACCCAGAGAGCGATTGCCGCCGCCCTTCTTGCAAATGGCACATCTGTTGTCACCAATCCCTCAGGGTGCGACGACTCCCTTGCTGCCATGAGCATTGCCACCGGTCTGGGTGCGGATATCATTCCCGGGGAAAAGAGCCTGCAAATTACCGGTTCAGGAAAGCTCCGATCCACGCATCTTAATTGCGGAGAGTCAGGACTGGCGATAAGAATGTTTTCTCCGATCGCCGCACTATACGGTGAAGAGATAATAATTACAGGAACCGGTTCTCTCAGGAAAAGGCCTATGTCGATGATCACCGATGCCCTTGATCAGCTCGGGGTTAACTGTAAAAGCACGGATGGCCATCTCCCGCTGACGATCAGAGGTCCGGTCAGGGGCGGCAATATTGAGATCGATGGATCGGTCAGTTCCCAGCTCCTGACAGGATTGCTTATGGCTTTGCCTGTTGCAGAAAAAGATTCTGCGATCAGGGTTCGTAATCTCAAAAGCAAACCCTATATCGACATGACCATCGGGATCCTCGGAAAGTTCGGGATCAGGGTTCATAATGACAACTATGCCAGTTTCCTTGTCGCCGGGAATCAGAAGTATCTTCCCGTAAATTACGAAGTGGAGGGGGATTGGAGCGGCGGAGCATTCCTGCTTGTTGCGGCGGCAATCAACGGCAATCTGTCAATTTACGGACTTGAGCCCCTTAGCAGTCAGAGCGACAAATCTATTCTTAACGCGCTTGAGATGGCAGGAGCCAGTATGATAATCCGGCCCGGGAAGATAGATATTTCAAAATCTGCATTAAGAGCATTTGAGTTTGATGCCACAGAATCGCCCGATCTATTCCCCCCTCTGGTGGCCCTGGCATCGCACTCTGTCGGGACCAGTGCAATAAAAGGAGTCTCGAGGCTTGGCTATAAGGAGAGTGACAGAGCTGCAGCCCTTCAGCAGGAGTTCGGAAAGATGAACATCAAAACGGAAATAAAAGGTGATCTGATGTTTATAACCGGAGGCACCGTTAGGGGAGCAGTTGTGGATTCACACGGAGATCACCGTATTGCCATGGCTGCAGCGGTGGCTGCACTGGCTTCCACTGGCAGGGTCGTTATTACCGGGGCAGAAGCCGTAGCCAAATCATATCCCGGGTTTTTTGATGATCTTTGCAGTATCAGTGCAATGATAACGGAATGATTTGCACGGGACTGTAAGTGTTAATCTGACACTGAAATATATTATTCTCTGACAGACATAAAAAAAAATTGATTTTTCTGCATCAGATTAAAAACTTTTATTAGTTTTGCTTCATGAAAGTTAGAACGTTATATAACTGGTGGTGGCGCAGCTCATGAATTGATGCTGTGAATCACGCTTTTATGTAACCATCATAAGATATTTATACAGAGAGGCACGCTGATCACAGCGTGCCTCTCTTATTTAACAACATTAATAACATTATTAACCTAAATCAAAAAAAATGGAAAAGATCAGAAAAATTTTGTTAAGCGACGAAGAAATGCCGAGGCAATGGTATAACATTCAGGCTGATATGCCGAACAAGCCTTTGCCGCCCCTTAACCCGGCAACACGGGAACCGATCGGACCGGAAGCCCTTGCTCCCGTTTTTCCCATGGAACTCATAAAACAGGAAGTCTCCCAGGAAAGGTACATTGAGATCCCGGACGAAGTACGTGATCTTTATATCACCTATCGTCCCTCTCCCATTTTCAGGGCTGTTAACCTCGAAAAAGCTCTGGGGACAAAAAGCAAGATCTACTACAAGTATGAAGGCGGCAATTACTCAGGTTCGCACAAGGCCAACACCGCGATAGCCCAGGCTTACTACAACAAAAAAGAGGGAGTATTGAGAATGACCACCGAGACCGGAGCCGGGCAGTGGGGAAGCGCGATGAGCTTTGCCTGTCATCATTTCGGACTTGAACTTCTTGTGTTTATGGTCAGGGTAAGCTACGACAGCAAACCGGGAAGAAAGATCCTGATGAATGCTTACAATGCCAAGGTTGTTCCATCCCCGTCAACGATGACGGCAGCAGGCAGGCAAATTCTTGAGATGGACCCCGATTCACCAGGAAGTCTGGGCATCGCAATATCCGAAGCCATGGAGATCGCTGTCCAGGATCCGTACACCAAGTACTCTCTTGGCAGTGTCCTTAATCATGTTATTCTGCATCAGACTATTATAGGCGAGGAAGCGTTGCTTCAGATGGAAAAGTCAGGCGATTATCCTGATGTGGTGATAGGTTGCTTTGGCGGAGGATCAAACTTCTCCGGTATCGCCTTCCCATTCCTGAGGGAGAACTTGGTAAATGGCAGAAAAACAAGGTTATTGACTGTTGAACCGTCATCGTGCCCGAAGCTTACAAAAGGGAAATTCATGTACGATTTTGGGGATTCTGCTGGCATGACCCCCCTCCTTCCAATGTACACACTGGGACATAACTTTATCCCGGCAGGGATCCATGCAGGTGGACTAAGGTACCATGGAGCCGGTGTTCTTGTCAGTCAGCTGCTCAAAGACGGATTTATCGAGGCAAAGGCAAAGATGCAGAGGGAATGCTTTGAAGGCGGAATACTATTTGCCAGGAACGAAGGTATCCTGCCTGCCCCCGAATCAACCTATGCCATCGCCGGAGCTCTTGACGAAGCACGCAAAGCAGATATTGAAGGAGTTTCTAGAACCATACTTTTCAATCTCAGCGGTCATGGCCATCTTGACATATCTGCTTACGAGAAATACTTTGAAAACAACCTTCCCGATCACGAACTCACAGAAGCTGAGGTCGAACAGGCGCTTTCAAAGATTGATTTTCCTGATTAGAAATCAGAATAGGATGTCGGGTGCAGGAAGAAGTACTTCACCTTCGATACAGTGTTCCTGTACTCTTCCAGCCCCGACATTTTTTTCCACTCCGGATCGTTCCTGAAAGCTTTCCAGTGATCCTCGCGCGATGCCTGGTTCGGGAAGGTGATCATGTACATCAGGTTGGGCATTTTACTGCCCGTAAGCACCTCACCATAGAAAACCGCGTTGAAACCGAGCCGTTCAAACAGTTTTATTTCGCCGCCCTGGTTAAACATATGTATCTTCTTCACAGCCTTTGAGTTGGTCGCACTTTCATAATCGCGCAATTCATAGATCCTTTCGGAAGGGGGTGTGGAATGTGAAGGAGCCTTGAACTGCGGCATGAATGCAAATGCCTTCAGCAGAATGCTCTCATACCTTGAGAAAGGCGGGCTGTTATAGGGAGCATCAATAAAATCTTTCGAAGCCTGGAAGTATATCTGGTCCTTGTCAAGAACTCCCTGTAGCTTCAGGAACTGATCCATTTTTTTGAACGGTATGAAAAGATAGACTCTTTTACCGAAGGCGGTATCACTTTCAACCGGTTTGAAGACCCCGACTTTCGCAATGCCGGCACGGTGAAGGGCAGGCAGGTAAGCATCCTTCAGATAGCTGTCGATCAGGTTCTCCTGAGCTTTCTGGGAAAGATGGTAAACCCTTATCTCGTAGAATTCCTGCTTCCCCTTCTGAGCAGTCAGGGTGGTAACCGAGAGGAAAAACATAAGGATCATCACGAAGACCGATCCTGTTTTCATTATTTGGGATTTTTTCATTTAATAAGGTTTATTATAGTTATTTACTTGGTTTTACCGGATTTTCTTTATAGCGCCGAAGGGGCGTTGCATGCAACGCCCGTACCACGCAAAGATTTTACTGCAGTTTTTATGATTCAATATGTCTTTGAAAATTTTTTAAATATCTTGTTCGCCTTTTGGGGAGTGAGTTCGGATCCTGACTGGATGTAAAATCTGTGAACGAGTCTCATTGATTCTCCTTTTGCCAGGTTATAAACCTTCTTCTCCACTTTCGGGTCATATGAGTTTTCCCCAAGGTTATTTACCGAGAAGAGACCGTATCCCCGGGCATGGGCATAAGCCGGGTAACCCGGGTTTTTCGGATGGTCGAATATGCCAAATGTTATTCTGACATTATCCTTTATTCCCGACAGACAGACCCAGTCATTCCTTGTACCCCATACCGCATCACCCTTCAGTCCCTGGCTCGAGGTGTACATCCCTGTCACTCCTTCATTGCTTGTGGCCTTCACGGTGGTCGGATTGCCCTTTTCATCAGTAAAGATCAATGACTCATTTGAAGGCATCTCAAAAGCCCGGTCAACCCTGAGTGCGAACAGACCCTCCTTGTTATCCGTGATGGTAGCCGGTCCGTTAGCCGCAGTCAGTGTAACAATATGGTCGATGGTCCGGGAAGTCTTATCCCCTGTGAAGATATACGTTACATTTGCAGTGAGCACAGTGTTGCCCTTATTGTCGTCCCAGTGTGTCACAACTTCCAGAACTCCTTTCTTCCCGCCTTCAGCCCTGACGATCTTCTGGTGAACAATATGACCGTAGGCATCCTTTTTTCCTGCAGGGATGGCGGAAGAGTTGTTCCAGAAATCGAGGCCGTTGACGTTACCGTGGTTAAACCATAATCCTACCTGGTGGGGATGGTCCACCCTTTCGCCCGCCCGGGGCTCGAGAGGATATCCCCTTGTTATCACCGACCCGTTGGGCGCACAGACCGGATAAAGGAACGGTTTCTCGAGATTCTTCGGATAACGGTACGATGTGAGGAGCACTCCGTCAACGTAAACATCCACCTTCTCCATATTATCCAGAGTTACAAGCCTGACCCCCTTCTCCGCGGGCTTCTGGGCATTTATTGCAAGGCATGTCGCAAGGATCAGTATTTTAACCGCAAGCAAAGCTGTGAACCATCTGCGGTTAACGAATTTTTTTTCTGTCTGTCTCATAAAATTCCTGTATTAATATTGAAAAACTTTTCCTCCGGCCATCACTTCCTGAGTCTTCTCATCGAAGGTTGCCTTTTCTCCTGTTCTGAGGGAGGCGGTACACATAATATTGGCTATTGAGTGATTATATCCTGCTATTACATCAGCGTTTGGAGTCTTTCTGGTTCTCACGCACTCCATCCAGTTCCTCATGTGTGCGGTTGTCATTGAGTCACCTCCCGTATCGGCAGCTGTTTCTACTCTTATTCCGGGCAGATCAAACGGTTCGAGAAGGTTGGCTTCCATGTTCATGGCCTTCGCATCGCGGGCCTGAAGACCGCCTTCGGGTGTTATCTTGTTGGTATCGAGATTCAGCATACCCCCGTTGGAGTAGTAAAGTTCCTTTACTCCTCCTGCAGAGTTGGTGAAACGTGAAGAATAGACAACCTGGAAGCTTATGTCAGGATTTGTCGGAGATCCGTATTCGAACACAGCCGTCATGGTATCAAAATTGGTGCGGCCATCCTTCCAGAGGTAGATCCCTCCGTTGGCTGCAACACTGCGCGGATGAGCAAGCTTTGTGAACCAGTGTACGGTATCGATCTGGTGAGCCATCCACTGGCCCGGAATGCCGGATGAATAGGGCCAGAAGAGCCTGAATTCCAGGTATTTTCTTGGATCGAAGGCAGCAGCCGGACGATTCATCTGGTATCTTTTCCAGTCGGTGTCGGCCTCTTTCAGAAGGGGCACTACGCCGGGTCTCCTCCATCTGCCGGGCTGGTTAACATTCCATGTCATTTCCACCATGACTATCTTGCCGAACTTGCCGGAGTTCAGGTAATCGTTTGCAGCAATGTAATTGACGGCGCTCCGGCGCTGTGAACCAATCTGAACTATCTTGCCGGTCTCCTGAACAGCTTTCAGGGCGACGCGTGCATCGGTCATTGTTTCGGCAAACGGTTTTTCAACATAAGCATCGCGGCCCGCCCTTACAGCTTCAGCACAATGGAGCGCATGCTGGAAATCGGCCGTGCTGATAATTACTGCATCGGTATCCTTAGCACTGTAAAGCTCCTCGTTGTTGCGATAGAGCTTCAGGTTTATTCCCCTTTCCTTATAAAACTTATCCGCTGCCTCCCTGCGAAGGCTCCAGATATCGGAGAGTGCTGTGAACTCAAAGTTCATCTCCTTTGCCAGGCTGAGGAATGCCTGGTTCAACGAACCTCTGAAACGGTCAGAATAACCAACTATTCCGACACGGATCCTGTCGTTAGCCCCAAGGATACGGGAATAGCTTCTTGCACTGAATGTGACTGCTGCCGTACCCAGTGCTGCTTTCTGAATAAACTCTCTTCGGGTTGTCATAATGTATTAATTAAGGTTGTAATTAAAATTATCAGTCAGATTTTCATCTCCTTTTTAAGTCCCGTTAAAGGCTCTCCTTCTTCGCCGGAGAGCCTTTAACGGGACTTATGATTAGTTATCTCAGGTAAAAATAATCTAATTCGGCTTTATTCAGGCATTAATAACCTTCTTTTTCCCTGTTTTGAACTCTTTAACTTTTTTTAACAAAAAATTATTAAAACAAAATATCTGCCTTAACAACGGAGTAACGAGTGCTTAATTTAAAATTAATTCAGTAGTGCCTGAAGTGAATCAGAGATGGAAGAAAGCAACAAATAAAAGTAATATACTGCCACAGGGCAGTATATTACTTTACCTGATAGCCTGAAAAGTTAATACCCCGGATTCTGGATCAGCTGAGGCGCCTTTTTCATCTCAGTTGTTCCGATAGGTATCCAGTACAATTTTGCTTCAGGCTTATTGTCTGCATGTGCCTTGATCCATTTCCATGTTGTAGTATATGTGCCATCAAGTTCCTTAATCTCAAGGATATCAATTCCACCCAGAGGGGGTGTCATAGTCTCGATCAGGATCTTCCATCTTCTGATATCGTACCATCTGCTCTCTTCGCCATAAAGCTCGATTTTTCTTTCATGGCGCAGGGCCTCTTTAATATCGCCTGTGAAGTCAGGAAGAGCAGCTCTGTTCCTTATAATGTTAATATAATCGGCAGCCTCATCAGTTTCTCCTAGTTCCAGGCAGGCTTCGGCATAATTAAGTAATACTTCCGCATAGCGCATATATATCCAGATATTCTGGTTATTCTGTACATCCCCATTGCTTGTAACGTCCATGAATTTCTTTGTGAGATAACCTCCATAGCAGCCGTTACCGGGCGATAACGGGCCTTTTCGGGTATCGAGACCAAATGTTTCTGTATAGGTGGTTCCACTTGTCATCACCCTGTGGGTACGTCTTTCGTATATTCCAAGCGGATCCTGTGGCTGAAGGTTTGCAGGGCGTTGCTGCCAGAGAGCGCTGTCATACAGCACATTCGCATAAAATCTCGGTTCACGGTCATAGTAAGGATTTTCGTAACCAAATACTGCAGATTTGTTTTTGTAATACTTATTGGCATCTATTTCGAAGTGGTCGAAGAATTTTGAACCGTCTCTCATTTCGTATTCATCAACCATGCTCTGCAGAGGGCCGTTTCTCCCAAAGTTATTGATCCCGTTGGGACCGTTCGTCTGGTTAATACGGTGGGTTTGTCCAAGGCTCATGAGGAACATCCTCCCCCAGATAACTTCATCGCTGGCCAGGTTATAAGCCATGAAAAACCTGAAATAATTATTGGCTACGGCATCCTGGTCAGGCGCTCCGAAATCAGCCAGACTGGCTGTTCCAAGATCCATAACTGCTTTAGCTGCATTTTTTGCCGCAGTCCAGAGAGCTGTCCTGTTAGGGTTTGCGTACCCCACAAGCTCATTTGCTGCAGTCCCGTCAGCAGTAAGATCGCTGGCAGCGAACAATAAAATCCTTGATTTCAGGGCTAAGGCGGCTTCCTTTGTAGCCTTTCCCATAACCTGATCAGCCTTTAAGGGCAGGAGGGCTGCTGCATCATCGCAATCCTTCACAATGAAATTAACAGTTTCCTGGAATGTTGCTCGTTTAATCGCATCGAAATCATCTCCCAGCCTGTTTGCGGTACTCATTATAGGAACCCCGCCGTACAAACGGCAAAAGTTGTGATAAACAAAGGCTCTCAGAAACAGTCCCTCTCCCTTCAGAATATCTGTTTTGGCTTTAACTGCTGCCTGCTCAGAAGGCGGATAGTTATCTTTTATCAGATCAATATTATCAAGGAAGATATTAACTCTCTGGACATTCTGCCAATTACCCGCGGACCATGACAAATGAGTAAAGAACGGGTTGCCTTGTGCTCCTCCCAGATTATCCGGAGAAATAGTGCCCAAATTATAGGGTTGGGAACTGCTCCCCCTTCCTACGGGCATTTCGTCAGCAACCGAACCCAGCATTACCGCCCGCAGTCCATAATTCAGATAGTGATAACAGTAACTCAGATAAGCGCTGGCGAGAGCAGGATCAGACCAGACTGTTACATCAGAGTATGAATCCAGTGGTGTTTTATCCAGAAGCTCTGATTCGCATGCAGGGAGTAAAAGCACCAGGATTAAAGACAGAATAATATTTGTAAGTTTTTTCATCAGTATATAATTTTTATTTTAATGGTCTGATGGAATCCACATGTCTTAAAATTACATACATACGTGTTTGTGTTTGCAGTACATGTGGGTTTCATAACGTAAAATTTTAACAGTTAAGATCAGAAAATAACTTTCGCTCCAACAGCATAAACCTTATGAAGCGGATAGCTGGTAACATCGGCTAATTCCGGATCCATCTTCATATCAAAGGCATTATAAAGCAATGCAAGATTCTGCCCTGTTAAAGACAAACGCAAATCCTTTATTTTGATATTCTTCAGTACACTCTGGGGAACAGAGTAAGATATCTCCAGGCTTTTCCACCGGCAAAAGGCATGATTATAATAATCGAAACTTGTCAGGTAGTTTTCTCTCCAGTACTCTTCGACCCGTTCAAAAATTCTTGGCTTTTCAGCGGTCTTGTTATCCGGGGTCCATCTTCCGTCGGCATAATACTGGAAATAATTACCCCATTTACCCATGATCGGGAAACCGGCCCTGTACCATGTATTACCGACACCCTGGATCAAAGTACTGATTGAAAAATTCTTATAGTTCAGACCTATTGTCACGCCATAAGTAATTTCAGGATTTGTGGTGAAGTCATATATGATACGGTCATCGGAATTTATCACGCCATCCTTATTAAAGTCTTCGATAATGACACCGCCTCCGCCACCTGTATTTGCTGCATACGAATCGGCTACCCTTGGGTATCCTGGCATATCATCTGCATCGTTAAATACCCCGATAAATTTATACTGGAGTATTGCCCCGACCGGATGACCTGTTAAAACCTGCCATTGCACTGTTCTCTCGGGTTCGTCATACTCAATTATCTTATTACGGGCAAATGCAAAGTTGCCGGAGACCGAGTAACCAAAACTGCCCGATCTGCCGTTATATCCCAGCACGGTCTCAAATCCTTTGCTGTCGACGATCCCAAAGTTCTCGTCTGGAAGTGCTATCCCTGTAAAATCGGGTACCGTTGCATTTCTTTTCCAAAGAATGTTGGAACGCCTCTGGTAAAATCCGTCAAAGTCCCATCTTATCCTGCCGGCAAACCATTGTGATTCAAACCCGACGTTAAAAATATTTGCAACCTCCCAGGTTATATTGGGGTTCGGGGTGCTGGCCTGTAAGAGACTGGCGGCATAAGCCTTGGCAGGGCCTGAGACAATACCTGTGTTGAACCCATAGGAAGTCAGGTATTGAAATGCAGCAACTGCGTCATTACCCATCTGACCCCACGAAGCCTTTAGCTTGAAATAGTTTATAAAGCCCATATTGTTCTTCCAGAATTCTTCACTGGATGTTCTCCATCCAGCCAGTACGCTGGGGAAGGTACCCCACCGGCCCGCATCTTTCGAGAACCTCAGTGAACCGTCGTGTCGTAATGTGAATTCAAACAGGTATTTTTCGCTGTAGTTGTAAGTTATCCTTCCGAAATAATTAAGCCTTGCATCAAGACTTATTGATGAAGCATTATTCATTTCATCTGTGCCTCCTGCATTAAGGTATGGTAACTGATCAGAGATAAAGTATCTGCGGTACCCCTGAATTCCCTTGCTCAGGTAATCCATACTTTCAACAGCAACAAAACCACCGACAGCATGAACTCCAAACGATCTGTCATAACTGATTTTCAGACTGTTGGTGATTGTCCTGGCATCATCATAGTAATCTGTCAGCCTTGGCTCAGCTATTGTTCCCCTGGGTATTCCTGTAAGGAAAGCTGATCCATCCTCTTTGCCGGTGTTTCCTGCAGCCAGATATCCGGCCTTATCCATAAAGTATAATGTTACGGGCTTAACGAAATACTTCCGTACCCGGAAGTACATATCATATGCATAATTACCGGTAACTGCAAGACCCTGAATCCATGGAATTTTGACAGTTGCCGTAACCATGTTGTGGCTGCGGTAACGTTTGTCATCGTCGAAGCCTGCATCGAATGAGGATGTTGCAAGCGGTTGATCACCATACTCAATGTCAGGTCCATAAAGTCCGTTGGGCCATAAAGCAGGTCCTGTAGGGAAATTCCTGATCAATCCGTTGAAAATAGAACTGGTACTTTTAGTCGGGAACGACAAATCCTCCTCTGATCCGTTTAAGTCAAAGTTTATCGTGATATAGTCGTTGATGGATACATCAATATTGGCTTTCAGGTTATACCTGTTATATTTTGTTGCGCTTCTATTATATAGTCCGTCGTCAGACTGGGTGCCAAAAGATCCGAAATACCTGATGGTTTTTGATCCCCCGGAAACTCTGAAAGTATGGTGGCCAGTATTAGACCAGTCTTTGAAAGTCTCCTTGAACCAGTCAGTGTTGGGATGTGTCCATGGATATTCGCCGGATTTGTATTTTTCAATATCTTCCAGTGAGAACATCATGTTAGCTTCGGATATACCCCGATAAGCTTCCACTTCCCTTATCAGCTGGGCATAAGTAGGTGCATCAGCCATTTTGGGCAGCACCGTTGGCTGTCCCCATCCGTGATAGAAATCATATTCAAAACGAGGTGCACCTTCAGTACCTCTTTTGGTTGTAACAAGAATAACCCCGTTAGCGGCCCGTGAACCATAAATCCCGGCCGATGCATCTTTTAGTACCGTCAGGCTCTCAATATCTCCCGGTTCTATGGAGTTCAGATCACGTCCGGGAACTCCGTCAACAACGATCAGTACCGCGTTATTGCCAAGAGTATTCTGACCTCTGATCAGTAAATCAGCATTATCACGCCCGGGTTCCCCGGTAGTCTGCTGCACAACAAGTCCGGGTAAACGGCCGCCAAGAGCAGCCGATACTTTGCTTGTCGGTGAGGCCGTAATCTCTGAGGTTGAAATTGTAACCACAGAACCGATAACATTAACTTTCTTTTGCGTACCATAACCAACCACTACCACTTCATCAAGGGCAAGAGCTTCAGTTACAAGGACTACATCTATTATAGTCCTGCCAGATAAAGGAATCTCAGCAGTGACATAACCAATAAAGGAGGCGGCCAGTACGGCATTTGGATCCGATACAGTTAATGCGTACTGCCCGTTTGTATCAGTAATTGCACCAACAGTTGTCCCCTTGATATAAATGTTTACTCCTGGTAATGGAGCACCGCTTTCATCGGTAACAGTTCCGGTGATACGGATTTGCTGTAACTCAGCACTGCCGGGACCATTTTTTATCTTGTTTTTTAAGTCACCATTGGCATAAGTATAGGTTCCGAAAAGACTGCAGGTTAAAGCAATAATAAACAGGATTGTTATTTTCATAATTCTCATCTTTTTTATACAAACATCAGAATGAAATGTCTGTAATTACAAATTGATTACTTTTCTTTTAACAAAATATCAATACGATAACAAGATCTTAGATACCGGGTCCCCGGCATCTAAGATCTTAATAATGTACACAACCAACCAAAAGAAGGTACCCTGTACCTTTTACGGTAGTTTAAAGATTTGGGAATAGTTTTCGAAATGTTCCATAGGCAATTGTGAGGTTAGGTTAGGTCAGGCTAGGTCAACTAATTAATAATAAAACTATTAATAAGTGATTTAATATGAACAAACCAAAAACATTTCAAAAAAATACTTTAATAAAATTAATCACTAGTGTCCGACTAAAATAGTAAAAAGAGGGGTACTCCCGAAAGGTTTCCCCCCAATGTTGTAATTTGGCTTTTGCG
>DIKJ01000101.1 GCA_002424525.1 Bacteroidales bacterium UBA5621 | reverse complement strand
CAAGGATCTCCTCCATCATCCCGTCACTGAAATAATCCTGATCAGGATCGTTGCTCAGGTTGGTGAATGGCAATACGGCAATGGATTTACCCATTGAGGTCGTTTCAAGGGAAATTTTCTGTTTCCAATGGGGCAAACCAATCAGAAGAGCGACAATCAAGATTATTCCAAGAACTGCCATTATTATTGCTGCCTTCTTCCATGGTTTTTCTGTTGAAACAATGTTTCTTTTGCCAATCCCCACCTTAAGTATTCCATCCCGGATGGCCTTTTCAATATCATCATCTTTGACTTCATCACTTTCAAGAAAAATTTTAACCACTCCGGATAATTTATCAACATGTTCTTCCAGCGGAGGGGTCGTGGCGTCGAGCCAGTGGACGCTGCTTAAATAGTATTCCAGTTGTTTTGACAATGGCACATCTTCAAGCCGGAGGTTTATAACTGGTAATCCGGCATCTACTGCCCGGTCCACTTCCCTGATGACCTGTTTGGAGTTGTTCGAGTTTGATGAATACACCAGGACAAACACTTTTGATGATCTGATACCATCGATGATGGCCTCTGCGAAATCGACTCCCGGGGTGATATTTCGTGGTGCCATCCAGCATTGGATGCCGTTTTGTTCAAGGACAGAACAAACGGTGTCAGCTGCAGTTTTATCAATGCTGGAGTAGCTTATAAATACGTCGTGTGGCATGTTCGCTTCAGTATTAAATTTACCAATAAAATGCCCCAGCTTTCACCCATCCTTCTTTACTCCCCTTTCTGCTCTGCGGATTTTCGCATCGCTCAATCTCCCTTTCACCCTTTCTCCCTTTCACCCCTTCATTCTTCTGGCGGTAGCTGATGAAAACGTCGTATTCGTAACCGGGGATGATGCCGGGCATGGCTATGTTGGTTTTATTCTGTTGATCGGCAGGTTGAGTTTTCGCATGATTTCCTGATAGCGTGGCTCGTCATGAATTATGGCAAAAAATGGATATGATCCAGAGTAAATGACAATAACATCACGCATTTTGTAAGCAAGCTCCAGACAATCCAGGGCCCTTTCTTTATTTCCGGCATAACAATAAACCGCTGCAATTCCGGCAGGACTAGACCATTCAGTTTTTAATTGGGCAAAGAGGGTATCAGCAAAAAGGTTCATTGTGCCTGCATACCCTAATTGATCATATTGATCAAAAATGTGATCAAAATTCTGGCTGTCATATCTATACGATAATTTTATCGCCTCAAAGGCCTCATCGTATTGTCCTTTCATGTGAAAGGAAGTAAATAAAATACCATGGAAAGCTGAGTAAGTGGGATTATTTTTTAAGACTTCGTGACTCATGGTTATACAATCGTCATACTGACCATCCAATAACAGTACAGCGCAATACCACATATTTATCACAATGCTTCCAGGATCCAGCTTGATACCCAGTTCAGCATGTTTCATGGCTTCTTCCTGCCGCCCCAATAAGTACAACAGTTGTGCATATAGTGCGTGTGCCTCGGCATGATTGGGATTGATCTCAATGGCTTTTTTGTATGATGACTCACCTGCCTCCCAGTCCCATAATCCCAGGACATTCAAATTTGCTTTCATGTAATGTACTTCAGCAAGTGAGTTATCCAGTTCAAGGGCCTTTTCGACGGCTTCCATCATTTTTGGGACGGCTTCTTCAGGTGTTGCTATCCCACCTTGCTGACGGAATATCCATACATAGGCAATACCTGCATATGCAAGTGCGAAGTCAGGATCTCTTTCTTTGGCTTGTTCAAAATATTGCATTGCCAAAGAAAGGTCCTCCTTGTTGAATTTATGGGCAGCGAACTTGCCCTTTAGAAAATTATCATAGGCAACAAGATCTGTTGTGGGTATATTCTCAATAAGCTTTATCTCCTGCGGGGATAAGACAGCTCTCAGTTCCCTTGCCACGGATTGTGCCACCTCACTCTGAATAAAAAATATGCGTGACAGATCACTCAGATCTCCGTCATAAATCTCTGACCATAAATGGGCATCGGTTCGGGCATCGATCAACTGAACGGTAATTCGCACGTTATTGCCCATTCTGCGCACACTGCCCTCGAGTATACTGGCAACTCCCAGTTCACCAGCAATCTCTTTTATCGACTTGTCGGTATTTCTGTAACGCATGGAGGAAGTGCGCGAAATCACCTTCAGGTCGCCAATCTTGAAGAGCCGGTCAAGGATCTCCTCCATCATCCCGTCGCTGAAATAATCCTGATCAGGATCGTTGCTCAGGTTTGTGAAGGGCAATACGGCAATTGATTTACCCATTGCTGTGGTTTCAAGGGATATTTTCTGTTTCCAATGGGGCAAACCAATCAGCAGTGCGGCAACCAATATCACTCCCAAAACTGCCATAGTTATTGCTGCCTTCTTCCATGGTTTTCCGGCTTCAGCCATGGATCTTTTACCATGCCCCACCTTAAGTGTTCCATCCCGGATGGCTTTTTCAAGATCATCTTCTTTGACTTCATCACTTTCAAGAAAAATTTTAACCACTCCGGATAATTTATTAACGTGCTTTTCCAGCGGAGGGGTCATGGCGTCGAGCCAGTGGACGCTGCTTAAATAGTATTCCAGTTGTTTTGACAATGGCACATCTTCAAGCCTGAGGTTAATAACGGGTAGTCCCGTATCTACTGCCCGGTCCACTTCCCTGATGACCTGTTTGGAGTTGTTCGATTTTGATGAATATACCAGGACAAACACTTTTGATGATCTGATCCCATCGATGATGGCCTCTGCGAAATCGACTCCCGGGGTGATATTTCGTGGTGCCATCCAGCATTGGATGCCGTTTTGTTCAAGGATCGAACAAACAGTGTCAGCAGCGTTCTTATCGACGCTCGAGTAACTAATAAAAACGTCGTGGGGCATAAAAGGATTTGTTATGGAATGGATTATCCTTTTTTCGTTTCATGATAAAGGTAGCAAACAGATGTATATCAGTCAAGAATATTTTAGCTGAATCTGGAAACGTTAAGTTAGGTTTAATAGTCATTCGGTTGTCATTCGGTAGTTAACAATGAATGACGCCCGCAGGGCAAATGACGGCCGCAGGCCGAATGACGCGCGACTTCGTGCGCCGAAGCTTTCTTTGACCTCCGAAGCTTCAGCGAAGGAGGTAGCGTAGGTGCAAGCGCAAAATAACGAAGACTGATTATAGTCTGAACCGTAAATTATATTCTCCGCTTTCCAATTCAATAAAGGGCTCTCCGGTCTTTAAGTTTCGGCCGTTCAGTTTGAAGCTCTTTGTATTTTCCGGTATTGCCACAGCAGCAGTGCATCCGACCGGTATTTTTACTGAAATTTCAAGAATATCTTTTTCCAGGTTCCAGTTAACCGTGACTGTTCCATAAGGAGTCTCTTTTGTTGTGTTTGCCCATGTTATGCCGGCCGGGATCCGGGGATCTATCAACAGACGCCGCCAGGCCGGGTAATTCTCATCGGTGCGTATGCCTCCGGGAGCCTCGTAAAACCACGAGCCTATCCCGTTATAGCAGTTGTGTATCCGGCTTCTGCTTCCGTCCCAGTGCTCCCATGTTGCAGTTGCTCCGTTATCGGTCATATAAAGATATCCCGGGTAACCTCTTTTCTTGAGCATCGAATACATCAGATCCGTTTCATGTTCTTTTACAGCCCATTCTGTGAAGACCGGTATCCCTACAAGTCCGCATGCAAAATGACCATTGTGTTTTATTGTGATCTCATCAACCAGGTTCTGCTTTACAGCCTCTCTGAGCGAGTCAGGAACAATCCCGGCCAGAAGGGGATAGGTGAGATCGATCTGTGAACCGCTTCCATATTTATTGCTGGTTGAATCAAACAATTCATTATGAACGATCTTCCTGAGCTGTTCTTTTTTAGTGGTATATACCTGTATATCATCATGTTTCCCGATAACACCTGCTATCTTTTCCATAGTCTCGTAACAGACTGCAATAAAACAGTTGTTTACAAGACTGACAGAAGCCGGGTTGGTCTGATCCACACCCTCAGGGGTGGCCCAGTCGCCCAGGTACCACGATCTGTAATCTGTCTCGGGCCAGGGCTCCAGTAATCCGTCAGGGGAATGTTTCTCAACATATCCCAGCCATTTTTGCATTACAGGATAATATTTTTCAAGCAGGCGGGTGTCGCCAAAATTAAGGTATGTTTTCCATGAAGCGGTGATTATGAAACCGCACCAGTAGGGTCCTCCGCCGGCACGATATGGATTGGGCGCTGTGTGAGGCATCCCGCCGTCTTCGCGGATACAGTCGACCCATGCCTGCAGCCAGTTATTGTAAAGAGGCGCCAGATCAAACATTATCTGGGCCGTATGAGTGGAAGCATTACCATCGCCTCCGTATCCCAGACGCTCAATATGGGAGCAGTCGACAAGATAACCTCCGAGGCTCAGGCACCTGAGGGTGTGAAGCACCAAGTCGTGGATCATGTTAAGATCCGGATCGGAACATTCGAATGATGATGCCATCCTGTAATCGGTATGGATCAGTAAGGCAGTGATTTCCTCAGCTGCAGGCTCCTGCATGAGATTGGATATCTTCAGATACCTGAAAGAGTGATAATTGAACTTATTGCGGAATGATTCCTTGTTTTTGCCTGACGCTATATAGCGGTCCTGCTGGTTCTGACTGGTAAATTTTCCGGATTTGTCGAGGCGATCGCTGTAATCAATAATTATTTCCTGTCCTGTCTGCAGTTGAGGAAACCTGATATCGACCCACCCGGTAAGGGATGTCCCCATATCAATCAGCCAGCTGTTGTCGCCGGCCGGCTGAATACTTACCGGCTTAATTTCCAATACAATCCTGTTCTTTTCAGTCATTTGAGGAGACACCTCATGATCCGGCGGTCTTGCTATAATCACAGGTTCCCATACTGCTTCATCCAGTGTTTCGCCTGACAAATCCGGCAGAACGATTGCTCCGTCGACCAGTTCTCCCCCGAATCTGCCGGGCCTCCAGGTGCCGGTGTTGTAATACCCGCTGTTCCTTGCAGTCCAGGCTGCGTCGGTGAAAAGGAAAGTGCTCCATAATCCGTTATTAAATTGTTCCATTTGTGCCCTGACAAGAGGGCCTTCATCAACGACGCCCGGCAACCCTTTGCTGTACCAGCCCTGGCCGAGCCACAGGAGAATGTCATTTTTCCCGGTCCTGAGTGATGAGGTAATGTCGTATGTGATGGCCATTGATCTTTTGTTGAACTGGGATACAGCGGGGCTGAGTACATAATCAGTTACTTTTTCTCCGTTCAGATAAACCTCATGATAACCAAGGGAATTGACATGGAGAATTACTTTTTCCGGTTTTGCGGAGAGATCGAACGTTTTTCTGAACTGCGGGGATACAGAGCGGCCTTCCCTGTCAGGGAATCCGATATAATCCGCAACCCAGTCAGATGCATTTAAAAGACCTATGCTGAAGGATGCCGGATCACTCCATTCCGAAATCATATCATTTTCATACCACACCCTTACTTTCCAGTAGCCCAGGGAGCGTGAACCGAGGATCTTCCCATTGTATGGAACAAGCACGCATTCTGAAGAAATCACTTTCCCGGAATTCCAGAGATCGGCATTTTCTTCGTTCAGAAGGCTGTGATCGCTGGCAGCCAGAAGTTGATATGCTGTCTGCCTGGTACCGTTTCCGGCAGAACGGATTTTCCAGCTTAACCGGGGTGCATCTGTCCCAATTCCGACGGGTTCGGCAAGGTTTTCACACCTGAGGTCATGGATTATTATCTCTTTTTCAGGACCGGCACATCCGTTAGAAAGCAGAAGAATAACTGCCTTTAAAATGAAAAGGGATCTGAACTTCATGACAGTGATTTTTGGTTTTCAGATATTTAAAGTTTAAACCAGTTCAGAAACAGGGTTTTATCGTTTTCTTTGTGACTGCAGTGATGAAATTCGTTTGTGTGTTGATCGTAACAATAATCCTTTCCCCATTCATCAGCCTTCTCCGAGATCTGCCGGACAGCATCAATAATATATAAAAGTTCTTCGTCAGTCATGGTGGGGTGAAGAGAGAGTCTTATCCATCCTGGTTTCAGGGACAAATCTCCGGCATCTATCATGTCGGTGATCTCTTTCGAGAGGCTGAAATCAACGTTCAGGAGAAAATGACCGTAAGTCCCGGCACAGGAACAGCCCCCCCTGACCTGTATGCCAAACCTGTCGTTCAGAAGTTTTGTAGCAAGATTGTGATGAATATTGTCGAGATAAAAGGAGAAGACTCCCAGCCGTCCTGTTATATTATCGGCAAGTATGTGCAATCCACGAATTTCTGATAATCCTCTGAATGCCAGACTTACAAGTTCCTCTTCACGCTCCCGGATAAGCATTGTCCCCATTTTTTCCTTAAGGGTTATTGCAAGGGCTGCTTTTATTCCCTGGAGGAAGCCCGGTGTGCCGCCGTCCTCTTTCACCTCAATGTCGCTTATATAGCTGTACTCGCCCCAGCGGTTGGTCCATTTGACGGTCCCTCCACCGGGCGTGTCGGGTGTGTAATTCTTGTAGAGCTCTTTGTTGAAGATCAGGACTCCTGCGCTTCCCGGGCCGCCGAGAAATTTATGGGGCGAGAAGAATATTGCATCGAGCTGTTCCATTTTATCGGTAGGATGCAAATTAATATCCACGTAGGGGGCTGAAGCCGCGAAGTCAACAAAGCAATAACCATTATGCTCATGCATTATCCTTGCCAGTTCATGGAATGGGGGCATATACCCCGTAACATTTGAGCATGCCGTAAAAGATCCGATCAGCAAAGGCCTCGATTTGTATTTTATGATCTCTTTTCGCAGAGTATCGGGATTGACTGTAAGACCGGCCGATGGCTCAAGAATGACCACATCTGCGAGTGTCTCGAACCAGGAGGTATGGTTTGAATGGTGTTCGGTATGTGTAAGGAAAACGACCGGGCGGTTCTCGTTGGGAATATCGCGGCAGGAGTTGTACTCACCATGTGTAAACACACAGTAGTTGATAGCCTGCTCGGGCACCTTGAGGCCAAGGATCCTTTGCAGCTTGGCAATAGCGGAGGTCATGCCGGTGCCCGTAAAGATGAGGATATCTTCCTCATTTGCATTAACATGCTGTTTGACAATCTTCTGGGCAAGATGATATGCCTGAGTCATTGCATTTCCTGTGGCAGTCGATTCCGAGTGGGTATTGCCGACCAAGGGGCCAATTTCCTCAGAAATTCTCTTTTCTATGGGCTCATAAAGCCTGCCGCTGGCTATCCAGTCGGCATATATAAGCTTCTTTAATCCGTATGGAGTATCTATTTCAGCGTCGATACCGACTATATGTCTGCGATACTGACCGAAATATATTTCAAGATCTGATTCTCTCCGCATATAGTGTTATTTTATCCTGTAATGCCCTTCAAGTATTTTCCTGAAAAGCTTGCCGGGCAGGATATACTTAAGGAGCACAGCAAGTTTCTGTTCAAATGGTGCGATAATGTATCTTTGCTTCGGGTTTCTGCAATTAATTATTCTGATTATTTTTTTTGCAAGGTACTGAGGAAGCCAGCCATTATTTTCATCCTTTTCTATGACCTCCAGGGTTCTCTTAAACTGCTCCCGGTAAGGATCATCATCAACGGAAGAGGGAAGAAATTTCCGTCTGTTAAGGGTATTGTTTGTATGAAAATCACCCGGGTTAATAACTATTACCTTGATATTAAATTGTTTGACTTCCATCCGCAGGGCCTCACTGAATCCCTCGATCGCAAACTTGCTGGCGGAGTAATATGCCTGGTAAGGAAGACCCATTAGCCCCCCTATTGAGCTGAAATTGATTATGGTACCACCTCCCTGTTTGCGCATGACGGGCAACACCTTCTTTGTGAGGTTTGCCATTCCAATAAAGTTGGTTTCAATCTGCAGCCTGATATTTGTGGATGATGTCGTCTCAATCGGTCCTCCGGTATGCATACCGGCATTATTGATCAATACATCGATCCTTCCCTCTCTCCGGAGAACGGTATTTACAGTATTCCTGATGGATATATAATTCGTGAGGTCCATCTTAAGAAGATGTTCGGTTGCTCCCGGGGCCGGCTCGTACCTCACGGTCCTGTACACGATGTGACCGGCTCTGACAAGAAGTCTGGAGATCTGTTTCCCAAATCCCGAGGATACACCCGTAATAAGAATGACTTTTTTCATACTGAAGTTAATTCTTACTACACAAAGTTGCACTTAGAAAAAGACACAGAGTTGCACAGAGTTCTCATCCTCTGTGATTCTCTGTGATCCCGACAGCTATCGGGACTCTGTGTTTCTCTATGTAATATCAAGGTGTTTATTTGATAAACTATTGGGCTAATATTCCCAGTTCTTGTGCTGCCTTCGTTATTTTATCGATTGATTCTTCAACCTGTTCCTTAGTGTGAGTTGCCATCAGCGAATACCTGATCAGGCTGTCCTCTTTAGGCACTGCCGGCGAGACAACCGGGTTGACAAAGATCCCGTCGGCCAGAAGCATTTGAGTCAGCTGTAATGCCTTTATATTGTCGCGTATGAAAAGAGGAATAATCGGAGACTCTGATTTTCCGGTATCGAATCCGGCCTCTTTAAAACCTTCAAGGGCATGGCTGGTCAAATCCCAAAGGTGCTGGATCCGTTCAGGTTCTGATTCCATAATATCAAGGGCGGCCAGTACCGTTGCGGCAGACGGGGGGGTTATGCTCGCACTGAAGATCAGCGACCGGGAGTTATGTTTAATGAAGTTAATTATCTCGTCATCTGAAGCGATAAATCCACCGAGCGAAGCCAGCGATTTGGAAAAGGTTCCCATTATGAGGTCCACCTTGTCAGTCAGTCCGAAGTGATCCGCAGTTCCGGCTCCCTTTTTACCTAAAACGCCAATGGAATGAGCATCATCAAGCATGACGGTGGCATTATACTTTTCTGAAAGGTTGACCAGCTCCGGCAGTTTAATTATATCTCCCTCCATGGAAAATATGCCATCCACAACAATAAGCTTCAGGCTTTCGGGAGTGCAAATCTTCAGCTTGCTCTCGAGGGATCTCATGTCGTTGTGCTTGAACTTGAGGACCCTGGAAAAGGAGAGTCTGCTGCCTTCGATTATTGAGGCATGATCGAGTTCGTCCAGAATCACGTGATCCCTCCGTCCCGTAAGCACCGATACCACACCCAGATTAACCTGGAAGCCTGTGCTGAAGCAAAGGGCTCCGGCTTTGCCGACCAGCTTTGCCAGACGATCCTCCAGCTCTATATGGATATCGAGAGTGCCATTGAGAAATCTCGACCCGGCACAGCCTGTGCCGTATTTATCAATAGCCTTTTTAGCGGCTTCCTTGATTTTCGGATGGTTCGTAAGACCAAGATAACTGTTCGATCCGAACATCAGGACTTTTTTCCCCTTAATGGTCACAACGGTATCCTGATCCGACTCAATTTCCCTGAAATAGGGATAAATTCCTGCAGCCATAGCCTTCTGCGGGGCATCGTAGCTTGCGAGTTTTTTTCGTAAGATATTCACAGTTAGGGCATATATGAGTAAAGACTGGTCAAATATATACAAAAAAGCATAAGTTGATCCGCGATTACTAAGTTTTGATATTACTTATTGCAGATATTCGTCCATATTTTAATATTAATATTGAGATAGAAAATTCAGTAAATGATGAAAGTATCAGATAATTCATTTTATTCTTAATTTTGATCAATGCAATTTGTGAGTTTTTTCAGAATTTGAATAAATCTTGCAAATGAAATTACATGTAATATCCGAGACACAGTTTGTTGTTAAGGGCACCGGTGTACATACTGCTTTTTTAAATCATGTTGATCTGATGAGAGAGCAGGATGATATAGAGGTTGTTGTCAATGGAGAGGGTACCGGTGATGTTTTTCACAGCCATACATATTTCTTTTATTATTTCTGGAAGGGCAGAAAATACAAGGGCAGAAGAGTTTTTACAGCTCATGTAACTCCTGATTGCATCAAGGGCTCTTTCCCTGCCTGGCAGCTTTTTATGCCTTTTGTACGCTGGGGTCTGAAAAAAGTCTATTCTTATGCTGATATCTGTATTGCAGTATCACCGATCGTTGAAGATGTTATTGTCAGTACAGGGGCAAAAACAAAGATTGTCAGGATCTGTAATCCTGTTGATATAGAATTTTGGAAAAGGAGAGAAGAAGACCGAAGTCTGAGTCGCAGGACATTGGGATATACGGAAAATGATTTTGTTGTCCTGGGAGTCGGTCAGCTGGAGGGACGCAAAGGGATTGAGGATTTTATTGAGATAGCTGAAACAGTTGCTGATGCGAAATTCATCTGGGCCGGTGGCCGCCCTTTCGGATTTCTGACTGAAGGTATCAGAAGGGTTAACAGAAAATTCAGGGAGGCAGGGGAGAGGGTTAAGGCTACCGGACAGATCAGTCTGGAGCAGATGAGACTCGTTTATGCAGCTTCAGATCTGATGATTTTCCCGTCATATCATGAGCTTTGCCCGTTATCACCACTGGAGGCAGCTGCCAGCGGGATACCTGTGATATTCAGAGACCTGGAGGTTTACAGTCAACTTTATAAAAATCCTTACCTGAAGGCTCGTGACAAGAAGGAGTTTATACTACTTATAAAAAGAATGATCAACGACAGGAGTTTTTATAATGAAGGATTGAAAATATCGGAGCAGCTGATAAAACAGTTTGATAAGGACAGAATAAGAGGAGAACTACTTGATCTCTACAAGAGTCTGAACAAGAACTGAAAACTTGTCACAGCATCACAAAAAATAAAAAATATTCCCTTTCTTTATTCCTCCTGAAACTGAAAATAACCATGGATGAATTATGGAACTAATTTATAAATACTCTGTTATCCTGATATTCGCCCTTGCTGCGATCGTCTTTATTTTGCTGTTTTTTATTTCAGCTCCCTATGGCAAATTCTTAAGATCGGGATGGGGCCCGGTAATAAAGACCAAATGGGCATGGATGATAATGGAATTCCCGTCACCGGCCCTGATGATCCTGTTCTTTCTTCTCTCAGGAAGGATGCATATGATTCAGACTATTTTTCTGGTTCTCTGGGTATCGCATTACCTGCACCGGACTTTTATTTATCCCTTCAGCCAGTCGGGCAGGGAGAAGTCTTATCCGGTCATTCTGGTTCTGATGGCGATCCTGTTCAACTGTCTGAACGGATTTGTAAACGGATATGGCATTTTTAAACTTCACTATTATACATTTTCATGGCTGATGACATGGAAATTCCTGATCGGATTTATCCTGTTCATTACAGGGTTCATAATCAACAAAATAGCTGATGAGAAACTGCGCAGGCTGAGAAAGGAAAATCAGGGAGAGTATGTAATTCCGAACGGCTGGCTTTTCAGGTATATATCCTCTCCGCATTATTTCGGGGAGATAATCGAATGGACAGGCTGGGCGGTCATGACCTGGTCGCTCCCGGGACTTGCATTTGCAGTCTTTACATTTGCCAATCTCTTCCCGAGGGCGATCAGCTCCCATAAATGGTACAAGGAGAAATTTCCTGATTATCCCGCTAAGCGGAAAGCGGTGATTCCGTTTATTGTTTGAAGTGCCTGGAGTGCCTGAAGTTATTGGATTAGTTACATTAACTTAAGGCACCCCGAATTATAGGCACTCCGAACTTAAGGCACTCCCTTAGAAATTTTCTCAAAATAAAATCCGGTAATAATTTGGATCATATTCCTGTGACAACTATTTTTGCCGCGAAATCAATTTACAGGAACAGATGGACGATGGCCCTGCGGGATATAGTATAAGACTCTGACACAAAAGGAGTACTCTGCTCACAGGTTGCCTCCTTTTGTATCAAAAATTAAAAGGAGGTGACTATGACTTCATTCACAACATTTTATTTAAGCGGTTTGGTCGGAAAAGAAGTATTTGATCCGAACGGTGATTCTGTTGGTGTGATCAGAGATCTGCTTACCAGATCAATACCGGTGGAAGGAGACGAATTTAGCAGACAGCTTGTCACCGGTGTCAAAATGAAGGTCGGCAAGCAGGTGATAAACTACTCCTTCCGCACTTTCAGGGTCATCAAAGCCAGGGAGGCACTCAACGTCATATGTACCAGCCTTGCCGATCTCCCGGAAGACGAAATTGCCAACGGGCTTTTCCTGGTGGAAAATGTTCTTGACAAACAGATAGTTGACCTTAACGGGCGCAAGCTTGTGAGGGTGAACGACATAAGGCTGGTCACCGTGACAATGGGCACTTTTGCCATTGCGGTGGATATTGGTATTGAAGGACTCCTTCGCCGCATAGGAATCGCTCAGCCACTGAAAAAATTTATTTCCCTTTTCAAGGGTAGCATACCTGCCAAATATATCCTCTGGGAGGATGTGCAGGCAATTGATTATTCAAACCTGAATATCAAGCTTTCAAAAACCTATTCCAGGCTCCAGACTCTTCACCCTTCCGACCTGGCTGATATTCTTGAGGACCTTGGAAAGAAGTCCAGCATGTCGGTATTTTCATCACTCGACGAAGAGAAGGCTGCCGATGTGCTGGAAGAACTTGAAACACATGCCCAGATCCATATAGTCGAGAACCTGCCGGTTGAGAAGGCTGCCGATGTGCTCGAGAAGATGCCGGCTGACGAGGTGGCGGATATTCTCGATGAGCTGGAGGATGAGAAAGCTGAGATCCTGCTCAACGAAATGGATGATGAGTCTTCTCAGGAGGTAAGGGAGCTGCTCGAGTATTCTGATAATTCTGTTGGTAGCATCATGACTACCGATTACCTCTCATTCGGCCCTGAAACAAGTGTCAGCGATGTTATTAAAGAGCTGCGTGACAAAAAGCCGGAGCCGCACGAGCTTTACAAGATCTGCGTAACCGATGAGGATAATGAGCTTATCGGGACCTTCAGTCTCCGGGATCTTGTTCTTGCCTATCCCGGGCTTAAAGTGAACCAGATCATGAATCACGAACCAATTCTGTTATTTGATGACCAGAAGCAGGATGCCGCAGCAGTTATAATTTCAAAGTACAGCCTGCTTGCGGTTCCGGTTGTAGACAGGAACAACCAGCTTCTGGGGATGGTTATCGTGGACGATGTTGTTGAGGAGCTTATGGGCAAAAGAAGGTCCAGAAAGAGATAAGAGACTGAGACATGCAGAAATTGCAAATCAAAAAAAAACAGTACTTCAAACGCCTGGCCCTCTTTCTGGCCATCCTGGGCCCCGGAATCATTACCGGAAGTGTCGACAACGACGCCGGCGGAATAACGACGTACTCTGTCGCAGGCGCTCTTTACGGATACAGGATGATCTGGACACTGATCCCCTCATTCATTGTTTTGATGGTAGTCCAGGAGATGAATGCCAGGATGGGCATTGTTACCGGCAAGGGTCTTTCAGACCTTATCCGCGAAAATGCCGGGGTTAAGATCACTTTCTTTGTTTTTGCAGGATTGCTTGTTTCGAACATTGGCAACACAACCACGGAATTTGCAGGTGTTGCAGGCAGTATGGAGATCTTCGGTGTGACAAAATATATTTCAGTGCCGGTTGTAGCTTTTCTGGTTTGGGTACTGGTTGTTAAGGGGACCTACAAGATTGCAGAAAGGATCTTTCTGATTTTCAGCGCTACACTTCTCACATATATAGTTTCTGCAATTATGAGTAAACCTGACTGGGGAGAGATCGGGACGGCAATTATCAGGCCGCAGGTCGCGATGAACACCCAGAGCCTTACAATGATCATCGCTCTTGTCGGGACAACAATCGCCCCCTGGATGCAATTCTATATGCAGGCCACGGTAATCGAAAAGGGGCTTAAAATGAAGAATTACAATTATACAATTGCAGATATAACTGTCGGGTGCGTGGTGACAGTTGTAGTGGCTTTCTTTATCATGGTAGCCTGCGGTGCAACCCTTCACCCCAACGGGATAAT
Source organism: Bacteroidales bacterium UBA5621 (assembly GCA_002424525.1). Lineage (GTDB taxonomy): Bacteria > Bacteroidota > Bacteroidia > Bacteroidales > VadinHA17 > LD21. Next base: position 16,615 of record DIKJ01000101.1, on the reverse strand, counting down.
TATCAATGAGGCAAAAGATGCCGCTCTTGCGCTGGAACCACTTGCAGGAAAGTTATCATCGCATGTATTTGCTTTCGGCCTTTTCGTGGCTTCCGTATTCTCTGCCACGATACTCCCTCTCGCTACAGCCTTTTTTATCTGTGAGGCATTTGGATTTGAATCCGGAATTGATAAGAAATGGGATGAAGCCAGGGAATTTTATATCCTCTACACGGGCATCCTTATCATTTCCGCAATAATAATAATGATACCGAATGCTCCACTTATAGCAATTTCAATCTGGACCCAGGTATTGAACGGGTTCATACTTCCGGTTGTCCTGATAAGCATGATGTTGCTTGTAAACAATAAGAAGATAATGGGGCAGTATGTGAACAAGCCTTTTCAGAATATTATCGGATGGAGCGCTGTGGGCATCCTGGTTGCACTTTCAATAGCCCTGCTTATTATGCCTTCCGGAGGAGTATAAGGATCGCGACGACATCAGTCGGGCCATACTCCGTTTATTATTGGTTTTGCAGATATCTTAAGCGGATCCAGAACTACATGTTTAATAATCTTCCGCTTCCAGGTATAGGTGATATGCACCTTCCCGTCATTTGATTGTATTACTGCAGGGTATGAATACTCGTTCCCGGGCTCATCATTTTCGAGGAGACTGCAGGCCTGCCAGTTTTTTCCGTCATCTGAAACAGCAACATTAAGAAGATAGCGGCCGGATGTTAAATGATTATAAACAATGAGCTGGCGCCCGTCCTTCAACGTCAGGGCATCGGTGCCGGAGTTAGGGTTTGGCAGACCGGAAGGAACCATCTCGCTCCATGTGCGTCCGTTATCTTCCGACCATGATGACAGAACCTGCGACTCTCTGCTCCGGCAAAGCAGCTGGATCATGCCGGAAGGGTAAGTCAGGATGGAAGGCTGAATGGCTCCAATATTCTTTTCATTCAGCGGGGGAGTCCGTTCCCATGTCAGTCCGTTATCGGAAGTAAACTCCATGTGGACCCTCCAGCCGTCATGCTCGGTGCTCGAAGGGCAGATAAGTTCCCCGTTGCCGAGAAGCACGGGCTTGTTTTTCACCGGACCTGAGATATCTTCGGGAAGTCGGTATGGCCGTGACCAGGTTTTCCCGTTGTTGGAGGAAGTCATCATTTCTCCCCACCATGTCGACGGGCTCGGACCAACTTTGAAGAACAGAAGTATTTCTTTTCCGGTGTTGTACAGAACCGGGTTCCAGCAGGGCCACCGTTTTCCTTTGTGCTGGACACCGTCTGCAACCTCCACCGGGACCGACCACTTGCCTTTTTTATAATGACTTATCCATATCCCCACGTCAGGATTTCTTTCGGCGGTGCCTCCAAACCAGGCCGCAAGAAGTCCTGTTTTTGTTTCGATGATCGTGGATGCATGACAGCTTGGAAATGGTACATCTTCAGGCTGGTAGATAAATTCGGATTTCACAATGCATTGTTCTCCCATATACTGGCTGTGAGCAGTTGAGAAACAGGTCATCACACAGATGACGGAGATAATAAGAATCTTCTTCATGATTTCTTGGGGTGTGTTTTTACAAATTTAGTTAAAATAAATCCTGTGAGAAATATTACCATGGTTCCGAACACAATAGTAAGGTTGCTGTGGAAGGGGCTCCTGAAGGCAAGGAGCTTATCTCCGTTAAAACAGAGCGGTGAAAGGCTCATCCAGCTGATTACAAGAACGCCGATAATAACCCCTGTCGCGGCATCTGAGTTCTTTGCTTTTCTGGCAATGAAGCCAAGCAGGAAAAGACCCAGCATTCCCCCGCTGAAGATCGATGCGAGAGACCACCATGCGTCCAGGACGCTTTCAACGCCTACAAGCAGGAGCGCAATTACAACGCCTGCCGTACCGGTCAGGAAGGAAGAGATGTAGAGCACCGCCATGGATTGCTTCTCATTGGCTTCCCTGTTGAAGTATCTCTTATAATAATCTGAAAGAACAATTGTTGCGGTACTGTTCAGACTTGTGGAGACAGTACTCATACCTGCTGCAAATATTGCTGCGACAAGCAAGCCTGTTATTCCGGCAGGAAGCTGTGCTACAATGAAAAAGGGGAAAATCTTGTCGCCTGATCCGGGAATCCTGAGAGAATCTGGAAGCAGGTCGGGTTGTGCCGCATAAAAGGAGAAAAGTGCTGTTCCGATATAAAAGAATACAAGGGATACCGGTATGTACAGCAATGATCCGAACAGGGCCGATGATTTTGCTTCTCTGTCGGTCCCGGTAGTCATATAGCGCTGTACGAAGTTCTGGTCTATTCCGTAGTTCTGGAGGTTTATGAATAACCCATAGATCAAAACTACCCAGAATGTCGAATCAGCAAGGCTTAGACTAAAACTGCCGAGACTGAACTTATTATTCTCTAAGGCAATGCTAAAGATCTGGCCGGGCCCTTCCGGCATTGAAAAGGTAAGATAAGCAGCACTGATAAGCGCCCCTGCGATCAGAATTACAGCCTGAATAGTATCAGTCCAGATAACGGCCCTTATCCCTCCAAGCATAGAATAGAGCATTACCATAAATCCTGTAAGGATGATAATTGTGCTGACATTCCATCCGAAGAGAGCATTGAGAGCAAGGGCAAGCAGTAACAGGATAGCCCCGGTGCGCATCAGCTGTGTGAGGATATAGCAGAGTGATGCATAAAGCCTTGCCCAGGCTCCAAAGCGCAATTCAAGATAGTAATAGGCAGAAATGTTTCCGATGCCCCTGTAAAGGGGTACAAAGAACCTGATGGCAATAATTGTTGCGACGGGAATTGACAGGCTGAACACAAAGGCATTCCAGTCGGACATATATGCCTTCCCGGGTAATGCGAGAAAGCTAATACTGCTTACGTATGTGGCAAATATTGACATTCCTACCGCAAACGCCGGGAGGTTTCTGCTTCCTGCCGTGAACTGGTCCGGTGTTCTGTTCCTGAAAAAGAAGCTGGCACCGAAGAGGATGTTGCCCGTGACCAGGGCAAAGAAAACTATCGAATCTAAAAGGGGCAGATCCATAAATCAGGTTTCGTTATAAAAGGTTTTTAAAATTAAAAATCAAATCTAACTTTACGGCATATAGAATGAGTATTTGTTTTGTAAAATTCAAAATAACTGATTTTTGATTATGAATCTGATGCCGGAGAAATATTTTGGATCACATTCTTACCATACTCCGGTAAGAAAATCTGGTCTTTGGTACCGGTTCCTGCAGGGTAACCGGGTCTGGTTTACGCTCAGGTTCGCATATATTGTCCTGAAAACAAGGAAAGAAGCCAGATGGGGGGCATATGATACCAAAGCCTGGTCCGACTCATCATACTATATTTTCAGATTTATTGAACAAACTGGAGGCAGATTTCATATCACGGGGCTGGATAATATTGCAAAATCAGAGAAGCCTGTTCTTTTCATCGGAAACCATATGAGCACGCTTGAGACGATGGTTCTTCCATGTATTATTGCCCCTTTCAGGGAGGTAACATTCGTAGTGAAGGAGAGCCTTGTGAGGCATCCACTTTTCGGGGATGTTATGAAATCGAGGGATCCGATCGTGGTGGGAAGGAAAGATCCCCGGAAAGATCTTGAAGCGGTGATGAATGATGGAACTAAGATCCTGTCGGAAGGCAGGTCGGTAATTATTTTCCCTCAGAGCACAAGGAGCCTTGTCTTTAAGCCGGAAGATTTTAATTCTCTCGGGGTGAAGCTGGCAAAAAAAGCCGGGGTGGAAATTGTACCGTTTGCACTAAAGACTGATTTCTGGGGGCAGGGCGGAGTGGTCAGGGAGCTGGGGCCGCTCGATCCTGAAAAGCCGATATACTTCAGCTTCGGTGAACCTTTCAGCGTTACCGGCAGCGGGAAGGATGAAAACCAGAGGATTATTGAATTCATTCAGGCATCCCTCAGGGAATGGGGTAGCAATAAGGTTTCATAGTTTACCTTCGGTGAGCAGAATCCGCGCCAGCGGATCTTCCGCATTCCGTCCTCCCCGTTTCCGTAAATTAAAGAAAATTTCAAAAAAAAGTTTAAGTGTATAGCTTACATTTAAAAAATATATTTGTAAATTTGATGAGAACCCTGTAACCTTTTAACCGAAATACTTGTAATTCATCCAATTAATAACCTGATCAGATCTGAAATAGGATCGACATAACTAACTTAACGTAAAAAAGAATAATTATGGAAACATTAGACTGGTTAGTCCTGGGTTTTTTCTGTCTTGGACTGGTAGCAATAATTGTGTGGGTTGTCAGAAAGGGAAAAGAGACCACCACCGATTACTTCCTGGCCGGCCGGGATGCCACCTGGCTGGCGATTGGTGCATCAATTTTTGCTTCCAACATCGGCTCGGAACATCTTGTGGGACTTGCAGGAGCCGGAGCTTCCAGCGGTATGGCAATGGCTCACTGGGAGATGCACGGCTGGATCATCCTGATCCTGGGGTGGTTCTTCGTTCCTTTCTATGCAAGGAGCGGAGTATTCACAATGCCGGAGTTCCTTGAGAAGAGATACAATCGAAACTCAAGGTCGTTTCTATCAATAATCTCACTTGTCAGCTATGTCCTTACCAAAGTGGCAGTTACAGTTTATGCCGGTGGTATTGTATTCAAGGAGGTGTTTGGAATTGAATCGATATTCGGGATAGATTTTTTCTGGATCAGTGCCATTGCCCTGGTCCTCCTGACCGGTGTCTACACAACTCTGGGGGGTATGAGGGCAGTATTGTACACCTCTGTTCTGCAAACGCCCGTATTGCTGATCGGTTCGCTTGCCATCCTGGTTATCGGACTTATAAAACTGGGTGGCTGGTCAGAAATGATGGAGATCTGCAGGGCAGTTCCGATAAACGAGGCAGGAGACACCATGACCAATCTTATGAGGTCCCCGCAAGACCCTGAGTTCCCGTGGACCGGAGTTATCCTGGGATCGGCGATCATCGGTTTCTGGTACTGGTGCACCGACCAGTTCATTGTCCAGAGGGTTCTTTCAGGGCGTAACCAGACTGAATCGAGAAGAGGCGCAATACTCGGTGCGACCTTCAAACTTTCGCCGGTTTTTATATTCCTTATTCCCGGGATGATTGCCTACGCCCTTAACCAGAAGGGTCTCATGGTTCTTACTGATTCAGATGCCGCGTTCCCTGCAATGGTCAAGAATTTGCTTCCGCTCGGTTTCACCGGACTTGTGGTTGGCGGGATACTTGCTGCGCTTATGAGTTCACTTGCTTCACTCTATAACTCCTCTGCTACCCTCTTCACCGTCGACTTCTACAAGAAATATAAACCGGAAGCTCCTGAAAAAGAGCTTGTCAGGGTAGGAAGGATAGCAACCATGGTTGTTGTTGTTCTTGGAATACTCTGGATCCCTGTCATGAAAGGAATAGGAAAAGTTCTCTACGAATACCTTCAGGATGTCCAGTCAATGCTTGCTCCCGGTATAGCAGCAGTATTCCTGTTAGGAGTTATCTCAAAGAGGATAACCCCCAAAGCCGGATTCTACGGTCTTGTCTCAGGATTTATTCTCGGTATGACACGGCTCGGATTTGTTGTCTTCGGCAAAAACCTGGCTGAGTCAAGCATTTTTCATAAATTGTTCCTTGCGCCTAACTGGCTTCATTATGAAATAGTTATCTTCTTTATCGTCATATTGCTTATGATCTTCACCAGCATGGTCACGCCAAAACCAGATCCGGTAGCAATAAGGGGATTGTATTTTGGCTCGGCAACAGCTGAGGAGAAAGCTGTCACCAGAGCCGGCTGGAACAACTGGGATCTCTTCTTCTCAGGGATTGTTATAGTTGTGATAGTTGCATTCTATATTTATTTCTGGTAGTAAAGTGTAACTTTTAAAGTAACTTGAATGATGTATGAAATAAACAACAAGGAGGTCTGGTTCGTTACCGGAAGTCAGCATCTTTACGGCCCTGAAACACTTAAGCAGGTTGCCGCAGATTCCACCGTGATAACTGAAGCATTTGACAACTCAACGGAGATCCCGTGCAGGGTAATCTTCAAACCTGTTCTCACAACTCCCGATTCCGTTTATGAGCTATGCTCTCAGGCGAACAATAACAGCAACTGTGTCGGGCTTATTACCTGGATGCATACATTTTCGCCCGCAAAGATGTGGATCAAAGGATTGACGGCTCTCAGCAAGCCGCTCCTTCACCTTCACACACAGCTTAACAGGGATATCCCGTGGGAGACCATCGACATGGATTTCATGAATCTGAACCAATCGGCTCATGGCGACCGCGAATTCGGATTCATCGGATCGAGGATGAGGCTTAACCGTAAGGTCGTTGTCGGCCACTGGCAGGACAGGGATGTTGTCAGAAGGATCGCCATCTGGGTCAGGGTTGCCGCTGCATACCATGATGCACTTGAGATGAAAGTTGCCAGGTTTGGTGATAATATGCGCGATGTAGCTGTTACAGAGGGTAATAAAGTAAGTGCCCAGATAAGGATGGGTTATTCTGTATATGGTTATGGTATCGGGGATCTTGTTTCCTCTGTTGAATCGGTATCTGAAAGCGAAGCCGGGGCTCTGATAGAAGAATACAAGGAGAAGTATAATCTTGCCGGGGATGTTGCCGGCTCGGACACCCTGAAGGATGCTGCGCGGATCGAAGCAGGGTTGGAGAAATTTCTCCTTGCAGGAAACTTCAAGGCATTCACCACCACCTTCGAGGACCTTCACGGGCTTAAGCAACTGCCCGGACTTGCAGTACAGAGGCTAATGGAGAAGGGTTACGGGTTTGGAGCCGAAGGTGACTGGAAGACAGCGGCCCTTGTCAGGTCGATGAAGGTTATGGCTTCAAGGCTTCAGGGCGGAACATCATTTATGGAGGATTATACATATCACCTCGATCCGGCAGGAATGAGTGTCCTGGGTGCCCATATGCTCGAGGTGTGTCCGTCTATTGCCGCCGGCAAACCCTCGCTTGAAGTTCACCCGCTTTCAATAGGGGGGAAGGGCGATCCTGCGAGACTGGTATTCAAGGCTGCCACCGGCAGGGCCATTAACGCTTCACTGATTGACCTGGGCAACCGTTTCAGGATGGTGGTGAATGAGGTTGAGGTGGTGGAGTGTCCCGTAATGCCTAATCTTCCTGTAGCAAGCGTCCTGTGGAAACCACTTCCGGATCTGAAGAGAGCCGCCGAAGCCTGGATATTGGCTGGTGGAGCCCATCATACTGGATTCAGCATGGCGATAACATCAGAGTATATTGAAGACTTCTGTTCCATGACAGGGATCGAGTACCTTGTCATAGACGGGAAAAGCGATATCAGTTCACTCAGGAAAGAGTTAAGATGGAATGAGATGTTTTATCATCTCTCTGACGGCATAAGATAATTACGATCATAAATAAGGCTGAGAATCAGACCTTTTAAGGTTGGTAGCAGTTATGGAATTATATGCTGAGCATACAAGCCATCTTGTTGCAGTGGATTGTATAATTTTCGGTTACGATACTCAGGACAAGGAGATTAAACTTCTCCTGATAAAAAGATGCATGGAGCCTGCCAGAGGAAAATGGTCGCTTGCAGGCGGTTTTGTGAATGAAAATGAGAGTCTCGATCAGGCAGCCAGCAGGATACTCTGCTCGCTCACAGGTCTCAGAAATGTTTATCTGGAGCAGTCATACACCTATGGCGGAATTAACAGGGACCCTGGCGCCCGGGTAATATCGACTGCATACAGCGCGCTGATCAAGATAAGGGATATCGATAAGGATCTTAAAGAGTTGAACGGGGCTCACTGGCAGTCACTGTCGCGACTGCCGAAACTGATTTTCGACCACCACATAATGGTTGAAAGGGCCCTGGCAAATCTCCGGATGCAGATAAAAGTCAGGCCTGTGGGTTTTGAACTGCTTCCCGAGAGATTCACGCTTGTACAGCTCCAGGATCTCTACGAAGCAATATATCAGCGGGTTGTTGACAAGAGGAATTTCAGGAAGAAGATCCTTTCGATGAATATCCTGGAGAAGCTTGACGAAAAGGAGAAAGAGACATCAAAAAAAGGAGCCTGGTATTACCGGTTCAACAGGGAGACTTATAAAGTTTTACGGCAGAATGGGTTCTATTTCAATCTGGATGTGAATTAGAAGAAGTAAAAAGTAAAAAGTAAAAAGTAAAAAGAGTTATGCTGGAGGGGTTAAAACAGGAAGTTTATAAGGCTAATATTGAGCTTGTAAAACAAGGGCTGGTTATTCATACATGGGGTAATGTCAGTGGCAGGGATCCGGAGAGCGGGTTGGTTGTGATCAAGCCGTCGGGGCTGGATTACGGAAGCATGAAGTCCGATGATATGGTTGTGATCGATACCGACGGCAGGATGGTTGAGGGCCGTTATAAACCCTCGACAGATGCTCCAACACATTTGCTGATATACAGGCATTACAGCTCTGTTGGCGGGATCGTTCATACGCATTCAGCCTTTGCAACATCGTGGGCTCAGGCGGGGAAGGATATTCCTCCCCTCGGAACCACCCATGCGGATCACTACTACGGTGCGATTCCGTGCACCCGTCTGCTTACTGAAGAGGAGGTGAACGGCGATTATGAGAGCAACACCGGCAAAGTCATTGTTGAGAGAATGGAAGGTCTCGATCCGCTGGCTGTACCGTCGGTCCTGGTCAACCGTCATGGACCATTCTGCTGGGGTCTCGATGCTGAAGAAGCGGTTTACAATGCTGTTGCCCTTGAGGAGATAGCCAGGATTGCTTTCTATACCGTTCTGCTTGGCAGGAGTGAGCCCGTCGACAATTACCTGCTTGACAAGCATTTCACACGGAAACATGGTAAGGATTCATATTACGGTCAGTAATGACCGAGCACCGAGCACCGAGCACCGAGCACCGAGCACCGAGCACCGAGCACCGAGTTAGAGCTACATAAAAAATTAAAATCTTAATCTTATGCGGGAAAAATATGTTATAGGAATCGATTACGGAACCGACTCCGTTCGCAGTGTGGTGGTAAATACGGCAAATGGGAATATTGCCGGTTCATCCGTATTTGATTACCCGAGATGGAAACAGGGCCTCTTCTGTGACCCTGCGGCCAACCAGTTCCGGCAACACCCCCTGGATTACATTGAAGGACTTGAGGTTACCGTCAGGAACGCCCTTAAAGGGTTAAGCCCTGATATAGTCAGTAACATTGCCGGGATCACCGTCGATACAACCGGGTCAACACCCGTAGCTGTCGACCGGGAGGGTGTGCCACTCTCGATGAAACCGGAATTCGTGAACGATCCGGATGCCATGTTCGTTCTCTGGAAGGACCATACCGCGGTGCGCGAGGCTGCCGAGATAAATGATCTCGCGAAAAACTGGGGAGGAAAAGACTTTACAATGTACGAAGGCGGCATTTACTCCTCCGAATGGTTCTGGGCGAAGATCCTTCACATAATAAGAAACAACGGTAAAGTAAGGGAAAATGCATGGTCGTGGGTGGAACATTGTGACTGGATTCCCGCACTGCTGACCGGCGATACCGATCCTTTGAAAATCAGGAGAAGCCGTTGTGCGGCAGGCCATAAGGCCATGTGGCATGAAGAATTCAACGGACTCCCCGACAGTGAGTTCCTCATGAAGCTTGATCCCGCCCTGGCCGGGCTGAGGGAGAGACTCTTCAGCGAAACTTATACCTGCGATGTTGAGGTCGGCATCCTTTCGAAAGAGTGGGCGGAAAGACTGGGACTACCCGCGGGAGTCAAGGTCGGAGCGGGAGCCTTCGATGCCCATCTGGGAGCAATTGGCGGAGAAATAAAACCTTATCAGCTGGTTAAGGTAATGGGCACATCAACATGCGATATGATAGTCGTGCCGGGAGAGGAGGCGGGAAATAAACTTGTAGCTGGTATCTGCGGCCAGGTGGATGGATCAATTATTCCCGGCATGCTCGGGCTTGAAGCCGGCCAGTCTGCCTTCGGAGACATTTATGCCTGGTTCAGTAAATTGCTGCTGTGGCCGGTTGATGAGATAATTTCAGGGTACGACTGGATTGATGAAAACCTGAAGGAGAGAATAAAAACAGAGACTGCTGACAGGATCATTTCAGAATTGAGCAAAAAGGCAGAGTCGCTTGACGATGAGGAGACAACGCTTGTGGCCCTAGACTGGCTGAACGGCCGGCGAACACCCGATGCCAACCAGGAGCTGAAGGGTGCAATAACGGGCCTCTCCCTGGGCTCTGATGCCCCCAGGATATTTAAGGCACTGGTCGAAGCTACCGCATTCGGATCAAAGATGATCAACGACCGCTTTATTTCTGAAGGAGTGCGGATCGACGGTGTGATAGCAATAGGGGGCGTGGCTAAAAAGAATCCCTATGTTATGCAGATTGTTGCTGATGTGCTCAATATGCCGATCAGGGTTGCTTCGTCAGACCAGACATGTGCTTTGGGATCAGCCATGGCGGCTTCGGTAATGGCAGGGGTTCATGAAAATATCCCGGAGGCACAGAAAGCAATGGGCGGAGGATTTGAAAAAGAGTACCGGCCCGATCCGGTACGGGCAAAGAAATATCAGGCCTTGTTCGAAAAATATACGAAACTCGGATCGTTTATTGAAAATGAGATGATTTAAACCGGTTTTCATTCCGGTATCCCCTGAAGCGGGCTTAAATTCAGGATTATTAAGAAATTATTCTTAATTTTAGTGGATTACCCCCCTGCCAGGGGGGCTCGGGGGTGTCTTCCCCATTTGGAGGATCAGGGGTAGAACAAGTATCGCTAAGGAATTCAATTGATTACAAACCATAATAACAGATAAAATGAAGAAGTCACTTTTAATCTTATTAATTATTCTTTTTCAGACAGGCTTTATTGCCAGTGCTCAGAAAGACAACACTGCTACTTTAAACCAGCTGGTGATTGTGGCGAATAATCCGGGTCCTGTGATCAGCAAGGACATTTACGGTCATTTTTCCGAACACCTCGGGACCTGCATTTACGGAGGTATCTGGGTCGGCACCGATTCCAGAATTCCCAATACTTATGGTATCAGGAACGATGTGCTTTATGCACTCAGGGAGATAAAGGTTCCGAACCTTCGCTGGCCGGGAGGATGCTTTGCTGACACCTACCACTGGAAAGACGGAATTGGTCCGCAGGAGAAGAGAGCCTCAATCGTAAATACTCACTGGGGGGGCGTGACCGAGGATAACTCATTTGGAACACATGAGTTCATGAAGCTGACCGAACTGCTCGACTGTGATGCCTATATTAATGGAAATGTTGGATCTGGTACGGTCCAGGAGATGGCAGAATGGGTGGAATACCTGACATCCAATTCCGAAAGCCCCATGACGCGGCTCAGGAAAGAGAACGGAAGGGAAGAGCCCTGGAAAGTGAAATATTTTGCCATCGGCAATGAGAACTGGGGTTGCGGCGGAAACATGACAGCAGAGTTCTATACAAATATCATGAGGCAGTACTCGACATACCTCAATAATTACGGGGATAACCGCCTTTATCGCGTAGCATGCGGGCCATACGACTTTGGTTTTGACTGGACCGAGACCCTTATGAAGGACGGGAACAGCAGAGGCAGGTTCCAGGGATTGTCGATCCATTATTATTCGCTTGTGGACGGCTGGAACAATAAAGGTTCTGCCACGGTATTCGGAGAGAGGGAATGGTTCCAGATAATGAGGGCAAACCTTCAGATGGACCCTATCATCAAAGGGCACAAGGATATCATGGACAGATACGATCCCCAGAAAACAAAGGGTCTGGTGGTTGATGAATGGGGTAACTGGTTCGATGTCGAACCTGGCACGAATCCGGGATTTCTTTATCAGCAGAACACTATCAGGGACGGCCTTACTGCCGCAATTCATCTCAATATCTTCAACACCCATGCCGACCGGGTAAAGGTTGCCAACCTCGCACAGATAGTCAATGTGCTTCAGTCTGTTATACTTACGAAGGATGACAGGATGGTGCTGACTCCTACATATCATGTCTTCAGGATGTTCAGGGTTCACCAGGAAGCCCGTCTTCTGCACTCCGACCTGAGATGTGAGGATTATGCCTTCGGTGACAGAAGTATCCCGGCCTTGTCGGCATCAGCCTCGGTCGATAATGAAGGCAGGGTTCATATATCAATAGCCAACCTGAACCCGAACAAGCAGATAACTGTCACCTGCCCGGTGATAGGAGAAACCTATAAGAGGGTTACAGGTGAGGTGCTTACGGCTGGTGAGATAAATGCTCATAACAGTTTCGAAAAACCAGAAGCAGTTAAACCGGGAAATTTCAGTAACTTTACTTACAAAAACGGGATTCTGACAATCAATATGCCTGCCAAATCCGTTGTGGTACTTGAACTTACAAAATAAGACATTATGAATAAGCTAATCAGGGTATTGTTTCCGGCTGCACTTCTCGCTCTGATCATCACCGGATGTATCAGGGGAGGAAAATCCGGCGATGATTACCCGATAACTCCCGTTCCCTTTACCTCAGTAAAGCTTACAGACGATTTCTGGGCGCCGAGGATACAAAAGAACGCCTCGGTGACCATACCGATAGCTTTCGGGTATTGTGAATCAACGGGCAGGGTAAGGAATTTTGAGATTGCGGGAGGACTCGATACCGGAAGGTTTCTCACTATCTACCCCTTCGACGATTCAGATGTATTCAAGATCATCGAGGGTGCAAGCTATTCCCTGCAGACCTTCCCCGATCCGGCCCTTGATGCATACCTCGATACTCTGATATGGAAGATCGGCCTTGCACAGGAGGATGACGGCTATCTCTATACCAACCGTACCATAGCTGAAATGCACGGAGGCGAAGGATTGCATCAATGGGCAAGCAAAACAAGATGGGAACTGGACACTGTTCTCAGCCATGAACTCTATAACCTGGGTCATCTTTACGAAGCCGCAGTGGCTCATTACCAGGCAACTGGGAAGAGGACACTTCTTGATATCGCCCTTAAATCAGCTGACCTTGTGTACAACGATTTCTGGCCTGACAAGCTGAAGTATTATCCCGGACACCAGGTTATTGAAATGGGTCTTGTTAAACTCTACAGAGCTACCGGTAACAAGAAATACCTTGATCTTGCCAGGTTCTTCCTCGATATAAGGGGCCCCCACGGAGACCAGTATTGCCAGGCACATGAACGTGTGGTCGACCAGACTGAAGCAGTGGGGCATTCCGTCAGAGCCACATACATGTATTCGGGGATGGCTGATATCGCTGCCATAGAGCAGGATGAAGCCTATCTGAATGCCATAACAAAAATATGGGAGGATATTGTCTACCGTAAGATGTATGTTACCGGAGGTATTGGGGCCACTGGTGGAAATGAGGGTTTTGCCGGGCCTTACGTATTGCCGAATATGACCGCCTACTGTGAAACCTGCGCCTCAATAGGAAATATTTTTACGAACCACAGGCTCTTCCTCCTTCATGGCGAGGGGAAATATATCGATATACTTGAAAAAACCCTCTATAACTCTATGCTGTCGGGCGTATCGCTGTCGGCTGACAGGTTCTTCTACCCCAATCCACTTGAGTCGGAAGGGCAACATGAACGGCAGGCATGGTTTGGCTGTGCATGCTGTCCGTCAAATGTTGCAAGGTTTGTCCCCGCAATTCCCGGCTATATCTACGCTTCCGCTGCCGATGAACTTTATGTGAACCTTTATATCTCGAACAGTGCGGAGGTTGAGGTGGGGAATAACACTGTCAGTATCACTCAGAAAGCCAATTTTCCATGGGATGGCAAAGCCGAGCTCCTGGTTGATCCTGCAAAGTCAGGCAAATTCCGTATTAAAGTGCGTGTTCCCGGATGGGCTGTCAATGAGGCCATACCAGGGACCCTCTACAGGTTTAACGATCAGATCGATGAGGAATACAGTATTACAGTCAACGGAGAAACACAAAAATTCCCCGTTGAGAATGGGTATGCCGTGATAAACAGGAAATGGGAAAAAGGAGACAGGATCGGTGTTGATTTCCCCATGCCAGTGAGGATCGTCACAGCTGACGAGCGTGTTGAGGCTGACAGGGACAAAATCGCGGTTCAGCGCGGCCCGGTAGTCTATTGTGCCGAATGGCCCGACAACAATACAGGGAATGTCCTTAACCTGGTTGTCAGAAAGGGATCTGAATTTACCACAGAATTTATTCCGGATCTCCTTGGCGGAACGCAGATCATTAAAACAAAAGGCATACAGACAAAACGGACCCAGGCAAAGGAACCAATCCTTCTTGCGGAGGAAGAAACAGTTACCCTGATACCCTATGCATTGTGGAATAACCGCGGTCCGGGCCAGATGATGGTCTGGCTGCCTGTAAAGCCTGAAAGTGCCCGGCCCCTGCCGGCACCTACCATTGCATACCGCAGTATAGTGAGGGCAAGCAAAATGACAAGAGCCCTTTCAGCACTTAATGACCAGATGGAGCCAGCCGGTTCGAACGACCGGTCGGTGACTTATTATCACTGGTGGCCTGACAGGGACCAGTGGGAGTTCGTTCAGTATGACTTTGACAGACCGCAGACCATCTCAAAAACAAGGATCTACTGGTTTGATGACGGGCCTCAGGGCGGATGCAGGATCCCGGATGAGTGGGACATGCTTTATCTCAGCGGGAAGACATGGAAGCCTGTAAATGCAAAATCGCCCTACACCGTTACAAAAGATAACTGGGATTCACAGACCTTTGAACCTGTCAGAACATCAGCAGTTAAGATCAGGGTAAGACTGAACAAGGATTTCTCGGCAGGGATATATGAATGGATCGTGGAATAGTAATTCATTTTTACAAACAGTCCGTCCCTGGCGGGACTTTGCCAGGCCAAACTCCGTAGTAGTGAACTATTTGTAGAAATCATAATAATCATAATTTTTAGCTCCGGAGGAGCGACCTCTAGTTAATCGGACAATAGTGATACGTTAAATCCGGATTGCAATGAAAATGACTTTAAAAATATTCTTAATATTTCTTTCGGTCTCTTTCACCTTCCCCTTACGTAAAACAAACAGCACTGATAACCCGAAATCCGGCGAGGCCTGGTTTATTGATAATCACACAGGTAAAGATACAAATCCAGGAACGGTCAGGAAACCTTTAAGAACTATTGAGGAGGTTAACAGACGTCTGCAGCAAGCTCCTGCAAGCATCTGGTTTGCAGGAGGACAGGTTTTCAACGGCAACCTTCTGCTGAATGGCATCAGCGGCACAGAGTCAGTTCCCGTTTGTATTGGCTCCTATGGGAAGGTAAAGGCTGTAATCAATGGAGGTGAAAAGGAAGCCATCAGGGCAGAGGATTGCAGATTCCTGCGTATTGAAAATATTGATCTGAAAGGAGACGGAAGAAAAAACGGAAATATTTCCAACGGATTGTCATTGACACACTGTAAAAATGTCACGATTGAGGATATCAGATCCGAAGGTTTTCAGAAATCAGGTGTCGACCTGTATGACTGCAGAAATGCGGAAATTATTAAAGTCATGGCTTATGATAACGGCTTCTGCGGAATTAATATAATGGGATCGGATAAGAAGCTCTCCGGGAGCATCCTTATCAGTGATTGCAGGGCTGAGAATAATCCGGGCGATCCGACTCGGCTTGACAATCACAGCGGGAACGGGATCCTCGTAGGTGTTTCCGACAGCGTTGTAATTGACCATTGTACCGCAACAAACAACGGATGGGATATGCCGCGCCAGGGTAACGGTCCGGTGGGTATATGGGCATGGATGAGCGACAATGTCACCATACAATACTGTATTAGTTACCGCAACAAAACATCAAAAGGGGGAAAAGATGGCGGGGGTTTTGACCTGGATGGCGGAGTTACAAATTCTGTTATTCAGTATTGCCTTTCGTATGAGAATGAAGGTGCGGGGTACGGATTGTTCCAATACCCCGGAGCTGCCAGCTGGTCGAATAATGTTATACGTTATTGTTTAAGCATCGATGATGCACATACAACCGAAGGAGCCGGCAGCTTTTTTATCTGGAACGGATCAGACGACAGCAGGCAGCTTAACAGTTGTTATATTCATAACAATATCGTTTACAGTAGTTCTGCCCCGGTTATCAGCTTCGAGAATGCTTCGGATCATGAGAATTTTATTTTCAGCAACAACATATTTATGGGTACAGGACAGTTGATCAGCGGAGCGAACAAGGGCAGTAAATTTCTTGGGAATGTATGGTGGACATCCGGCGGGGAGGTTATATTCGGGGAGTTCGCTTCGCTTGCTGAATGGGCCGGAGCAACAGGGCAGGAGACTATGAACGGTAAAATTGCCGGATTGCAGTCAGATCCGCTTCTTAACGGGCCGCTGACAACAAGTATTACAGACCCATACCAGCTTGGAACGCTCTCAGGATTTAAGCTAAAGGCTGAGTCGCCGCTTAAGGATCGTGGTGTCAGGATTTTAACTGTTCCCGGGATTGATCCTCCTTCGGTTGATTTTTTCGGCAATCCTCTTCCCCGGGATTCTGCACCGATGCCGGGGATATATGAGATGGAACAGGCGCTGGTTCGTTTCGGACGTTTGGTGGCAATCCCTAATTTCGTCAGGAACAACAGGAATACGATAAAATCGAC
>DIKJ01000228.1 GCA_002424525.1 Bacteroidales bacterium UBA5621 | reverse complement strand
TTTTCAAGCCCGTCATGATTAACGCCTTCCTGCAATCAGCCACTCTTCTGGCGGATGCTGCCATGGCTTTCAATGACAATTGTATTGCAGGAATCGAACCGAACCTGAAAAGGATCTCGGATCATCTCAAAAATTCACTAATGCTGGCCGCGGCACTGAGCAATCATATAGGATACGAAAATACTGCAGCAATTGTCAGAGAAGCTTTTGCCAGCGACATTACCCTGAAGGAGGCGGCACTAAAGCTGAACCTTCTTACTGAACAGCAATTTGACGAATGGGTTGATCCGGTAAAAATGATACGTCCCGATAAACCTCGTTAATTTTAGGGATTGGGATTATCAGGTGGTTTTATTCACAAAGAGTAAGCCTGCTCAAAAAAATATCCGGATTCTCAAACCGAAAAGTAAAATACAATTTGAAGTATGTCTATGGCTTATCGAATAAAATAATTTAGCTTACTACATCCATCACTTAAGTCTCTTTTTCAAAAGAGTGTTCTTCCCTATGGTGTATGCATAAGCCGAAGCCGGAACGAACCAAAGGGTAATCCCATCATATTCAACCGTTCCTGTCTTGCTTACCGTCGTTACCAAAGCGCTCTTCAGATTGCACTCCTTGCAGAAGTGTACCAGACTCTTCAGCTCAGAAGTCTTCTCAAAATACCTGTCCGACCATTTGATCTCCAGCGCCCACAACGGCTTCAGGCTGCGGTCGCTCAGTCCGACCATGTCCACTTCACCCTTCTGCCACCTGGCATACCATGGTGTAAACCACTCCCGGTGCATCCACTGTGAATATATTGCTGTCTCTACCATGCTTCCGAGATTAGGATCGTTGGGACTCAAGGGAGAGAAAAGGGCGCTGCGCAACGAAGGATTCGTAAGGTAGAGCTTGAAGAAATTCTCACGCCTGAACCTCTTCCCTGACTGATCTATCCTTCTTACCTGCTTTACCAGAAAAGCATTCTCGAGATATCCAATATATTTTTTTATAAGGGCTTTATGAACACCCGACTGGATGTTGAGGGTCTCAAATGAAAATTCATTTCCCGTATTATATACTATTGTGGTGAAAAATGAATTGAGCTCCTGTACGTCCCTGATCCCGTACAGGCTGGGCAAATCCCTCAGCAAGACCTTGTCGACAATATCCTGCCGTATATATCTCCCCGGATTCTGTCTGATTCTTTCCGAAAAGATCACTTCGGGATATCCTCCGAAATTGATGTAATCGAGAAAATGCCTGTTAAGCTCATCTATATGCGGCGATGTATAAAATTCTGCAATGTTCCCCTGCCAGTTCAGTCCTTCCGGCACAATTATCCTTTCAAGGTCCTTGAGACCGATGTATTCGTGGAATGTGAGCGGCGGAAGCATGAAATCGGTGAATCTTCCTGCACCGCTCTCATTGCTCCTGTATTTAAGCGCTGCGGCGGCGGATCCGGATACAATGAATTTCGTTTCCCTGTAACTGTCGGCAAGTGATTTCAGATGAACCTCCCAGTCCTTAAGGTATTGTATCTCATCAAAGATAACATAGCGGCCCTTGAGATCATCATTGCCTGATGCCTGCCTGGCCAGCGACCACAGATCTTCCAGGAAGATGTTGTTGTAAACCGGATTCTCGACAGTAACGAAAACTATACAGTCCGGGGGAATGCCATTCTTTATCAGATCGTGCACAAGATGATGAAGCATAACTGTTTTCCCCACACGCCGCGGCCCCATCAGCACAAGTGCCCTCCGGGGCTCCTTCTCCTTTGCGAGGGGTTCGAACAGGTTAAAATAATAACGCCTGGGCATTTCGTCATAGTCGCTTTCGATCTTTCCGCTTATCCACCAGGGATTCTCAAACCTTATCCTGTCGATTATCTGCTCCCCTGTAACCTTTTTAAGCATGATGCAATATTCCTTTTTTTGCAAATATATTTAAATAATCACTATTAATAAAGCTTATAAATGTATATTTTCATATTTAAGCAATATTTATCAAATAAATGTGCTTATTTCAGGTTTATCCCCGGGCAGGAAACAGGCTTCAGAAAGGGATGAGCTGACAAGCATCACAACATCTTCTCCCTCATTCCTCGTTGCTGCCGGCCAGCCTGTCTGTGGGTCAGTGGTCACAAGCTATCAATGACGATTACATTGCAGATCACTTCTGTTCATGGCTCCGGTCCTTAAACCTGAAATTGACCTGTTGGTTGAACATTCCGCATTCATGATTTGTTTTAACATTTATCAGGATCTGGTCTCAGATCCGTAATTATTCTAAAAATCTTATCGTCATGGAAACATCCTCAAGAATCGTCATCAACATTGAAGCATTTATAAATGCCCCTGTTGAAAAAGTCTGGATCTTCCGGACCGAACCAAAATACATAATTCACTGGAACAATGCGTCGGACGACTGGCATACTCCAGGGGCTGAGAACGACCTGAGGACAGGAGGAAAATTCCTTTTCAGGATGGAGGCAAAGGACGGCAGCTCAGGTTTTGACTTTACAGGAGAATATACTAATGTGGAAAAATACAGATTGATTGAATATGTCCTCGATGACGGAAGAAGAGTGAAGACTTCATTTACTTCCGACGGGAAAGTGACAAGGGTCGCAGAAGCATTTGAAGCTGAATCCTTAAATCCTGTTGAATTGCAGCGAACAGGCTGGCAGGCTATCCTCGATAACTTTAAGAATTTTGTTGAATCGCCCGAAAAACCCGGAGTGATGCATTGTGAAATAAATATCGGGGCAAAGGCTGAAAAGGTTTATAAAACCATGCTTGCTGAAAAGACCTACGCAGAATGGACATCAGTATTTGATCCCTCATCGCATTTTAAAGGTTCCTGGGATAAAGGTTCAAAGATCTTTTTTATTGGTTCGGGTAAGGATGGAAGTGTTGCAGGAATGGTAAGCAGAATAAAGGAAAATGTACCTTACCGGTTTGTAAGCATAGAACATCTCGGACTGATTGAAAACAGCCTGGAAATATACAGCGGGGAGAATGCTGAAAAATGGGCCGGCGCACTTGAGAATTATACCTTCATTGATAACAATGGCACTACCCTGCTCGAGGTCGACTTGGATGTCGATAACGACTACAGATCCTATTTTGACACTACATGGCCCGAAGCACTGAAGAATCTGAAAGAGATCTGTGAAAGAACAGATAAAGAAAATGAATAGAAAAATAACCTAAATAATTTCAAATCATGGCAACAGTAGGTACTTAAGCCGCGTTTAGCAGTTGAATAAAACCCGGACAATGACTGAGAATAGCACTATTAGCAACAGTTACAGTAGAAACAACCTCGCCCTATCTTCATCTCCATACCTGCTTCAGCATGCAGATAATCCTGTCTGGTGGCAGGAATGGAAAAAGGAGACACTGGACCTTGCAGCAGGGGAAAACAAACCGGTGCTGGTCTCAATAGGATACTCCACCTGCCACTGGTGCCATGTGATGGCCGCCGAGGCCTTCTCAGATGCCGTTACTGCCTCTTACCTCAACGAGAACTATATCTGCATTAAGATTGACCGCGAACAAAGGCCAGACATCGACCAGTACATGATGCATTTCATGCAGGCGCAGAGCGGAAGCGGAGGATGGCCACT
>DIKJ01000091.1:16541-27392 GCA_002424525.1 Bacteroidales bacterium UBA5621 | reverse complement strand
TAATTCTCAAATACCAGGACAATGCTCCTTAAGGCCAGTGGATTAGCCCCCTTTTAGGTGGGATGGGGGGTAAGGGTTATTCAATAATCGTCATTTCATCAAGCAGGTACCCTGCGCCGGCAAATTTATCGATAATGAAAAGCGCGTAGCGTATATCGATACTTATATTACGGCTCTGTTCCGGATTAAATGCAAGATCGCTGGCAACTCCTTCCCATGCCCTGTCAAAATTGATGCCTATCAGGTGTCCGTCGGCATTGATTACCGGACTGCCGGAATTACCTCCCGTTGTATGATTGTTTGCTATAAAACAGACCGGAACCTCCCCATCCTGGGTGTAACGACCAAAATCTTTTTCCCTGTACAGTTTCCTGAGCTTTTCCGGAACATCATAATCGTAGATAGCCGGATTATCCTTCTCCATAATTCCTTTTAGAGTTGTGTAATGGGTATGATAAACAGCATCCCTCGAAAAATAACCGCCAATGTTCCCATACGCTACACGAAGGGTGGAGTTGGCATCGGGGTAAAATAATCTGCCTTTTTCAAATTCCATCTGTGCGGTCATGTATTCTTTATTAAGAGCCTGCAATTCAGAATTAATGCGGCTCAGATCTGGTCTCAGCCTGGTTTCAATAAAACTTGCTGCCCCTACTGACATATTATAGAACGGGTCGCTCCGAAGCTTCCCAATGCTGTTTCTTCCAAACCCCTCAATAAACCGGACATACTTATCCTCATCAGCAAAAATCGTCCTTGCGTAAAGCTTATCAGCTACAGAGGCAAAATTGCCTTTGCATGAGTTATGAAAACTGATGTACTCCGGAACCTGCCAGCCGGTGCTGATATTGTTGCCATACATTGTCATCATGGCTACAAAAAGTTTTTTGTCCGTCTCCCTGTCATAATCCCTGAAGAAGTTCCTGCCCGAGCTTATCAGGTACTCTTTCAGGGAAGAGATTTTCTCACTCTCCGGCTCAGCCTCATAAAGAGTGGCGAGTGCTCTTATATTCCTGGCAAATCCTACTGCTTCGGCACCTCTGGTGAAAAAGACATCGTTGGTATAGGTGTTTACCAGGCTGTAATCCCTTAACTCTGCATACAATTCACTGTAAGGTTGCAGGATGTTGCCCCACCGTGCTTTCCGGTCCGGGTCGGAGCTGATCCACTCTGTTATCCTTTTTTCATACTCCTGCTTTTTCTCAACCGTCTTCATCCTTTCCAGTCCCTGGTTCTCCCCTATCCATCTTTTCCATGCATTGGCCACACCCGATTTCTTTGAGGAGTATTGTATCCTGATAAGGGGATCGCTATTCATGGCCTCTTCCATAATGTCAATTTTTGCAGTTCTCAGCTCGATCATCTTCGGGTTTATATGGTTTTTTAACATATCGATATGATATGAAGGAACATACTGGGAAGTAGTGCCCGGATAGCCGAAGACCATTGTAAAATCACCCTCTTTCACGCCTTTTAACGAAACAGGGAAGTGATATGCTGGTTTGTAGGGGACATTATCTTTTGAATATGCAGCAGGTTTGTTCTCCCTGCCAGCATAAACCCTGAAAAGTGAAAAATCGCCTGTATGTCTGGGCCAGACCCAGTTATCAGTCTCCCCTCCGAATTTGCCGATCGATGATGGGGGTGCGCCAACAAGCCTGACATCATTATATGTCTCATAGACAAAAAGAAAATACTGGTTACCCATATAAAATGGCCTGACAACGGATGTATATCCGGTGCCTCTCGTTACTTCAGTTCTTATATCGGAAATATTAGTGTCGATTATCTTTTCATTATCTGAAGGGTTTAAACTGCTTCCGGTACCTTTAAGTACTCGTTCAGTAACATCCTCCATCCATTTGAGGAAGGTGACCGAGAGTCCGGGATTGGGTAATTCCTCATCCCCCGACATCGCCCAGAATCCATGCGTGAGATAGTCGTTCTCCAGAGTTGAATGTGACTGGATCAGGCCATAGCCGCAGTGATGATTTGTTATCAGGAGTCCATCAGGAGAGATGAGCTCCCCAGTGCATCCGCCACCGAAAATTACAATCGCATCCTTCATACAGGCTCTGTTAACACTGTAAATATCTTCGGCAGACAATTTAAACCCTTTCTCCTGCATAAGTTGGATATTATATTTTTCAATCAGAATGGGTATCCACATCCCCTCATCGGCCCTCATAAAAGGAGCTGCCAGAAGTATCAGCAACAGGCTTAATGTCAATAATTTGTTTCTCATATCAGATTCGTTTTGCGTTTATCGTTTATCGTTTTGCGTTTATCGTTTTGCGTTTATCGTTTTCTAACTTTACGCTCTTCGCTTTACGTTCTACGCTTCACGCTCTACGCTCTACGCTTTACGCTCTACGCTTTACGCTCTACGCTCTACGCTTTACGCTCTACGCTTTACGCTCTACGCTCTACGTTTTACGCTCTACGTTTTACGCTCTACGCTCTACGCTCTACGCTCACCGCTCTCCTCCTGCCAGTCTCTGCAGTTCCCGGTAGAGCCGCTGTACCGGAAGCCCCATCACATTAAAATATGACCCTTCTATCCGGCTGCATCCGATATAGCCGATCCACTCCTGGATTCCATAAGCCCCGGCTTTATCGTAGGGTTTGTAATTATCTATGTAATAATGTATCTCTTCATCCGTAAGCTTTCCGAATGTGACTTTTGTCGAATCGGAAAATAAGATTTCCTTATCTGAAGTCATAATGCAGACACCGGTAATCACCTCATGGGTCCTGCCCGAAATGCATCTGAGCATCTCCGCTGCCTCATCAGTTCCTACTGGCTTGCCGAGGAGCATGTTATTGCACCAGACTATGGTATCAGCAGCGATAACAATGTCGGTTTTTTTCAATCCTGGTTTCAGGATACGGGCCTTTTCTGCCGCCAAATGCATTGCCAGTTCCCTGCCCTCAAGCTCCGGAGGACCCTCCTCCGGGATCGAGGTGATTATCACCTCAAACTTCAGTCCCATTTCTTCCAGGAGCTGTTTCCTCCTGGGTGATCCTGAAGCCAGTATTATCCTGTATCTGTTCAGACTATCGGCCAGCATCTTCAGAACAGATTCCAGGTTAATATTGCTTTAACGACGAGAGAATATAGTATGCCGGTGAACATGACCAGCTTCATATACCTGCTGGCGATATGTAACTGTTCACTGTTCCTGTTTATGAGAAGCTGATAAACAACATACAACAGCGGCAGGGCGATTAACAGGATGAGGTAGATAACCGTAATCCTGTCATTAATGGCAAAATACCAGACAATAAAAAGTAACGCAGTTATTATTATATTGATTGAAGCTGCAATAATCCTGGCACCCCTGATGCCTGTCACCACCGGAACAGTATTCCTTCCGTGTGCTTTGTCGCCTTCAAAATCTTCTATATCCTTTATTATTTCACGCGAAAGAGTAAGAAGAAATGCAAAAACGGCAAAACCTCCCACCCAGTAGAAAATAAGGTTGAAATCAGGCAAAGTAACGGCATTCAGCATATAATACCTGTAAAGTGCCGGCCATTCATAGAATACTACAAGAAGGGGTACCAGGGCTGTCAGCAGTGCCACCATCAGGTTTCCGACAAGGAACTGACGCTTGTAGCTTGCAGAATAGAAATAGAGCAATCCCGATACGATGAGATAAAGCGTGCCCAGCCAGAAATAGCCGGCTCTCCACGAAATATAGAATCCTGCCCCGACTCCCGTAATATTGAATATTGTGTGCCACATCATGGCTTTCCTTCTGGAAATTTTCGTTCCGACGATAACTTCGCCCCTGTTGATGAGGTCGGTCCTTATGTCAAAATAATCGTTGATTACATACCCGGCAGCCGTTATAAGGAGGGTGGCAGCAACAAGAAGTATGAACTGGAACAACGGGAACTGAAGAGTCATCCGGGTTGCCTCGCCCGAGCCATGCAACAGTATTACATCGATCTTGCTTAAGAGGGGTTCAATGACCGCATATCTCATCAGAACCATTGTCAGAATGATTATAAGCAGATTGGGCCACCGTATCAGGTTAAGGAATGCTTTCATTATCTACCATGTAAATGCGTCTGAGCCGAGCCAGTTATTATGAAGCCTGAGAACCTGTTCCACAACGTCCCTGACACAACCCTGACCCCCTTTTTTATCTGACACATACAGAGAGATTTGTCGTATCTCACTGTCGGCGTCGGAAGGACAGACCGGGATACCTGCCATCTTCATGACCTCATAATCAGGAATATCATCACCCATGTACAGAACGTCAGATTTATCGAGCTTATGCCGCGAGAGAAAATCAAGGAAATGATCAGTTTTTTTTCTGCTGTTCAGATATATGTCCTTTATGCCAAGGGACTTAAGTCTCCTGAGGTATTCTTTGGAGTTGGCGCCTGAGATCACACCAACATAATAACCCTTTTTAACAGCAAGCTGGAGGGCATAGCCGTCCCGCAGGTTTACAGTTCTGTTGGGCACACCAAAAGTGTTAAGGCTGATGGTCTGCAACGATAGAACACCGTCTATATCAAAAACAAATGCTTTAACCCTTAAGAGGTCCTCCTTAAAATTCGTCATTCTTCAACTGTTTTATTAAGGCTCATGATCGACTGCGACACTTCCCTGTAAAGAGTCTGTAACCGGGGTGAAAAGGAGAGCAATTCAATATGTTTTGCGATAGTGTTGAGATCGTGTCGCGCTGCAGGCCCTGTCTGTGATTTCCCGGGCCCGTTCTCAACTGCTTTTAAAATCGTCTCCTGTATCAGGGGTTCCAGTACATCAAACGGCAATGCGGCCCTTTCAGTGATCTCTTTTCCGGCATGGAGCATGTGATTGACGTAATTGCACACAAATACGGCTGAAAGATGCAGAAGCCTCCTATGCTCTGTATCAGTGAAATAAACCCTCCCTCCAATTTTCCCGGCAATATTCTTCAACATGTTCAATGCCACTTCTCCGGATGATTCAATAAAGAAAGGGAGTTCCCGGAAGGTAACTCTTCGCCCCTTCGAGAAGGTTTGCAAAGGATACAGAACGCCGGAATTAATGATGTGTGACGGGAAGACATCCAGGCCATAGCTCCCTGCAGTATGAGCTATCAAAGCATCGCGGCGGCATCTTATTTTTCTTATCACCTCCTCCAGATTACTGTCAGGGACCGCTACGATTATAATATCCGTTTCGTCTGAAAAGATCAGATCGGGTGACCATACTGCTTTGCATCGCTCTGCAACTGCCTTTCCGTTTTCTCCGGTTGGCGAGACAACCTGGGATATTCTCAAACCGGCATCATACAGTGCTTCACACAATGCACCTCCAACCCTGCCGGCTCCGGCAAACGATATGTTGTAACCGCCCAATCAAAAAATTTCCTGAAAGATACAAAAATGAAGTCACAATCAATAAGCATGCGAGCGCTTTGATTGCAGATGTGTGATCGCTGAGAAGGAGAGGTCGTTGGGAAACCGGCGTTATTTTTTGCCGTAAAGATCTGTCGTTACATTAGTTACCAGTATGTCATAGTATTTGTACATGTACTGATATGAATAGCCGGTACTGCTGGTCGAATAGAGGTAACTGCAATTCCAGAAAACCTTACCCGTTACCTGGAGCAGCTCTCCGGATTTAAATTCCCGCATTTTCGCGTACATTTCTCCCGGATTGCAGAAGCTGTATGTCGCATAAGGGTTTGTCAGGGGAGAGAAAGTAGCGCTGGTTTCCGTGAAGTAGACATTAGCCATTTCTCTGTCAAGCTCAAACAGCATATCTCCGTCACAGCCGCATTTGGCCTGTTTCTTACAGCCGCCATCGATAAAAACAGGTACGGCAATTATCAATATTATAAGAATCTTTCTGATTGTTCTCATTTCAGGCTTTTTAATATGAGTAACATATTTCCTGTGCAAAGTAACGATTTTTTTTTATGCCTGAGCCGTCGGACCTCCGAAAGTTAAAGGAAGAACAGGAGTTGATCCTTTTACTTCCTTTATCACACCATGGACAGATTCGTATTTCGCTATATTATCCTGAAGAGCGGCGACAAGTCTCTTTGCGTGTTCCGGAGTGAGAATAATCCGGGATTTAACCTGTGCTTTTGGTATTCCCGGCATTATCCGGACAAAATCCACAACAAATTCAGAAGCTGAATGCGTTATAACAGCCAGGTTGGAATAGGTTCCCTGAGCTACTTCTTCGTTTAGCTCAATACTGATCTGGTTTGGATTCTTCGGATCTGACATAATTAGCTTATTAAGTTTATCTGGCTATCCCGGCTTCAGCTTCCTGCGGGGCAGTGGCAAGGTTTTCCAGCTCCTCCAGCGAACCTACGATTATGCTGTTGTATTCGCGCTGTCCTGTTCCGGCCGGTATGAGATGACCGACGATCACGTTCTCCTTCAGTCCTTCGAGCCTGTCTACCTTTCCAAGTATTGCAGCTTCATTAAGAACCTTTGTTGTTTCCTGGAAGGAAGCTGCGGAGAAGAAGCTGTTGGTCTGAAGCGCGGCCCTGGTAATCCCCTGCAGTACCTGGCTTGATGTAGCGGGAACTGCATCCCTGGAATCCACTATCTTCAGGTCGCGGCGCTTGAGTGCTGAATTATCATCCCTCAACTTACGGGCCGAAACGATCATACCAGGGCGAAGAGTCTGAGAATCACCTGAATCTATAACAACTTTCTTGCCATATATCCAGTCATTCTCGTCCATAAAATCGAGTTTGTCGACAACCTGACGTTCAAGGAATTTGGTATCGCCCGGGTCAACAATCTCAACCTTTCTCATCATCTGCCGCACAATGATCTCGAAGTGCTTGTCGTTGATCTTGACACCCTGCAGACGATATACTTCCTGGATCTCGTTGACGATATACTCCTGTACTTTTGTGGGCCCCTTGATAGCAAGAATATCCGAGGGAGTAACAGCTCCGTCGGAAAGGGCAATACCTGCTCTTACATAATCATTTTCCTGAACAAGTATCTGCTTCGAGAGGGGAACAAGGTATTTCTTGATTTCATCTGACTTCGACCTGATCGAGATCTCCCTGTTGCCTCTTTTGATCTTTCCGAAGGTAACTTCGCCATCGATCTCCGAAACAATTGCGGGGTTGGAAGGGTTACGGGCTTCAAAGAGTTCTGTGACCCTGGGGAGACCGCCTGTTATATCACCCGATTTCCCCACTGCACGAGGTATCTTTGCAAGCACCACTCCCGCTTCGACAATTTTCTCTGTTTCCACAACAAGGTGAGCCCCTACCGGGAGGTTGTATACCCTCAGTTCCTCACCCTTGGGTGAAAGAATCTTGATAGCCGGGTTCTTGGTTTTGTCCCTGCTTTCAATGATCACTTTTTCCTTGAATCCGGTCTGCTCATCTGACTCCTCACGGAATGTAACACCTTCAATCAGGTAATCATATCCGATTTTCCCTGAAAGTTCTGATATAATAACAGCATTGAATGGATCCCATTCGCATATCAGCTTGCCTTTCTCAATCTCCTGTCCAGGTTTGATATAAAGTTTTGATCCATATGGGATGGTATGGGTAGTAAGTGCAATACTGGTTTTCTTATCAACGATCCTCAATTCTCCAAGCCTTCCGATAACTATCTCTATATCACCTTTTTCAGGATCTTTTTTAGGAACAGACCTGAGTTCCTCGATTTCAGCTATACCGCTATAGCGGGCTACCAGCCTCGATTCGGTAGTTATGTTCGAAGCAGTACCCCCAACATGGAAAGTACGCAGTGTCAGCTGGGTACCTGGTTCTCCGATACTTTGAGCAGCTATAACACCCACTGCCTCACCTTTCTGGACCATGTGTCCTGTCGACAGGTTACGGCCGTAGCATTTGGCGCAGACACCCTTTTTGGATTCACAGGTAAGGACCGAACGTATCTCAACCTGTTCAATAGGCGAGTCTTCAATCTTCGTGGCAAGCTCTTCCGTAAGTTCCTGTCCGGCCCCCACAATAAGCTCTCCTGTAAGAGGATGGAAGACATTATGAACTGTTGTGCGGCCGAGTATTCTCTCATAGAGCGATTCGACGACCTCCTCATTCTTCTTTATTGCAATAGCCACGAGCCCTCTGAGGGTCCCGCAGTCTTCCTCGTTAATAATGACATCCTGCGACACGTCAACCAGACGTCTTGTAAGATAACCGGCATCTGCTGTTTTGAGAGCAGTATCCGCAAGACCTTTTCTGGCACCGTGGGTAGAGATAAAGTACTCAAGTACCGATAGTCCCTCCTTGAAATTCGAAAGAATAGGGTTCTCGATGATCTCAGAACCTGCCGCGCCCGATTTCTGAGGCTTGGCCATCAGGCCCCTCATACCCGAAAGCTGGCGTATCTGCTCTTTCGACCCCCTGGCACCCGAGTCGAGCATCATATAGACCGAATTGAAACCCTGCTTGTCATTCGAAAGCTGTTTCATCAGCGACTGTGTGAGCCTTGCGTTGACGTGCGTCCAGATGTCAATTATCTGATTATACCGTTCGTTATTGGTTATGAAGCCCATGCTGTAGTTGTTGAGAACCTCCTCAACATGTTCATACCCTTCATCGACGAATTTTATCTTCTCCTCCGGTATAATAACATCATCCAGATTGAAGGAGAGGCCTCCCTTGAATGCGGAATAGAATCCAAGGTTTTTGATTGAATCGAGAAATTCAGCAGTTTTTGCTGTTCCCGACAGCTTAAGGACGCGTCCGATAATATCCCTGAGGGATTTTTTCGTCAGGACCTCATTTATGAAACCAACCTCTTCCGGTACGTACTGATTGAAGATTACACGGCCAATGGTTGTTTCAATAATATGGTTTACCATCTCTCCGTCCACCCTGTCGTTCACCTTCACCTTAATGAATGTATGAAGGTCGACTTTACCTTCGTTATAAGCTATATTTGCCTCTTCGGGAGAATAGAATACTATGCCCTCACCCCTTATTTTTTCGGCCGGCATGCTTCTTCTTCCCTTCGTAATATAATAGAGACCCAGAACCATGTCCTGGGAAGGCACGGTGATCGGAGCCCCGTTGGCGGGATTAAGGATATTGTGTGAAGCCAGCATTAGCATCTGTGCCTCAAGTACGGCGGCATTCCCCAGCGGAAGGTGCACTGCCATCTGGTCGCCGTCGAAGTCGGCGTTAAAGGCTGTACAGACCAGCGGGTGAAGCTGTATTGCCTTGCCTTCTATAAGTTTTGGCTGAAATGACTGAATGCCAAGCCTGTGGAGTGTAGGAGCACGGTTCAGCAGTACAGGGTGTCCCTTCAGGACGTTCTCAAGTATATCCCATACCACAGGGTCCTTCCTGTCGACAATCTTCTTCGCCGATTTGACCGTTTTTACTATTCCCCGCTCAATTAGCTTGCGGATGATAAAAGGCTTGTAGAGTTCGGCAGCCATGTCCTTGGGTAAGCCGCACTCATGAAGGTTCAGTTCCGGACCTACAACAATAACCGAACGGGCAGAATAGTCTACCCTCTTGCCCAACAGGTTCTGGCGGAAACGCCCCTGCTTACCTTTAAGACTGTCGCTCAGCGACTTAAGGGGACGGTTGGCATCTGTCTTGACGGCATTGGCTTTTCTTGAATTGTCAAACAGGGAATCAACAGCTTCCTGGAGCATCCTCTTTTCGTTCCTCAGTATCACTTCAGGGGCTTTGATCTCGATGAGTCTCTTAAGACGGTTATTTCTGATGATAACCCTTCTGTAAAGGTCATTAAGGTCGCTCGTCGCAAAACGGCCGCCGTCAAGCGGAACAAGAGGCCTCAGCTCAGGCGGGATGACTGGCACCACCTTGATTATCATCCACTCAGGATTATTGACATGTTTTGAATCCCTGAAAGCCTCAACAACCTGGAGACGCTTCAGCGCTTCGTTCTTGCGTTGCTGGGAAGTCTCCGTATTTGCCCTGTGGCGAAGGGAATATGAAAGTTCGTCGAGATCGACCCGGCTGAGAAGCTTATGAAGAGCCTCAGCTCCCATGTCAGCAATGAATTTATCGGGATGAGTCTCTTCAAGGTACTGATTCTCCTTTGGAAGCGATTCGATGATCTCCATATACTCCTCCTCAGTAAGAAAATCGAGGTACTTGACGCCATCCACTGCCTTGATGCCCGGGTTAATGACCACATATCTCTCATAATAGATTATAGAGTCGAGCTTCTTAGTCGGCAGACCGAGGAGGTAACCGATCTTGTTGGGTAACGACCTGAAATACCAGATATGGGCAACAGGCACAACCAGGGATATATGCCCCATTCTCTCGCGCCTGACCTTCTTCTCGGTAACTTCAACGCCACAGCGGTCGCAGACAATTCCCTTATACCTTATTCTTTTATACTTGCCGCAATGGCATTCATAATCTTTCACCGGACCAAAGATCCTCTCGCAGAATAATCCGTCGCGTTCGGGCTTGTAGGTACGGTAGTTGATCGTTTCAGGCTTCAGCACCTCACCGCTGGAACGATCGAGGATCTCCTCAGGTGAGGCCAGACCGATTGAAATCTTTGAGTAACTGGATTTTGTTTTGTTATCTCTTCTGAATGACATATGCTGAATTTTTTTTGTACAATATTAAAAATCAATACCTGAAAGATCTTTCAATCAAGTATTACGCTTAATCCCAGTCCCCTTAGTTCGTGCAGAAGCACATTCAGCGATTCCGGAATTCCGGGCTGAGGCATTGGTTCTCCCTTTACGATGGCCTCATAGGCTTTCGCCCTGCCAATTACATCATCTGACTTAATGGTAAGGATCTCCTGCAGAACATGAGCTGCCCCGAATGCTTCCAGGGCCCAGACCTCCATCTCTCCGAACCGCTGGCCCCCAAACTGGGCTTTCCCGCCAAG
>DIKJ01000091.1:11299-16512 GCA_002424525.1 Bacteroidales bacterium UBA5621 | reverse complement strand
TCGTCGACCATATGGCCGAGTTTAAGCATGTATATAACGCCGACAGTTGCAGGCTGGTCGAATCGTTCTCCCGTTCCTCCGTCGTACAGATAGGTCTTTCCATATCTTGGCAGTTTTGCATCTTCGGTGTAAGATGTTATCTGGTCAATAGTGGCTCCGTCAAAAATTGGTGTGGAGAACTGCGTCCCTAACTTCTGGCCTGCCCATCCGAGAACGGTCTCATAGATCTGTCCGAGGTTCATCCTCGAAGGAACGCCAAGCGGATTAAGCACGATGTCGACAGGAGTTCCGTCTTCAAGGAAAGGCATGTCTTCGGCGCGCACTATCCTTGCCACAATACCCTTGTTGCCATGCCGGCCTGCCATTTTGTCACCGACCTTTACCTTGCGCTTCTTTGCTATATAGACCTTAGCCAGCCGTACAATTCCTGCCGGCAGTTCATCACCAATGGTGATATTGTATTTCTTCCTCTTATAAACACCGTCAACCTCCTTATACTTAATAATATAGTTATGAAGAAGCTGTTTGATGCTGTCGTTTTTCTTCTTGTCGGTCGTCCATTTGTTTGGATTGACGTTCAGATAATCAACCTCCTGAAGCTGTTTCAGGGTAAACTTGCTTCCCTTGGGAATAACATCCACATTGAGATAATCCTTTACCCCCTGTGATGTTTTGCCATTGACAAGAATAAAGAGTTTATCAACCAGCCTCGATTTCAGTTCATCGATGTTCCTTGTGAAATCAGCTTCGATCTTGTCGAGCAGTGGTTTTTCAACTGCCTTCGTCTTCCTGTCTTTTATAGCTCTGGTAAAGAGTTTCTTGTCGATCACCACACCTTCAAGCGATGGACCTGCCTTAAGGGAAGCGTCCTTCACGTCCCCGGCCTTGTCGCCGAAAATGGCACGCAGGAGCTTCTCCTCCGGCGAAGGATCCGATTCTCCCTTTGGGGTGATTTTGCCTATCAGGATATCGCCGGGCATGATGTGTGCCCCTATTCTGATCAGCCCGTTCTCATCAAGGTTTTTGGTAGCTTCCTCGCTGACATTCGGAATATCCGATGTAAGCTCTTCAAGGCCGCGCTTTGTGTCCCTGACCTCGAGAAGGTACTCATCGATATGAACCGACGTGAACATGTCCTCCTGGACAACCTTTTCGGATATAACGATTGCATCTTCAAAATTGTAGCCTTTCCAGGGCATAAAAGCCACTTTAAGGTTTCTTCCGAGGGCAAGCTCTCCGTTCTTTGTACCGTAGCCTTCCGTAAGAACCTGTCCTTTGGTGACTTTCTCACCTTTCTTTACGACCGGAATAAGATTGATGCAGGTATTCTGGTTGGTCTTCTTATATTTGGGAAGGACATATCTTTTCAGATCATCATCAAAGCTTACAAACTTCTCCTCATCGGTTCTGGTGTATCTGATGACGATCTCGTTTGCGTCGACATACTCAACCACACCGTCTCCTTCCGCAACAAACAGAATCCGGCTGTCTTTTATAACCTGGGCTTCCAGCCCTGTTCCCACTATCGGCGATTCAGGGTTGATAAGGGGGACGGCCTGCCTCATCATGTTCGACCCCATCAGGGCCCTGTTGGCATCGTCGTGCTCCAGGAACGGGATAAGGGATGCTGCAATGGATGCTATCTGATTGGGTGCGACATCCATGAGGTCCACCCTGTTCACATCTTCGAAGGGGTAATCGGCTTCGTACCGGCATTTCGCCCTTGGGTTCACAAATTTCCCGTCTTCGGTAAGAGGAGCATTTGCCTGTGCAATCATCTTTTCCTCCTCTTCCTCGGCGCTGAGCCATGTTATCCCGTCGCTGGTCAGATCAACACTGGCTTCATGTACTTTCCGGTAAGGTGTTTCGATAAATCCGAGGTGATTGATTTTTGCATAGACGCAAAGAGACGAAATCAGGCCGATATTGGGACCTTCAGGGGTCTCGATCGGGCAAAGGCGTCCGTAGTGTGTATAGTGCACGTCTCTTACCTCGAATCCTGCCCGCTCGCGCGACAATCCTCCGGGCCCGAGTGCTGACATACGCCGTTTGTGTGTCATCTCAGCCAGGGGATTAGTCTGGTCCATGAACTGGGAGAGCTGATTTGTTCCGAAGAAAGAGTTGATAACGGAAGAGAGCGTTTTTGAATTAATAAGGTCAACCGGTGTAAAAACCTCGTTATCCCTTACGTTCATTCTTTCACGTATGGTACGGGCCATACGTGCAAGTCCCACGCCAAACTGGGCGTATAACTGTTCACCTACGGTACGTACCCTCCTGTTGCTGAGGTGATCTATATCGTCAATATCGGTCTTGGAGTTGATAAGCTCAATAAGATACCCGATTATCTTTATAATATCTTCCCTTGTGAGAATTTTGACACCCATTTCAGTGTTAAGTCCAAGCTTTTTGTTGATCCTGTAACGCCCTACTTCACCCAGGTCGTACCTCTTGTCCGAGAAGAAGAGTTTGTCTATGACATCTCTGGCTGTAGCCTCATCGGGCGGTTCAGCATTCCTGAGCTGACGGTAGATATAGATCACAGCTTCCTTTTCGGAGTTACAGGGATCTTTCTGCAGAGTGTTATATATTATTGCGAAATCCGAAAGGGATGCATCATCCTTGTGAAGAAGGATTGCCTTCGTACCCGAATCGACTATCAGATCGACATGTTCTGCTTCGATAACGGTTTCCCTGTCGAGAATCACCTCATTTCTTTCGATTGAAACCACCTCGCCGGTATCTTCATCGACAAAATCCTCTATCCATGTTTTGAGCACCCTCGCAGCCAGTTTGCGTCCCACAAGCTTTTTGATGCTTGTTTTAGACACTTTATGCTCTTCTGCAAGGTTGAATATTTCGAGGATCTCCTTGTCGCTTTCAAATCCGATAGCTCTGAGGAGGGTGGTCACCGGCAGTTTTTTCTTCCTGTCGATGTATGCGTACATCACATTATTGATGTCGGTGGCAAACTCGATCCATGAGCCTTTAAAGGGGATTATCCTGGCTGAATAGAGTTTTGTGCCGTTGGCATGGATGCTCTGACCGAAAAATACCCCTGGTGACCTGTGCAACTGCGAAACAACAACTCTCTCGGCACCATTGATGACAAATGTTGCACGCTCTGTCATATATGGTATTGTTCCAAGATAAACGTCCTGAATCACCGTATCAAAATCCTCATGTTCGGGATCGGTGCAATAGAGTTTCAGTTTTGCCTTGAGAGGAACGCTGAATGTAAGTCCGCGTTCAATGCACTCTTCAATGGTATAACGAGGAGGGTCTATGTAGTAATCGAGAAATTCAAGAACAAAATTGTTCCTTGTATCAGTTATCGGGAAGTTCTCGGTAAAGACCTTGTAAAGCCCTTCTTTTCTTCTGTTTTCGGGAGTTGTTCCAAGCTGGAAGAACTCTCCGAAGGATTTTAACTGAACGTCCAGAAAATCAGGATAATCGAGTTGGTCTTTTCTGGATGCAAAATTTATTCTTTCAGTACTTTTTGAGGTCATTATAAACTAATTAAGTGAACTTACTATTAAACAGACAAAAAGGCTTAGTCCCGAAAAGATTCGGGACTAAACCTGCGACCCGGCAATCAGGTATAGCTTATTTAAGTTCAACTTCAGCTCCTGCGTCTACCAATTGACCTTTAATAGTTTCAGCCTCTTCTTTTGATATACCCTCTTTCACCGGAGCCGGAGCGGAGTCAACCACTGCTTTGGCTTCCTTCAGTCCAAGTCCGGTTATATCTTTAACCAGTTTAACGATCTGCAATTTCTGACCACCTGCGGCTTTCAATATGACGTCGAAAGATGATTTCTCTTCAGCAGGCTTTTCTTCGGCGACAGCCGGACCTGCTACGGCAACTGCTGCTGCAGCGGGTTCAATGCCATACTCCTCTTTGAGTATTTTTGCCAGTTCGTTTACTTCTTTAACAGACAGGTTAACCAGTTCTTCTGCAAATTTCTTAAGATCTGCCATTTTTATAGGATTTAAATTTAGTTATTCGATTGATTTTGTTCTTTTTTTGACAGTGTTTCAAGAACACCGTGTAATTTATCACCACCTGATTTCAGGGCGGATATTACGTTTTTGGCGGGTGACTGAAGGAGAAGAATGATATCTCCAATGAGTTCCTCTTTTGTTTTGACAGAGACAAGAGCATCGAGCATAATGTCTCCGAGGTAAACAGATTCCTGAACGTATGCGCCTTTAAGAAGGGGTTTATCATGCAGCTTTCGGAACTCCTTTATAATTTTTGCCGGAGTGTTCCCGGAATTGGCGAACATGATGGACGTAGTACCTGCAAGAACCGGATAGAGTTCTTCAAGGTTCATTTCAGACTGCTCAAGTGCTCTCTTGAGAAGTGTATTTTTTACAACGACAAGTCTGATATCGTTTTCAAAGCACTTTCTTCTCAGGTTACTTGTATCAGCGGCATTAAGCTGAGCAGTATCAGTCAGATAAAAGTGACTGTACTCTTTCAGTTTCTCAGCAAGGCTGTCAACTATAGCTTTTTTCTCTTCCCGTCTCATTTTTTCTTCGATTTGCTACTTAATACATTAATCTTCAAGGCCTTTAGGATCGACTTTAATACCGGTGCTCATTGTGCTTGAAAGGAAAACACTGCGAATGTAGGTTCCCTTGGCAGCAGCCGGTTTAAGTTTGTTTACCATATGGATAAACTCCCTCGCATTTTCAACGATCTTCTGAGGCTCGAATGAGACTTTTCCGATTGAGGCATGGATGATCCCGGTCTTGTCGACCTTGAAATCAATCTTGCCCTGCTTTACTTCTTTTACAGCCTTACCAACTTCCATTGTTACAGTTCCACTTTTCGGGTTAGGCATCAGGCCGCGGGGGCCGAGTATCCGGCCCAGCTGACCGACCTTTCCCATTACGGATGGCATGGTTATGATAACATCTATATCTGTCCAACCGTTCTTGATCTTGTCGATGTATTCGTCAAGGCCAACATGGTCGGCTCCGGCCTCCTGCGCTTCCGATTCCTTATCGGGGGTACAGAGGACCAGTACGCGTGTCTGTTTGCCTGTTCCATGAGGAAGGGAGACAACGCCGCGAACCATCTGATTGGATTTCCTAGGATCGATACCTAACCTTACATCCAGATCGACTGACGCATCAAATTTGGTAGTAGTAATCTCCTTTACCAGCGCAGATGCCTCTGTCAATGTATAAAACCTGTCCTTTTC
>DIKJ01000091.1:8512-11259 GCA_002424525.1 Bacteroidales bacterium UBA5621 | reverse complement strand
TTTTTAAACGGGGAGGCACCTTTCACGGTGATCCCCATGCTTCTGGCGGTACCAGCTACCATCTTAACGGCTGATTCAATTGTGAAACAGTTTAGATCCTCCATCTTGTCAGCAGCAATTGTCTTCACCTGTTCCCAGGTAATCGCTGCCACTTTGTTCCTGTTGGGCTCCTGCGAGCCTTTCTTCGTCTTGGCGATCTCAAGGAGCTGAACGGCTACCGGGGGTGTTTTGGTAACAAAATCAAATGACTTGTCACTGTAAACAGTTATTACAACCGGTATCACTTTCCCTGCTTTATCCTGAGTTCTCGAATTAAACTGTTTGCAGAAATCCATAATATTGACACCTTTTGATCCCAGTGCAGGACCAACGGGTGGTGATGGATTAGCTGCTCCGCCACGAATCTGTAACTTGATAATTCCAGCAACTTCTTTTGCCATAATTTAATATTTGCTTATTTAGTGCACGAGCCTGACAGTTGTTCAGGAAGCATTATATTATTACAACTGTCAATTTCTTCTTTTAGTTTTCCTTTTCTACCTGCATAAAACTGAGCTCCAGCGGTGTTTTCCGTCCAAATATCTTAACCATCACCTTGAGCTTCTTCTTTTCATCATTAACCTCTTCAATAACACCGGTAAAGCTGTTGAATGGTCCGTCGATCACTTTAACCGTTTCTCCGACAAAGAAGGGCACGTTGAGTTCCTCGTCACTGGCATTGAGCTCATCAACTTTGCCGAGTATCCGGTTGATCTCTGATTTTCTCAGAGGCACCGGTTCCCCGTCCTGTGATCCGAGAAATCCTATCACATTGGGGATATTTCTCAGGAGGTGTGGTATTTCGCCGGTAAGTATGGCTTCTACAAGCACATAACCCGGGAAGAATGTTCTCTCCTTGCTGATTTTTTTCCCTGCTCGAATCTGATAAACCTTTTCGGTAGGAATAAGAACCTGTGATACGTACTCTTCCAGTTTCAGGCGGGCGATCTCATTATCGATATATTCCTTCACTTTCTTCTCCTTCCCTCCAATTGCCCTCAGCACGTACCACTTCTTTAGATTCTCGCTCATCGGAATGATTCTTCTGTTTAGTATAACAAACTGTATATAAACTCCATTATCCTGCTAAAGGCAAAATCCATGGCAGCGACGATAATAGCAATAATCAGGGTCGCCACAAGCACCAGTGTTCCGCTGTTCTGCAGTTCAGCCCATGTCGGCCATGTTACTTTGTGTACGAGTTCTGTGAATGATTCCTGAAAATATCCTTTTATACTCATTTTTCATTATTAATTTGCACGGGAGGAGAGACTCGAACTCCCGACACCTGGTTTTGGAGACCAGTGCTCTACCAACTGAGCTACACCCGTATCTGGTATGATGCAATGCAGTGTCATAAATTTTAATGACTCTGTATCGCTAACACGCCTTTTTCCCAAAACTCTTAATTTACTATTTCTGTAACCTGGCCGGCTCCCACTGTTCTGCCACCTTCGCGGATAGCAAACCTCAGACCGACATTTATTGCTACCGGATAGATCAGATCGACAGTTATTGTGACATTATCACCCGGCATCACCATTTCAGTTCCTTCAGGAAGTGTAATCTCGCCGGTTATATCAAGCGTTCTGACGTAGAACTGCGGGCGATATTTATTATGGAACGGAGTATGGCGTCCGCCTTCCTCTTTTTTGAGTACGTAAATCTCGGCTTTCATCTTTGTATGTGGAGTGATGGAGCCCGGTTTGGCGAGAACCATACCTCTTTTGATCTCTTTCTTGTCGACTCCGCGGAGAAGAAGCCCGACGTTGTCGCCTGCTTCACCCCTGTCGAGTATCTTGCGGAACATTTCAACACCAGTGCAGATTGTTTTGCGTTTTTCAGCGCCAAGGCCAATCATTTCGAGTTCATCGCCGGTATTGACAACTCCTGTTTCGATACGGCCAGTGGCAACTGTTCCGCGTCCGGTTATTGAGAAGACATCCTCAACCGGCAGCAGGAAAGGCTTCTGGTTGTCACGCGGAGGTATCGGAATGTATGAATCGACAGCGTCCATCAGTTCAACCACTTTTTCCTCCCATTTCGGATCGCCGTTCATTGCGCCGAGGGCAGATCCCCTGATCACAGGAGCATTGTCACCGTCGAACTCATAGAAGTTGAGAAGGTCGCGCACCTCCATCTCGACAAGGTCAAGCAGCTCTTCATCATCAACCAGGTCCACTTTATTCATAAATACCAGCACCTTGGGAACGTTAACCTGGTGTGCCAGGAGGATATGTTCGCGGGTCTGGGGCATCGGACCGTCATCAGCTGCAACAACAAGTATTGCACCATCCATCTGTGCGGCACCGGTAACCATATTCTTGATATAGTCGGCGTGGCCTGGACAGTCAACGTGTGCGTAGTGACGAATAGCTGTCTGATATTCAACGTGAGCAGTGTTTATGGTAATACCCCTTTCCTTTTCCTCGGGAGCATTATCGATTGAATCAAAATCCCTGATCTGAGAGAGACCTTTTTTGGCAAGGACCATAGTGATCGCTGCCGTCAAGGTGGTCTTACCATGGTCAACATGACCGATTGTACCAACATTTACGTGCGGTTTCGACCTGTCAAATTTTTCTTTTGCCATAACTAGAAGCGTATTAAATTAAGTATATATGTTATCAATCAATGTCCAATTTCCTGTTGAGCCGGAGAGGGGAATTGAACCCCTGACCCCTTCCTTACCAAGGAAGTGCTCTACC
>DIKJ01000091.1:0-8475 GCA_002424525.1 Bacteroidales bacterium UBA5621 | reverse complement strand
CCCTCAGCTTGGAAGGCTGATGCTCTACCAACTGAGCTACTCCCGCTTAATATCGTCTCTGAGAACCGGAATATACTGTTGTTCCGGCATTATATCATATTTCCCGTTTTAAGTGGGGAGAGCAGGATTCGAACCTACGAAGGCATTTGCCAGCAGATTTACAGTCTGCCCCAGTTGGCCGCTTTGGTATCTCCCCAAAAAAACAGAACTTCACTCTCAAGACACACATTCACAACTCCTTCAAGAGCCGATGAAGGGATTCGAACCCCCGACCTGCAGATTACAAATCAGCTGCTCTGACCAACTGAGCTACATCGGCAATTTAAAGAACGTTCCGTGAGGGCCTTAAATACCCTCAAAAATCGGTCTGCAAATGTAGGAATTTATATTTCATTTATCAAAATTATTCCTGATTTTTTTGAAGGTCAGGAATTCACACCCCCCTCTTCTTCTGTTTATGTCTGGCAATCTGTCGTTTAAGAGCATTAACTGCCTGATCAGTCGCCTCTTCAAATGTCTTGCTCTGCTTTTTGGCAAATAAAGGCCCACCTGATAAATCCAGCTTGATTTCGCTGATCTTGTTCTCCTTTTCCTGATCCTTGTCAAGCCTCAGGTATACCTCAGCATTTACAATACCATCACCGATCTGGATAAGTTTATCCAGCTTCTGATGAACAAAATCAATTAGCTTTTTGTCGGCGTCAAACCTCACTGAATGAATCTGAATGTTCATAGTAGTACCTCCTGTTATTTGATTAATTATTAAGCCCTCGGATGAGCCTGTTGATATATTTTTCTGAGTTTTTCAAAAGTATTGTGCGTATATACTTGTGTTGCTGACAGATTCGCATGACCGAGGAACTCCTTGATGGAATTCAGGTCAGCGCCACGGTTAAGCATGTGAGTGGCGAAAGTGTGCCTTAAAATATGCGGGCTCTTCTTCTCGATTGTTGTAACCATTGCAAGATAGTTCTTCACTATATTATAAACATATTTATCGTATAACTTGTTTCCCCTTCCGGTAATAAAAAACCATTCTCCCTCATTAACAGCCCCCTTACTGTTTCTTGTCCTGATATATTCCTCAAGCCGGGCAATGAAGGGTCTGACAATAGGGATAATGCGCTGTTTGTTCCTTTTGCCTGTTACCTTTACCTCAGCTCCGGCAAGATCAACGTCGCTCTCCTTCAGCCCGGTCAGTTCCGACCTCCTCATTCCGGTTACATAGAGCATTTCTATAATGGTTTTATTGAGAATACCTTCATACTCATTCCCGAATTCATACTCATCGAGCAGTTTGTCAAGAGCTTCCTCCCCCACGAAGACGGGCAGTCTCTTCTTCCTTTTGGGAAGAACAACCTTCTCAAGCGGGTCACTGACAACTATCCCCTCTTTCCGGAGGTACCTGAAAAATGCCCTCAGGCATGAGATCTTCCTGTGCACACTTGCCGGCGAATATCCGTTATCCATCATGCTCACTATCCATGACCTGATATCCTGGGAATTTATAACAGCCGGATCAGACTCCATATCCTCCGAAACCAGGTATGAAAAAAACATGGTCAAATCGTTTAGGTAAGATCTGACAGTATGCGGCGAGTACCGCTTTTCTGTCTGCAGATATCGCAGGAACGATTCCTTATAATCCATAAAGGAACCCCTTATATGTTAAAATTTTAATTAACGATACGGCCGGGCGCATCACTCTTCGCTGGCCTGCATCTTTTGCACGTACATAGCCTTCTTGATCTCTTCCCTCCGGCGTACTGAAGGCTTAATAAAAGCCTGGCGCGACCTGAGCTCACGGATCACACCTGTCTTTTCAAATTTTCTTTTGAACTTCTTTAAAGCCCTTTCAATGTTTTCGCCTTCTTTAATCTGTACAATTATCATATCTGAAATTCTGTTTTTAAACGAGGCGCAAAGATAGAAAAATTAAAAATATTTTCAAAGCTCTAAGGATTAAATTTATTCATGCTAATCTGTTTTTATAAATGATTGTCTCTCCTGACATTGCTGAAAAGGTCACATATTTCTACTAAAAATAGTGCTTTCTTCCGTGACTTCCAAAAAATAAAGTCAAAATCCGCACGGAATTCTCTTTATGCAAATTTTTGCCTGTACGGACCAAAGGACAGGACGTGCTTTATTCCCCGAATTCGATATAGGGTGATAATCTGGCGACCTTTTCAGGAGGTATAAGCTTATTGACGGTAAGATCGCTCATCGATGCTATCCTTCCTTCAAGCTCCCTGAATTTAAGGATACCGGCAACTTCGGACTTTTCGAGATAAGGCAGCCGGATCAGGTCCCTGTACTGAGCCTTGTTAATATCAATCCTCCTTACTGCAAGGCTGTCGGCAAACAATCTTTTCTCAATCATTAAAAAGGTCTCCTCCGGCAGGCCATAAACCTCCCTTAACTGGCTCACCCTGGCATACCCTCCAAGAAGATTCCTGTATCTTATGATACGTGCTGACAGAACCGGGCCGATACCCGGAAGTGCCTCCAGTGAAGCTGAATCGCAACGGTTAATATCTATCAGGGTTATTCTCTGGACACCGGCCCTGCTCCTCGCAGCCGGTACAATTTCCTTGCGGGTATCAGGTGCAGTTTCGGTTCCGGAAGGTGCCTGTCTGACTTCTGCCAGCGCAATTTCGACAGCAATGGATCTGTCAGGGATAATATACCTGAGACTGATAATGACAGTTATCAGAACCAGCAGAATAAATGTCGCTCTTCTCTCCCGGCGGGTAAAACCGAACCAGTTCCTTACCTGATCCCAGAGTAAACTCATTCCGATAATTATGCATTGAGACTGACTGCAAGATAAGCAATCTGTCAGAGAAAATGAAATAAAAAACAGATATAGCAGTTTTCCCGGGAGATCAGAATGGATAACCTATTGCAACAACCAGGGTAAAATCTCTCCTGATATCATAGTTTCTGTTCAGAAGTATCCATTTCGAGCCCTCCGTTTCAGCAGGATTCCTGAGCTTCATTCCAAAGTCGAGACGTGCAATGACAAAACTGAGATCGAACCTGAATCCTGTCCCTGTTCCTATGGCGATGTCGTTGTACAATCCCTTAAGGCTGAACTGCGATCCGGGTCTTGTATCATCAGATTTAAGGTTCCAGATGTTACCTGCATCAAGAAATAGTGCTCCTTCAAGTATCCAGAAAAGTTTGAACCTGTATTCAGCATTGGCTTCAATCTTAATATCTGCTGTCTGATTTAGAAACTTAGTGTCACCGGGGTTATAGGTACCGGGGCCCAGCGATCTGACCTGCCAGGCTCTGATGCCGTTGGCGCCTCCGCTGAAATATTGCTTTTCAAAGGGTATTGCCCTCGAATTGCCATAGGGGATTCCGGCACCGAAAAATCCCCGGTAAACCATTGAGCTTGCATCATTAAGGATGAGATTGTATCTCAGGTCAATGTCTGTTCTGATATATTGAGCAAACGGCTGCTTGAGAATATTGTAGCTGCCCTGGGTTTTTGTCGCACCTGTCAGATTACCTGCCAGAGCAAGCAGATTGCCTGCCGCTTCGGCGTTTATTCTTAAGAACCAGTATCTCGATCTTTGAATCTTTTGATTGCTGAAAATAAACGAATAGTTACCTCCAATGATCATAACACTTATGTAACTGTTTACAAGGTAGGGAGATTGAGCAATCCGTTCCTGGTAAAAAACGGAATCGATTGATAACAGTCTTACAGCGTTCACCTGCAGCGGATTCACAATATGGGTCTGATAATTGCGTGCATTCCAGATATATCCGAACGTTGCATTAGCCATCCATCTTGTGTAAAAAGGCATGTCCCGGTAATTGAATGCAGCAAGAACCTTTGTTGTGGGGTTGTATTTCCGTATGAAATCCTCCTTCTTAAGGAACGGCAGGAGGAATTTAGGAAACTGGAGACTTGTCTCAAGACCATACTCCATTGTATTCCGCTTCACCTTCTCCGTGTCCTTATCCTTCTGCGAAAGGTTCTCATATGCTCCTAAAAGCTTCATATTAAACTGCTCAGCGCCACGAAAGAGATTCTTGTGAAGATAAACAAGGTTGACGGCGCCTCCAAGGTTTCCCTCCGAATGTGTACCCTCGACCTCGACACGGAACGACTGCTGATTAAGAAGAGTGAGCCTGATGTTGCAGTTCAGGCTCTTCACCTCCGGTCCGTAGGGTCCGGTCTCATTCTGTTCATCGTAGAAAATATTTACGAGCCGGAATGTTTTAAGTGCCAGCAGATGCGACTGCGACTGTTCGGTGTTGGTAACGTTGAATATCGAGCCGGGCCTTATGTAAAGGGACTGAATAATAAGATCATATTTAATTTCAGGCTTGTCGCTTGCTGAAATAAAATAATAGCCCTGGTAATTAATTGTATCGAGGCTCGCGAAATATTCTTCTCCCCGCTCGAGCGCCTCCCTGGGAACAAAGTCGGGATAAATGTAAACATCCTTCACCCTGTACATCGGATGAGGAATAAGTGCAACCCTGTTGGATGCATCCATAATCGTGAAATTCTTTATCCCGTAATTAATATTTACCTGCCTGTTGCCGATAGTACTGTCGATATCGAAATAAATATGCTCTCCTGAAAAGCTGTAAAAGCCCCTGTCCCTTATAAACCTCTCAAATCTCAGGCGTTCAGCTGAAAGAACTTCTACATCGTAGGGCTTTCCCCTTTCTATCATGCAGTTAACTGAATCAAAATAGAAAAGTTTCCGGATGGTAGTATCTTCAATCTCATAGAAGAGGTTTCGGATAGTATATGGAGGTCGGAGTTCTATATTGTAATAAACATCCGACTTTCTTTTTGCCGTTTCAACGGTATCGCTGACCTTGCTGTCGAAATGCCCCCTGGATGCTATGTATGACATAATATTTTCCTTGCTCTTTTCTTTTGCATAGGCATCATAAATAACAGGCTCCTCCCCTATCTCCCTTAACCAGCCGTGTGGCCATTTCTGTTTCTCAATGTCCGACAGGTTATAAAGACCGAGGTGAAACCTCGCCCCGAAGATCTTTTTATTGGGCTTCTGCCTGATATATGGCACGATGTCAGTTTTATTAATGCCATCGTTGGTTATATTGACATGATTTCCGGCAAGAAGCGTTT
Organism: Bacteroidales bacterium UBA5621; assembly: GCA_002424525.1. Classification (GTDB taxonomy): domain Bacteria; phylum Bacteroidota; class Bacteroidia; order Bacteroidales; family VadinHA17; genus LD21. The sequence continues at coordinate 3,347 of DIKJ01000091.1, read as the reverse complement.
CTCCTTCAGGAATATATTTTGTCGGATTGCAGGAGCAGACCAGAAAAAGAGAAACGATCAGCATCAGCTCCCTGCCGCTTAAGGATGTTTTTTTATGTGGTATGAATCTGATCAAAACATGCATCTGTAATTGCAAAGCAAATATATCAATAAAAATTCGCCTAACTTTGCGCACTGTAGCCGTACAGGCAAAAATTATTATTGATCTGCCCATGATAAGCAGGAGCCGGATACAGTTTGTTATGTCCCTTCAGCGGAAGAAAGTGAGAGACATAGAAAAACTGTTTGTCATTGAAGGAGACAAGATGGTAAGAGAATACCTGATGTCGGGTAAGCCTGTCAGATACCTGATAGCCAAACCTGAATTCATCGGTTCAATACCGGCCGGACTGGCTGACTGCGCGGATGAGACCATTCCTGTAACCTTCCGCGAACTCGCGAAGATAAGCACCCTGAAGACTCCCCATAATGCAATTGCAGTGGTACCGGTCCCTGAAGCTGAATCCGGTCACGATATTGTGCCCGTTGGGTTGTGCGCGGCACTTGACTTCATTCAGGATCCCGGAAATCTCGGTACTATAATCAGGGCAGCCGCCTGGTTCGGAATCAGCGAAATTATCTGTTCGAATGAATGCGTTGATCTATATAATCCGAAGGTCATACAGGCTACAATGGGTGCTTTCCTGAATGTCACCGTCCGTTATGGCGATATGAAGGTCTTCCTTGAAAAAGCCCGGAAACAGGGATTGCCGGTCTATGCAACACTCACTGAAGGGGAACCGGTCTATGATACCGGTCTGACAGATACGGGAGTAATCCTGCTGGGAAATGAATCGAGAGGCATCTCCGGCGAGCTTATGCAGTACGTAACAACCAGGCTTTCAATACCTAAATTCACTACGGCCAGATTCGGCATTGACTCGCTGAACGCGGGTATGGCTGCTGCAATCGTTTTTTCGGAGTTTGCCCGGCGCGGTTATTCAAAATGAAATGACAGCACCCAGATCCGTGAGTTCAATTTATCAATCGCATTCGCGTACTGGGGATAAGGAACACTATTATCCCTGACAAGGACATCCCGGAAGCCTGTCGACATTTTCAGTTCTACCGAAAGTTTAAAGAATGTAAGGTAGAAATCGAGCCCTGCCCCAAGTTCATAATAGAGATCGGGCCTTTTTAGCCTGAGATAGACAGGTTTCTCCTGGTCATACTCCTTCTTTCCTGCCAGGTCGTACCGGAAATTGAACCCGCCAATTAAATAAGGACGCACGTTATTCAGCCTGTCGCCCTTGAATTTCAGAAGCAGGGGAAACTCGAGAAAGGAGGATTCGAGCCTTTGCTGTTCGTTTACAAGAACTGAGTCCTGGTAATACCTTATATTTCTCTGCCCGAAAGAGACCCCGGGCAGGAATCTTATGTCAAAATACTTCGCCGGCCTGTAGTCAGAGACTATCTGGATATTTATTCCGGGATTAAGAATGGAGACTTCAGGGTAGAGTCCGGTACCTTCGTAATGCTCTTTTGACGGCGTGATCATGAAATCCATGGTGTTCAGACCGAGACTGAAACCGAAATGAAGCGGCTTGTCGTCGTACCATGATTCGTTTTTAGGCTTCTGTTTCTGGCAGTATACGCCTGACTGGAAAAGGAGTAATAAACCTGTGATTATTATATAGGTTCTTCTTCGTTTCAACCCGGATTTAATATCAGTTTTTTCTGTTACAAAATAATAAACTTGTTTAAGCGACAATTATTGCGTCTGCGCTTTGAAACCTGTATACACCGTTGCAATACCACCGGTAAGCTTCCTTTGCCCGGTCCTCAGGAAGCCGGCAGACTCCATCATTTCCAGAAACTCTCCGCCATAAGGAAATTCCGATACCGAATCCGGGAGGTAGCTGTAGGCCATCCTGTCTTTCGAGATAATCCTTCCTGCCAGGGGCAGGATCCTGCGAAAATAAAAACCATAAACCTGCCTGAACGGAAAGCTTTCAGGGACCGAGAATTCAAGAATCAGAACCAGGCCTCCGGGCCTCAAAACCCTTTTCATTTCCCTCAGGCCCTTTGAAGGATCGGAAAAATTCCTGATCCCGAAGCCCGCCATCACCACATCAAAACTCTCATCCGGGAACGGGATATCTTCCGAATCGCCTTCNNGAAAGTTCTATTTTGTCCGAAAATCCTTTTTTCCTGATTTTTTCCCTCCCCACCTCGAGCATCTTTTCCGAAATATCGATTCCTGTTACTTTTGCAGGATCTATTTTCATGGCAGATATTGCCAGGTCGCCGGTTCCTGTGGCAACATCCAGGATCTCAGGATTCCGGTGATGCTTAGCTATGATACTGACCGCAGTCCGCCTCCAGCAACGGTCAATTCCGAACGAGAGAAAATGATTCAGGAAATCATATCCCGGTGCAATCGAGTCGAACATTGCCCCGACTGAGGCTCTCTTTTCCGGATTCAAAGGCTGAAGTTATTTATATGAGGTTGTTATTTGTCGTGCCTGACCACAAAGGATGAAGAGATTCCGGGGATGAATATATGAAAAAAAAAATTCCTATTTTTACAGTAATCTTAAACCATTCGGAACTTATGAAAAAGACAATCTTGATAACCGGGGCCACTGCCGGCTTTGGAAGAGCAACAGCATTAAGGTTTGCACGGGAAGGATTTAATTTAATCGTTACCGGAAGACGAAAAGAGAGGCTCGACGACCTTGAAAAAGAACTACTTGCATATGAAGGCGTTAAGGTTATGCCCCTGAACTTCGATGTAAGAAAAAGATATGAAGTTGAAGATGCAATAAACAGTCTTCCGGAGGAATGGAAGAATATCGATATCCTGGTTAACAATGCCGGACTTGCTGTCGGACTGGATCATATTGACAAAGGGAACATAGACGACTGGGACAGGATGATCGATACGAATGTTAAGGGGCTTCTCTATGTTACGCGGGCTGTTGCACCACTTATGGCAGAGAGGAACAGCGGACACATTATCAATATCTCTTCCATTTCAGGCAGGGAAGTTTACGAGAACGGCAATGTATACTGTGCCTCGAAACATGCGGTTGATTCACTCTCCAGAGCAATGAGGATCGACCTTCTCAGGCACAATATTAAGGTCACCAATATTTCTCCCGGCATGGCCGAAACTGAGTTTTCCCTTGTCCGCTTTAAAGGCGACAAACCAAAGGCCCGGGAAGTGTACCTGGGGATCGATGCTCTCACGGCTGAGGATATTGCCGAAACGATATGGTATTGCGCTTCGCTTCCATCTCACGTGTGCATTAACGAACTGGTCATTACGCCTGTCCAGCAGGCAGGTGTGCATTATAATATCAGGA
>DIKJ01000244.1:13283-16245 GCA_002424525.1 Bacteroidales bacterium UBA5621 | reverse complement strand
TAAGAAATTCCAGCAGTTCAAATTCCTTACCTGTAAGGTCTATGTTTTTGTCATTTCGAGTTGCTGATTTCTTATTAAGATCGAGTGAAAGATCAGCTATTTTTATCACTTTGGATGTTTGAAGCATGCCTGAAGACCTCTTTGTAAGTGCCTTTATTCTGGCAAGTAGCTCATCAAACTCAAAAGGTTTAACCAGATAATCATCAGCTCCGGCATCAAATCCGGTTACTTTATCATCAGTGGTCCCAAGTGCTGTTAACATTAAAACCGGTACATGAATCCCTTTTTCACGAATTCTTTTGCAAAGCTCGTAGCCATTTATATTGGGTAAAATAACATCCAGGATAATAAGATCGATATCCTCTTTCGAAGCAAGCCTTTCTCCCATTTTTCCATCATATGCAACTTCTGTTTCATACCCCTTCTCAGTAAGACCTTTTCTTAAAAATTCAACAACCTGAGGTTCGTCTTCAATAATCAGGATTTTCATTAATAATTTGGGGTTAAATTATTTTGTTCTGGCATTTTGACTAATAGTCTATTTCATTTTAAGTTTCGCTTTGACCAGAGTTGTTACATCAGCACTCTTTGCCTTGTCAAAAAATACCAGAGAGCCTCCTGGCGAGGAATCGAAAATGTAAAGATAATCATTCTCCTTACCTACGTCCTTAATAGCTTTCTCAACTTTCGCATAAACAGGTTGAAAAAGTTCGGCCTGTTTTTCCTGCAATTGAGTCTGAGCTGTGCTTTGAAATTCCTGAATTCTTCTGTTCATGTCGCTCAGCTCCTGTTCTTTGGTCTGTTTTACGATATTACTAAGATTCTTACTATCCTTATTATACGCATCGTATTTAGCATTAAGTTCAACAGACATTATCTCAAGATAATTTATAAGTTCCTTACGTAATTTCTCCAGTTTAACAATGGCGGAATCATAATCCGGCATAGACTGAATGAGTTCTTCACTGTTTATATGGCCAAACTTAAAATTTTGAGCCATTGAATTTTGTCCTGCCATAACAATCACGATCATTAAAATCGTTTTATAGATAAATCTTCTCATATAATTAATTTTATCTGACATTAAATTTTTTGAGCAATTCTGCGTATTGATCCCATGTAAAAACTGCATACGAACCATGCCAAAACATTTTAGAATTAAAATAAAAGGGTAACCACAGTAAAATCAAAAGCAATTGCTAATTAGTTTTTATCAATATTTACATCAGTCATAATGTTTCAAAATGCCTATCCCTGATCCTTCAATAATTGCATTATTTCATCCAGTTTTGGAGAAAGAATTATTTCAGTTCTTCTGTTTCTGGCTCTTCCTTCAGCAGTATCGTTATCAGATTTTGGAAAATACTCTCCTTTCCCAGATGCAGTCATACGGGTTGGGGCTATCTTATAGTCAGCGGTTAGTATCCGAACGATTGAAGTAGCTCTTGCCACACTCAGATCCCAATTGTCTTTATAAAGTGATGTTTTTATAGGCACATTGTCCGTATGACCCTCCACAAGTATGTCTATATCCTGATTTTTGTCAAAAACTTCACCTAAAAGTTTTAATGCTTCTTTCCCTTTTTCTTCAACTGCAGAACTTCCTGATTTGAATAAAAGTTTATCTGACATGGAAACATATACTTTACCGTTTTTAATTTCTACCGACAACTCATCAGAATTAAATCCCAATAAAGCATTTCTTAGAATACTATTTAGTCGCTTAGTGATAGAATCCTGCCTTGCTATTATCAGTTGCATTTCTTTCAATGCTTTCTCTCTCTCTGACAGTAATAGTTCTTTATTGTTTAACTCATCTGATTTTGCCTGTAATGCTTTGTTGAACTGGTTGGTTTTTGATAAGCTCTCATTAATTAAACCTTTGTACTTCCCCTCTAAATCAATATTTTTATTTGCTAATGAATTATATTGCTCTGTAAGTTCTTTATTTTTACCTGTCAGGTCAGTAATTGCATTCTTCAATCCTGCATTTTCTTTTTCCTTTAATGCCAGATTGGCACATAATTTATCTCTTTCACTAACCACTGTTTTCATGTTTTTGCTCCATGTAATGGGCGTCTTTTGGGGTTTTGAATAACCACATTTATAAACCGGAGCACAGGAATTCAGCAAAACCACACCTGTTATCGTTAATATTAAATAATACATCTTCTTCATTTGTTAATGTTTTAAGTATACCGTAAAATGGAACCCTTTTTAAGACTTATTTTATTTCTTCTGGATCAATAACCATGTATCGTAATACTCAGGAAAAATTCTCCTTATGCGTCTTACATCCTCTCTGGCATGGTCAATTTCATCTGTCGACATAACAGAGACCCTGAATAATCCGGCTTCATTTTTTAGTATCTCTGAACTGAATCCCTTCTTTAATATCTGTCCCTGGTATTTTTTTGCATTATCCGGATTTCTGAAACTCCCAATTATAACAAAGTAACGATGAGGGTAAGGCAATTTTTCATCGATCGGAACAAGTTTCTCCTCCACTTCTTTAATTTCAATTCCCGGTTCTGATATTTGCTTTTCTTCAACTTTAGGGACAATATCCTCAGTGACAGATTTATTGCTTTTCCTCAAGTTTTTATTTGTTCCTGCACAAGAAGAGGAAAGAATAGCAGTACCGATAATAACACACACAATAATTCTCATAATTATATTTATATTACATCAAGTTCTTTCAGGTTGAATAATTCTTTTTGACATTTTCCGGGAACCTCCTGGAAGTACATAGCTAAATATGATTTAGTCAGACATGATACAAAAAACTGATAAAATGAAGTGAGTTTGAAACATCCTCATTATTTTTTTGCGAGACGTTTATTTTTACTCTCACATGACGAAGACAGCATAACATTAACGAAAATAAAATATATAAGAATTCTCATAACTTGGTGTGAATAAACCCGTTTTGCAATTACTGTTATGTTTTTAAAAATGCCCG
>DIKJ01000244.1:12979-13175 GCA_002424525.1 Bacteroidales bacterium UBA5621 | reverse complement strand
TTGGTATATAATATAAAACTACCTGACGTGACTGTTCAAACTCCCCTGTTACAGCCGATAAGCTAGCGGTAAAATTCCGTGAGTCCAATGGAAGAGTCCATGTCAATGATTTATCGCCCGGGTTAATTATTGTACCGCCTGGAGTAACTATTTTAAAACTTATTGCTTCAGTTAGGCTTTGAGGAACTTCAAAGGT
>DIKJ01000244.1:0-12908 GCA_002424525.1 Bacteroidales bacterium UBA5621 | reverse complement strand
GTGGCTTTCTGTTCGTTTTCTAGCTGAAGTGCAAGGTTTTTCTTCTCCGATTCTATTGAAGATAATGAATTCTGAAGATCTTTGTTTCGAGCCATTAATTTGTCGTAGTCAGATTTTAATTGAGCTGATTCCTTTTCAAGAACATCTTTGGTTTTTTTCAATTCCTCCAACTCCTTTTGGGTTGCATGCAATGTTCTGTTTTGAGCTGAAAGGGAATTGATCTTTTTCTCGTTGTCAGCAATCTTAAGGTTAGTTTCGGCAAGTAATTTTACATTACCATCACTTTTTTGCTTCAAAGCAGAGAAATCTGTTTGTTGTCTGGCCAGTTCCTTTTCAACAGATAGCTTCTCAGATAAAAGTCTTTCGGAAGCCTGTTTTTCATTGTTGAGATTCCTTTTACCCTTTGAAACTGAAACTGAAGTAATAACCATTCCGACTAGCAGCAGAGCAATAACAACTGCTCCAGCATAGATTACAGTTTTTTGTTTATTATTTTCCATTTTCTTGTAGTAATTAATTATTTATAGCCGCAATGATAGTCTACTCATATTAAGGCCATATTAACCGGATATTAAGAAATCATTAAAACATTGTCTGGTCCATTGGGAACCCATGAACCTGATCGTATCAATCAGGATTTAGATGAAATCATTATTGATCGCAAAACTATGTCTTTTCACTATTTATAATATTTTGGATCGCCGGCACCAGCCAAAATGATAAGATGATATATAAGTATTTCAATTAAACAAATATTGCTTATCTTTGTCCTATATAAACGATAGGATATATAGGAATAGAATTATATAGAAAAGAGAACAAAATTAAATAGAAGTATGAAAAACAGAATTATCAGGGTGTTGATGCTGACCATCGCGGTTACAGCATTGACTTCCTATGGAAAATATTACGAATTATCAAAAGAGGGCAACGAAATCCTGATCATCGGGACTTCGAACCTGCACGACTGGAACATGAATGTTGTTAAAAGCAGCTGCGAAGCAGAATTCGATACAGAGGGATTAAGGCTGAAAAACATTAATAAGGTGATCTTCAGCTGTAAACCGTCAGATATCAAAAGCAACAGCAACCTTATGGACAGAAAAACCCACGAAGCACTCAAAGCAGAAAAATTCCCCGTAATTAAGTTCAGCCTTTCATCGGGAACGGAGATTAAATCCGACAACCGCAATTTCAGCGGTAACCTTAAAGGAACCCTGCTTGTTGCAGGAGTAACAAAGATTGTTGAAATACCATTCACAGGCTTTGTAAACGATGACAACAGCTTAAGGGTGGAAGGATCGGTCGATCTGAAAATGAGCGATTTTAAAATATCTCCTCCCACAGCTCTTCTGGGTACCCTTAAAACAGGTGACAATATATCAGTCTCATTTTCGCTGAAGCTCTTAAGTAAATCATAATTAACAATATGCAAATAATCTGAGGAAACAGAATAAAATGTGTCATAAATATAAATCAATCAAAAAAATCTTTTATGAAAAAACTAATATTGATGTTGGTATCGGGTGTTTTAATTTTAAGTGCTTCCGGTCAGGGATTTGAAGTGTCTGTATCAACCGATGAAATTCCGGAGAAACCAAAGGTGTCGGTAGGAGCAGATTTTGCCATGCAGTTCCAGTCACTTAAACATCAGGCCGAAGTTGATCTTATCCCGCTCGGGTCGAACATTAACCTTCCGACAGCAAACCTTGTTGTAAAAGCTCTCCTTGCAGAAGGAATTGAGGTTAACCTTGAAACATACCTCTCTTCAAGGCATCATGTTGAGGCCTGGGTCAAGGGCGGATACCTTCTGATCGACAGACTCCCGTTCATTAAATCAAAATTCACTGACAGACTGATGGATTTCATGACTTTCAAGGCGGGAGTGATGGAAATCAACTACGGTGATGCGCATTTCCGTCGTTCTGATAACGGAAACGTAATCAACAACCTGTTCGTTGGTAACTATATCCTTGATGCCTTTACCACTGCCCCGGCTTTTGAAGCCCTGTTCCGCAGCAAGGGGATACTGGTGATGGGAGCTGTCTCAACAGGAACACTAAGACCCACACTGGTGGGTTACAGTGCCGGTACCCAGACATATACACCATATAACGCACATGAGGAGCTGGCTTTTTACTGGAAAGCGGGGTATGATAATCAGATCACCGACCAATTCAGATTAAGGGCAACACTGTCGGGATACCACGCCGCAAATCACCATTTTGGATCACTGCACAACGGTGACAGGGCAGGATCGCGCTACTACCTGGTCATGAACCGCGTCACAAACAGTCCTAACGATGTCAATACTGCAATGAACCATATGTCAGGTACATGGGTCCCCGGTTTTACTGATAAGGATAATTCAATCATGGCAAATTTGCTGGCCCGGTACAGGTTTCTGGAGCTTTTCGGAACCTACGAAACAGTTTCAGCGACTCCTGCATTCGGCGGAGCGGAATTCAAATACACTCAATATGCCGGTGAAGGCATTGTTCGCTTCGGTAAGGAGGAACAGTTTTACGGCGGATTCAGATATAACTATGTCAAAAACGATACAGGTAGTTCAGTCGACAGGATACAGGCCGGGGGAGGATGGTTCCTGACACCGAACATCCTGGTAAAGGCGGAATACGTAAATCAGAATTACAACAATTTTAATATTTATGGCGGGACCGGAGGATTCAACGGGGTGATGGTCGAAGCCGCAATATCATTCTAGATTTTACAAGTCTGTAACGAGAGTGAGCAAATGAAAAAGAAACTGCTGATATTGATCCTTCTTGCACCGTTGCTTTCCGGCATGGTACCCACTGACGGTGTAAAGTCCGGAAAGCCCGGCGATGCAGGCTATATCGATATTACTGTCGAATCCAACGTAAACAGGATCTTTTTCAAGTATAATATTAATGAATGGTGCCTCTCTGTTCCGGGAGCAAGCAAAACCTCAATCGGTAGCGACACATCAGTGTCGCTGATAAGGGTACCCGTGAAGGACTTTAAAAGCACCAGCCTGTTTGTTTACAGGGATTTTCTGGCCCTGCTTAAAGCTGATGAATTCCCGTATCTTGAAATAGCTGTTCCTCAAAGTCCTGGTACTGTTCACAATACAGATGGTTCCTATATTCTGAAGGGTGTATCTGTTACAGTTGCAGGCGTAACAAATAAATATGATATTTTATGTCATATTGAAAAGGATGACAACCAAAGCAGACTTCTCAGCGGCACACTGAGAATAAAACTTACGGATCTTGAGATAGATCCACCGGTAAAATTGTCCGGCCTCGTGAAAGTAAGGAACGAAATTATTGTTAAATTTGGATTCTGTATAAGAAATACCGGAACAGTAACTGCCTGAAGATTGAGGTTCAACACAAAAATAAGATACGGGATCCGTGCCATGCTCGAGATAGCTCTCGACGAGAACGGCAATGGTGTTTTTCAGAAGGATATCGCCAGGCGGCAGAGGATCTCTGTTAAGTATTTGGACAATATCATCGCTTCACTGAAAACAGCTGGACTGATAATCAATATCAGAGGCAGAAAGAGCGGGTACAGGCTTTCCCGCACCCCATCAGAAATAAAAATCCTTGATATTTACAAAGCCTTTGAGCCTGGTATCACTATTGTGGACTGCATGGAGCACGGGTATGACTGTAAACTTTCAAAAACCTGTGGAGTCAGGTCTTTCTGGGAAGGTCTGAACGACCAGATCACGAAATACTTTGATTCGTTCACGCTCGAAAATCTGATTAAGGAGCATAAAAGCAGGATTTAGTCATAATAATTTCCTAATTTCATGCCCTGATCCTTCAGAAGATGAACTATATCGATTTTATTATCATCATAATCCTTGTTTTTGGATTACTTCGCGGATACACCGACGGACTTGTCAAGGAGGTGGCTTCACTGGCCGCACTTATTATCGGGATTTGGGGAGCCATAAAATTTTCAGCATTTACTGCGGCGAAACTCTATGACTGGTTTGACATGAGCGGGCAGTATGTCGGGATCACGGCATTTGTCATTACCTTCCTTATCATTGTTATTGCCATCCATTTCGTTGGTGTCATTGCCGACAATTTCGTATGCGCCATCTCGCTGGGATTTCTGAACAGGCTTCTGGGAATTATATTCGGATTTTTCAAGACAATCCTGATCCTGAGCGTTATTTTTGTGATCCTGAATGCCATTGATGCCAAACACCCGTTCCTTCCGCATAATAAAATAGAGCGTTCGAAATTCTACAACCCGATTGCCGACATTGCTCCTGCCATTTTTCCTGTAATAGGAGAAGGATCATTCAATCACAGTTTCGACAGGTTCAAAAAGAAACCCGACGGAGTGGCAATATAACCCTGTTTGTTATCTTTGCACTTCGTAAAACAGTAAAAAAATGAATTTTGTTGAAGAACTGAAGTGGCGGGGCATGATACACGACATCATGCCGGGTACTGAAGAGTTGCTGGGACATGAGATAACAACGGCCTATGTGGGTATTGATCCTACAGCAGACTCACTTCATATCGGTCATCTTGTAAGCGTGATGATGCTCAGGCATTTTCAGAGAGCGGGCCACCGGCCCATTGCTCTGCTCGGCGGGGCTACCGGAATGATAGGTGATCCCTCGGGGCGCTCCTCGGAAAGGAACCTGCTTGACGAGGATGAACTCAGACATAATCAGGAGTGCATCCGCAAACAACTCACCCGTTTTCTCGATTTTAGTACAGATGCACCGAACAGGGCAATCCTCGTGAATAATTACGACTGGATGAAGGAGTATTCATTCCTCGGTTTTATCAGGGATATAGGAAAGCATATCACCGTCAATTACATGATGGCAAAGGATTCGGTCAGGAAACGGATAAGTTCCGACTCGGCCCAGGGAATGTCATTTACGGAATTCTCCTATCAGCTCGTACAGGGCACCGATTTCCTTCATCTCTACAACAAATTCGGATGCAAGCTTCAGATGGGAGGATCGGATCAGTGGGGCAATATTGTGACCGGCACCGAGCTTATCAGACGCAAAACGGGAGGGGAGGCATTCGCCCTTACATGTCCGCTTATAACAAAATCTGACGGTTCGAAATTCGGCAAGACTGAAACGGGAAATGTGTGGCTCGATCCGGCCAGGACTTCTCCATATCATTTTTACCAGTTCTGGCTCAATGTCTCGGATGAAGACGCAGTCAGATACATTAAAATATTCACGCTTCTTGACCGGGGAGAGATTGAAGAACTGATCTCATCCCATCAAAAAAACCGGCAGGACCGTCTTTTGCAGAAAAGACTCGCAGAGGAGATAACCGTAATGGTCCATTCGGGGGATGAGTATGATGCCGCCGTTGAAGCATCACAGATACTGTTCGGCAACGGAACCACCGGATCACTGCAAAAGATGGAAGAACTTACCTTTCTTTCCGTATTCGAAGGTGTTCCTGTGTTTGACTTCAGCAGGGAAAATCTTTCTCCTGGGATCAGTGTTACCGAACTGTGTGCGGAAAAGACAAAAGTGTTTGATTCAAAAAGCGAACTGCGGAGGCTGATACAGGGGGGAGGCTTAAGCATCAACAAGGTGAAAATTGAGGACCCGGGTCAGGTTATCTCATCACAGCATCTGCTGAACGGTAAATATATTCTTGTACAGAAAGGGAGGAAAAGCTATTATATTTTAAGGGCACTCTGAGATCTATCTGAACAGGTCTATCGCAATTATCGACACATCATCAAAGAGATGGGGATTATTGTCAGGGATCCCAAGGTGTTTGAGCATTTTGAGAATGTTCTTCTCGGCATGATCGGGATTCTTTATAAAGCGGATTATTTCCTTTGTGCCGATCTCCCTCCCGTTCTCACCGGGCAGATCCGACAATCCGTCAGTGTAGCATACTATTTTTGAATAATTCTTTATCCTGATCTTCTCAGTCACTACCGGGGGTATCTTATCAAGCATGCCAATACCTACGCAGAGCGTTTGAAGATGAATTAATTCGCCTGTAATAGTGTCATAACAGACCGGCGGATTATGGGCCGCATTAATGTACTCGAGAACCCCTGTCTCCTGGTCATATCTGGCAACAAAAAGTGTAATGAACCTTTCCCCTCCTGCGGTTTCGTTGACAACTGTATTAAGTTTCCCGATCAGCTCGGAGAGATCTGCATCAAAAGTGAAGAGTGCCCTGAGGCTTGCCTGGAAATAGGACATAAGTATTGCGGCGGAGATCCCCTTGCCCGATACATCGGCAATACAGAAGCCCGTCTTGGTTTCGGAAAGAGTTATGCAATCATAATAATCGCCTCCCACTTCGTAATGAGGAAAGTAAAAGCCATTTACAGCAAGTTTCTTATTACCGGGCATACGGCTGTTGTCGGGGATCAGCATCTTCTGCATTCTTGCGGCAAGCTCAAGCTCTTTCTTCAGTGCCTCCTGGCGGAGACTCTCATTGAACAGCCTGATATTCTCGATCGCGACAATTATTATGCTTGAGATGGTCTGAATGAAGTTAAGATGCTTCAGGACAGGGCTCATCCCTTCACCCTCCTCCTCAATATCGCCAATAAGCACGTAAGCCAGCGGAACGTTGTTGTTATAAACTGGTATGATGATATCAACCCCCTTAAACCAGGGATCGTCCGTTACAAAAGCAATATCAGTAAATTTCAGCAGGTGTTCCCCGACATCTATGCTTTTTTCGAGTTTTGCCGGGAACCCGCCGTTAAGGATGCATTCCCATTTTTCCGATCCTTTGAAAACCAATATTTTACCAATTCCCAGATTATTCCGAAGGATCGATTCATATTTGCTCAGAAGCTGACCGGTTGGCAGATTGGCATTGATCGATATAGTGATGTCAAGCAATGCGTTAAGCTTGAACCGCGAAATTTTTAACCTCTCTTTTGAAGCTTTTTTAACTGCCATTATTTCTACTATTCCTTTACCCTTTCAACATAAGTCCCATCCCTGGTGTCTACCTTGATCTTATCTCCCGTATTAACGAAGAGCGGCACCTTAACCGTTCCGCCTGTCTCTGTCGTTGCCTGCTTCAGGGTGTTCGTGGCAGTATCGCCTCTTAATCCGGGTTCGGTATATGTGATTTCCATGACAACAAACGGGGGCAGATCAACAGAGAGAACGCTTTCTGTATCGGCATGCACAACCACTTCGACATTCTGCCCTTCTTTGAGAAACTCATGGTTGTCAATCATGGATTCCTGAATATGTATCTGCTCAAAAGTTTCAAGATGCATAAAATAATATCCGGTATCATCCTTATAAAGATACTGATAGGGGCGTCTCTCAACCCTTGCAATGTTTACTTTAGTGCCTGACGAAAAAGTGTTGTCAATCACTCGTCCCGTCCGGATGTTCTTAAGTTTTGTGCGAACGAATGCCGGACCCTTGCCGGGCTTGACATGCTGAAACTGAACAATCGAAAAAAGATCATCGTTGAATTCTATAACCAGTCCGTTCCTGAAATCTGAGGTAGTTGCCATATATGTTTTTATTCCGGTTTAAGTAAATGCTTAGTTTTTCTTTATCTCAAGAGGATACTTCAATCCCTTATAGTTTGTTGCTTCCACAATAAATGCTCCCACAAAGATATTAAAACGGATTTTAACCGGCACAAAATTTTTATCTGCCGAGAACCAGAATGTGACATCTTCCTCAGTCTTGAATAATCTGCCGACTTCGGTGACCGGATTGAACTTGAGACACTGGATCCTGCCTGCCCTGGTTTTTACTTCTTCAACACCAAGGTACTTTAATTTGATAGGGTATAACTGATCCGTGAACCATGTCATTATCGTTATCATATCTCCTTTCTTTAAAGCGCTGTAATTCGGGAGGTGATGATTGCGGAAATAGTAGAAGCAGGAGAGAATATCATGTATTCCCTGTTCCGTAATGTGAACTCCGGTAAGGTCGCTGGTGAGAATGGCAGAATCAGGCCTTGATTTGTGGTCAAATATCACTTCGTTATACCTCTTGTATCGGCCTTCTGAAATGTTTCTTATCGAGAGAACCGGAAGCTCGGTGGCAGGGTCAATATAACTTTCATATATGTCAAGCACCTTGAAGATGGCATCGGCAAGCCCGGTGGTCCTTGCAGTAAAGACGGAGTGCCAGAGAGCCTTCCCGTTCAGGGTATCATGTTTTATCTCAAGCGATGCCAGGCCGCCCTGGATGAATCCGTAATGGATCAGGTATTCAATTTTCTCACCAGGGTTATATGAAGAAACCTGTCCGCCTCCAGGTGAGAGGATGAAAATCAAAAGACTTGTGATTATAGCCAGCTTCTTCATGCAATTTAAACCCGTTTCATAACGTTGAAACAAATTACCTGCCAGGAATATTTTTTACCGGGCTGGTGGTAACAAAATCTTTAAGATAAAAAGGTTCAAAATATGCCGTGTCCTCGTACCGGTTCACATCAATTGCATTATACGCGGGTCTGGCCATGGAGCCTGCTGAAATGCTGAATTCACCGGCAAAACAGATATTATTTCTGCCTATCACTCCACTGCATTTGGCCGCGCCGTCACCGAAAAAAATAATCCGGACCTGTTCAGGGATGGATGAAAATGAATTTTCATCTATCACAGCGGCAGTAATTTCCCCGGTCTTTTTTCCCTTTGTGTCAAAAAGAGCATAATAGACCTCCATTCTTCGGGCATCGAGCATCGGACAGAAAAGAGTAGTCTCATCTGCACTGCAGCTCTTCTTCATTTCATCGTTTAAACCGAAGAACATCGAAAGGGGGGTCTCAATTCCGATCAGCGGGATTGATGCCCCGAAGGCCATACCCTTTGCGACGGAGACGCCGATGCGCAAACCTGTATAGGATCCCGGTCCTTTGCTTACTGCCACTGCCTCAAGATCTCCCACGGAGAGACCTGCATCACCGAGGAGATCTTCGATGAAAACTGTCAGCAACGAGGCATGTGACCTGCCATCATGACTCTCACGGATATCAATCACACCTGATCTGTCGCACAGGGTCGCCGAGCATACAGGGGTTGAGGTTTCGATGCAGATTATCATACTTTATTTACCGGGTGCCTATTTCACTGAAAAGAGATCTTCCTTTTTAACAATTTCGACCAGTGTGCTGTCTGACAATTTCTTGCTTATTGCACTGAATGGAGCGGATATGACCTGATCACCTGCAGAGACGCCTGACAGGATCTCAATATAGCTGTTATCCTGGATACCCGTTCTGACATCTTTTGCAAGGGCATACTTGCCGTCGGTAATGAAAACGAGCGTCCGTATGTCATCATCGGAGGTTGTCAGGACGGCTTTTGTTGTGTCGGTACGTGTGGTAACCGACTGTATGGGAACGGCAACCACACCGGACCGGGTCTCTGTCTGTATATCGACGGTGGTTGACATCCCGGGTCGTAGCGGATTGATGTTGCCTGCTTCTGTCAGCGCCCGGTACGATTCCGGCAGTATAAGGATCTTAACATCAAAATTGGTGATCTGATCTGCAGATACTCCCGAGGTTTTGGCAGAGCTTGCCAGCTCGGTGACGACCCCCCTGAATCTATGGTCGAGATAGGCATCCACTCTGATGATCGCAGTATCTCCCCGGTTTACCCTGACTATATCATTCTCATTAACCTCGACCCGTGCCTCCATTCTTGAGAGATCGGCAACCCTCATCAGTTCGGTTCCTGCCATCAGACCGGTACCGGCAACCCTCTCCCCCAGTTCCACCAGCAGCATTGAAACAGAGCCTGTCATCGGCGAATATATTGAAGTCTTGGTTAGATTCTCATCTGCCTCCTTCAGGGAAGCTTCTGCACTTATGACGGAGAACTTTGCCGCGTCAACCTCAGCTTTGGCCACACTATACGACGCTTCAGCCTGTTCGAACTCCGACCGTGAGACCGTCTGCTCATCATAGAGCTGTTTCATCCGTTTGTAAGAGAGATCAGACTGGACAAACTGGGCCTCGGCCTGTGCCTGACGGGCACGGGCTGAGCTGATAGCTGCAAGCGACCTGTCCCTCTGAGAGATATACACGTCGGGTTTTATCCTGAGGAGAAGCTGCCCTTTTACAACCGGGTCACCCTCCCTGACAGTCAGCTCAACAATCTCACCTGAAACATCGGGACTTATCTTCACCTCTTTTTCGGGCTGGATCTTACCGTTTGCCGTAATGGTTTCCACAATAGTGCGGTTTTCAGCATTTTCGACAGCTACCTTTACCATTGCGCCTTTGCCAAACCAGCCCTGCTTCTTGCCGATAACCGCAAATATTATCAGAACCACGGCAACAGGTACCAGAATCTTGAGGATCTTGTTGTTCTTCATTTTAAGTTTGCTTTTGTTGTGTTTATTGATCGAGTTTCAGAGGGATTCCCTTATAGAAATCAAGCACTTTAGTTTTAAAAATAAATTCGTATTTCGATTGCGACATATCTGATTGTGTATTGAGCAGCTGGGTTTTTGCAGCATTATAATCGACAGGTGTGATCATCCCCACATCGAACTTCTGCTCGGTGTATCTGAAAGATTCTTCCATCGATGTAACGGCCTTGATGCTCGCATTGTATTTTTTCAGGGCGGCAGCGGCATCAGCATAAGACTGCTGTATGTTCTTATAGAGTTGTTTCTTTTCTCCCTCGAGGGTGTACAGGTTGTTTTCAATGCTGAGCCTCGAGTTGGAGATGTTCTTGTTTACCTGCCATCCGTTCAGTATGGGTATGTTAAGTGAAAAGCCGAAGCCGTAGCTGATATTATCATTGAGCTGCTCGGAGAATTTGTATGGTTCAAGGGGATTGCTTGGTTTTCTGGCAATATCGGAATAACGGGTGCTGAATGAGTGATTCATGCTGAGCCTCGGACTTCTTGCGCCAGTGGCAACTTTCATATCATATTCGGAAGCGGTAAGCTTCATCTCTGCACTCCTTATCTCCGGCCTTATGCCCTGCGCCAGCAGATAAATATTATTAACGTCACCAGATATCACGGTTGCCGTGTCGATATGAATATCCGGAATAATAATTTCAAATCCTTCGGGAGTGGGAAGCTCCAGCATTTGTGTAAGATTAAGATAAGAAATATCGAGCAGGTTTCTTATGTTAATGAGCTGGAGTTCCTCGCTCGCAGCCTGGGCTTCAATCTGAAGAAGATTGCCGCGGGCCAGACTGCCTGCATTAACCAGCTTGCGTGTCTTATCTATCTGCTCGCGGGTGATCTGAAGCTGGTTCTCAGTGGCCTGGACCAGCTCCATATTGAGCAGTATCTGCAGATAAGCCAGGGCGATATTAAGGGAGATATTGTCCTTGATCCTTTGCAGATCGAGCTCCCCGGCCAGAAGCTGATATTTGTTCTTCTGAATGGTGTTGAGATTCTGAAGGCCATTGAAAAGATTAAGACTGCCTCCGAGGTAGAAGCTGTTCGACTGGATGTTCTGATCCCTCGTAAATTCGTAGGTGGTCTCATCGAGGGCACGGCCGAAGGAATAGTTATGAGTCGCCTGCCCGTTCAGCGTTGGCAACAGGGTCAGCTTAGACAGATCAAGGGCATTCTGCTGATATTTCGTCTGGATTTCCTGTTGCCTGATCTGAATGTTATTGTCAATGGCATAAACGATACACTCCTCCAGCGACCAGGCCCGCTGTTGCTGGGAAATCAGTGATTCCGCTGAGGAGATGAGGCATAAGAGTATGATAATCAATAATTTTTTCATCGCGGGTGTGAAGGTTTAGATAGTGAAACACGATCATTTATCAGACAAAAGACGGATAAAAATAAGCATATATTGCAATTGTACCTCATAGAAAGGATGACATGGACCAACTTTTCAGAATAAGTTTACGAAGATAAAGAATATCTCTAACACAATAAATCTTTTCTTCGGAAAGAGAAAAAGGGGCTCATTCTTTAGTGATCAGATGGTTGATGGGGTTATTTTTACTTATCTTTGTCCGGTTGACCTGTGCATTTTTTAAATTAACGATTAAATATATGATTAACAAAGGATTAAAACTGGAACCGGGAGTGATTTACGGTGATGATGTTAAATCACTTTTCGATTATGCAAACAAGAACAACTTCGCACTTCCTGCTGTTAATGTTGTCGGGACCAATTCCGTTAACGCGGTTCTTGAGACGGCAAGAGAAGTCAATTCACCTGTTATAATACAATTCTCCAACGGCGGAGCCCATTTCTTCGGAGGGCAGGGTTTGACTAAGGAGAATCAGACAGGCGCGATTGCCGGCGGTATATCGGGGGCTATTCATGTGCATAATGTTGCCGAATATTACGGGATCCCCGTTATCCTGCATACCGATCATGCGGCACGCAAACTTCTTCCCTGGATAGATGCTCTTCTTGATGCCGGAGAGGAATTTTATGAAAGCAACGGGAAGCCTCTGTACAGCTCACATATGCTTGATCTCTCTGAGGAGTCGCTGGAAGCGAACATTGAGACCTGCAAGAAATACCTGGAGCGGATGGCCAAAATCGGTATGACCCTCGAGATAGAGCTCGGCGTTACCGGAGGTGAAGAGGATGGCGTAGATCATTCCGGGGTCGACAGCTCACGTCTCTATACCCAGCCGGAAGATGTCGCTTACGCTTATGAACAGCTCTCGAAGGTGAGCAATAACTTCACCATAGCAGCTTCGTTCGGGAATGTGCACGGAGTCTACAAGCCGGGAAATGTTGAACTGAAACCGGTTATCCTTAAGAATTCCCAGGAATTTATCATAAAGAAATTCAAAACCGGACCAAATCCTGTGAACTTTGTGTTCCACGGAGGATCCGGTTCCGAAAAGCATCTGATAACTGAAGCCATAGAGTACGGAGCCATTAAGATGAATATAGATACTGATATGCAGTGGGCATTCTGGGAGGGAGTGAATAAGTATGCCACGGAAAAGCACG
>DIKJ01000038.1 GCA_002424525.1 Bacteroidales bacterium UBA5621 | reverse complement strand
GTTCAATACCATGCCTTTTAATGTTCGCTTCAGTAATATCCCTGAACTCCGGACGCGAGCTCGTATATGTCATGATCACCTTATTCCTGTCATCATCTGATATATATCTCGAGATCATGTCAAGATTCAGATTGAATTTTATTCTTCCTGCTGGCCAGGCCAGGTTGTCAACATAATGTCGCGATCCAAGCAAACCCGCCTCTTCCGCTGTCCATAACGCAATGATTATTGTTTTATCAGGTTTCTGGCCCGTAGCCATTATGGCTTTTGCCATTGTCATTATTCCCACGGTCCCGGAACCATTGTCATCGGCACCATTCCATATGTACCCGTTCTCCATACCCATATGGTCGTAGTGAGCCCCGAGGACAATGATTTCATCCTGGTTGTTCCCCTCAATAACTCCGATAACATTTCTTACCGTTACAGGTGTTGTTTTGTTCTCAGATTTATAAAAAAGACTTCTTCCTTTGAGGGCCTGGATTTTATTGGGCTGATTTGCGTCAGATCTTTTCTTATATTCCTCCCATGAGATTCCGGTGCCACGCAGTATCTCATTTGCTGTCTTCACCGAAACGGTAATCCTGGGAAAAACCCCTGGAGCAGTGGTTCCGGGAAGTGAATAATCCGGGAACCTCCTTCCGGCATTGGGATTGCCTTCTGCGGGAGACAAATTGAGAAACTCCGGCCTGACGGGAGTCCCGGTCACCTTTGATGAGGGATTGAACTCAAGAATGCCTGCAGCGCCGGCCTCCCTGAGCATCGTTTCCGTCTCCCTTACCGAAGCAAGTATCTCGGAAGTTGAGAGTTGCCTGGTCACAAAATCCGGAATTCCTGCTATTTTGAGGATAAATTTCCCTTTTACATCAAGTTTGGCGAAGTCGTTGTACTTGATTTTATCGTTCCTGAATCCGTATCCTGCAAACACTACGGGTGCTTCAATCTCGATATCGGAAGCAGTGTTCCGGGAAATGAAATCCACATTATAGACCAGGTTCAGGGTCGTTGTTGCTGAGCCTTCGCCACAAATAACTTTCAGTATCTGGTCCTCTCCGTCAGAGGTTTTCAGGAGTACGAAATTCTGAAAATAACTTCTTCCGGTTCCTTCAGGGACAAATGAGGATACTCTTGACCTCGGATAATCTCCGCCCGGCTTGACCCCGAACAGCTGAAGCATGCTTGCAATATAATCAGCGGCCAGGTATTCGCCTTTTTCACCTGTTTGCCTTCCTTCCATCCAGTCGGATGCCAGAAAACCAAGCTGAGCCCTGAGAACATCCTCATTTATTGCGTTCAGACCCAGTATAACAGGGTCATGCTGACCCCCGGCCTGAAAAAAAGGGAGAAAAAAGAAGAGAGCGAGAATTTTCAATTTGTTTAATTTCCTGCACATATCTCATCAGGTTAACTCACTGCTAGAGGAATACATTTATAAAATCGGCTGCGGCCACCTGGTTCCTGTTCTTAATAGTTCTTTTGCTTCCGTCGAAACTGGTTGTTGCACAATCCCTGTAAACCATGCAATCGCCTCTCTGATCAGAGGAGTATCCCTTGCAGACACGCAAAACATCAGGAGAGATTTCGTCAATAATAACAATTTTTCCGTCTCCGAATTTCAACCTTCCAAGTTCAAACTTGCCGTCAATCACATGCAGGCCCTTTGAAGAGAACTCCTGCGAAACGATATCTGCGATTTCCTTAACTAATGTGACACTATGATCGATCTCCACCTTACTCATTGCACCGGTCTCCTCAAGTGCTTCAAGAGTTATAAGGATGTCTGTATCTCCTTTGGTCCATGCTTCCACAACTTTGTGGATATTCCTGCAGGGTCTTACAAAAGGATACCTTCTCCAGAAACTTCCGGTGGCATTGTTCCTCCAGGTGAACTCAAGGTTCAGCAGAGGCGCTGATCCGGGAAATCCGGGCGACTCGACCTGCATGGTTAAAGGTATTGCCGGTTCCACGATCATCTCATTCTCTTTTGTGGTATCGATGTAATGAGAAGGAATACCCTTCTCTTTCAGCAGTTTGAAGAAATGGGTCGCAAAGCGGCAGGCAATGGCTCCCTTTCCCGGTATCTCCCCGACGACGTTATCGTAACCCGGATCAAACACAGGCTTCCCGTTTTCGATATAGCCCGTGGCTTTATCCGTGAAAACAAACCTGTACTTGCCGGCGTGTTCCCCGTCAGGTATATTGTAAACATCTTTCGACTTCCCGCGATAAACAAGATTCTTCTCTTCCATGGGTATTAAACATTGGTTTGGTTTTGTAAAAAAAATTCCTTTAAAATAAACTATTCCTTTTTAGCTTGCCGTAAATATACTTTTTGAAATCATAAATCACAAATCACAAATCACAAATCACAAATCACAAATCGATAAGCTTTAAGCCTGATTTCTGACATTTGCAACCTTTCTCCTGTTTTTATGTTTTTCTGTTATATTTTTGACCTCTTCAAAATAAGAAAAAATGAACAGACATTTCATATTTACGTTAACGGTTCTTATGATCGGCTTAATTTCCTGCGGCCAGGCAGGGAAAGAAGACGACAGGGGTTACATCGTGAAGGTCGGGGATAAGGCTCCGGATTTTATTATTAATGAAGCCGGAGGCGAAAGCTATAGGTTATCGGACCTCAGGGGAAAAGTGGTAATGCTTCAGTTCACAGCCAGCTGGTGTGGCGTTTGCCGTACCGAAATGCCTTTTATCGAGGAGGAGATATGGAAACCAAAGAAAAATGAGGGATTGGTTGTAATCGGCATCGACAGGGATGAACCTCTCGATAAAGTGCTTAAATTCAGTGAGGAGATGGCGGTTACTTACCCTCTTGCACTTGACCCCGGCGCTGAAATATTCGGACTCTTCGCCCAGAAGGAGGCAGGTGTGACCAGGAACGTGATTATAGACAGGGATGGCAGGATCATTTTCCTCACAAGGCTTTTCGACCGTGAGGAATTTGACGGGATGAAAAAAATTATCTTCGCCGAACTTGCCAAAGACTAAGGGATTACCCTGATTCTTCCATTCTGCTTAAATAAATAACTTTTCTGCTGATGAAACTTTTAACCTCCTTCGTCGTTATACATGCGATGGTGAGACTGATTTAAACAACCATAGTAATTAATAATCAAAACTTAAAGTGATGAAAAAATCTGCATTAATTATCTTACTGGCTATCATAGCCCTGCCGGCATTCTCACAGATTAAGTTCGGCATAAAAGCAGGTGCAAGTACAAACACGGTTCCCACTTATGATATTAGCGACGGAACCAATAATATCGAAGCCCTCAAAGATGCAGCCTTCGGTTTTCATGCAGGCGCATTCCTGAGAATAACCCTGATGGGGGTTTATATCATGCCTGAGGTGGTCTTTGCTTCGACGACGTACGAATATAC
>DIKJ01000086.1 GCA_002424525.1 Bacteroidales bacterium UBA5621 | reverse complement strand
CACGGCTTACACCAGCCCCTGATGGAGGGGCAATGGCTGATCTGGGTTCTCATGCGATAAGTTTTCTTATAGCATTCCTGGGTAACAGGCTCCGGATCACAGGGGCACTTCAGGCAGGGCACTTTGACGATGTTACACCTGAGTCGGATCTATTCAGTCAGATCTCACTTTATGATGAAGAGAGTCATGCTGCCGGTACACTCTCATCAAGCAGGATCAGTTCAGGCNNNNTTTTTTGCCGAAAAGGGAGCTTTGCGTTATTCAACTGTCTCACCTGACTATTTCGAATATTTTACAGAAGATTCCGGATTATGGGTCAGGCAGGCAGCAGGCAGTGTTTACAGACCATATACCACTTTTCCCTCCGGCCATGTACCTGCCGGCTGGCACAGACCGATGATACATGCGCATTATGTATTCCTGACAGGTGCTTCTTCGGAGGTTGTTATTCCTGATATTGAACATGGGCTGGAGGTTCAGAGGCTCGTGAGGGAAACGGCAGATCATCTCAGGAAATTCAGGGAGAACATTACTTAAAACATTACCTGGAGTGGAACCACTCCGTGGTTCTGAAACTAAAACTCGCGTCAATTTGTCTATCTGACGACTCCTCTAACCGCTTTTCCAGGAAAAATGTTATCATAAAGGTGTCCGTTATTAACGGCTAAAATCCCGTTTACGATTACATAAAGTATCCCTTTTGAAAATCTTGCCGGGTCCTCGTATGTTACCTGATCCTGCCCATGCTGATGAATATCTATAAAACCGGGGGCAACAACCAGACCCTCTGCGTCGATTGAAGTCAGGCCTTTGACCTCCCTGTCGGTGATTGCCTCGATCGCACCATTCCGGATCCCTATATTCATGACCTCATCGAGGCCTGATTCCGGACCAATTACCCTGCCGTTTAGAATTACAATGTCAAAATCTTTTTCTGCTCGTGTAATTGTATTTCTGCAACTGTGGTTTGCAAGTAAAAGGAACAAAAGAAGGTTAGCTGTAATAAGCTTTTTAAAGCTGACTGCCATCGTGTAAAGTGTATTAGATGTGTGGGAATAAATATAGTCAATATTTAGCTGAATCCCCTGATAAAGCGGGGTAAGGCATCCGCGATTCTGCGGGATTTTTTACGTACAGACCTGTCAACCCCGATTTTGCTTAAATTACGGAATAACATTACCTGGAAACAAGAACATTAAAGCAATCAGGCGATGTTTTCACGACATTTCGTAATTTTCACCTCCTGGTAGCAGAAAATGGAATAGGGTTATTGCCATTTGAAGGGTCTTTATTCAGATATTTGAAAACCCAATTTCCAACTAACCTTAAACTGACAATGGACCGAAAATCATTCACACAGAAACTGGCACTCCTGGGTGTATGCCCGCTCATGATCCAAAACCTTGCCGGTACGGAGATGCTTCTTCCTCAGAACCAGGATGAGAAATTCCAGGCCCTTCAGAATCAGAAACATTTTGTTGAGAACTGGTTGTCCGACCTGCTGGAATCAATGGAAAAGCACCTTGACCGGCCATCGTTCGAAAGGATCGTGGGAGAGTGCGGCAAAGCCTGTTTCAACAGACACCAGTTCAAAAAAGATATCGCTTTTAACAGCGAAGGCAACCTGGAGAAGCTGATGGAAAACTACAAAAAGAACTTTGAGATCTGGCGCGAAGGAAATATCGTACATATTCGTTTCGGAGAAGTTTCAAAGCAATGTTACTGCCCTGCTGCATATTACAGGACTGCAAAAGAAAATGACATCCATTGCGAATGCACCAGAAATACACACAAGGCAATTTTTGAAACAGCTCTCAACAGGCCTTTTAATGTAGAAATTGTTGAAAGTCTGCGCCGTGGTGGTAAAACATGTCATTTTATTGTGGATCTCAGCACTTAAGTACCTGAGTGAATACTTAGTGGCAGAGTGGGGCAGCGGCCAGGGGGACGGATAGCTGCCGGAATTCAGACATAAAATGATCAATCTGCAGGACTCATAAAGAAACAGAGTTCAAATAATAATTAACTTTGATCTACAAGATCAACTAACAAAGTCATGAAAATCACAGACATATCTCCCGATACCGAAAGCCAGTATTTTTGCTGTCTCGAGGAATGGTCGGACGACATTAAAGAGGCCGGCAATTACAAGGAAAAATGGTATAATGAGATGAAAGGAAAAGGGCTGAAAGTAAAATTTGCTCTCGATGAAAATAATGTTATCGGAGGTATGATTCAGTATTTGCCGGTCGAGTATTCTATTTTTGAAGGGAAAGATCTGTACGCCGTATTATGCATCTGGGTCCATGGACATAAACAGGGACGAGGCGTTTTTCGTGGAAGGGGGATGGGCAAAGCCCTCCTGAAGGCCGCCGAGGATGATGCAAGACAGCTCGGGGCAAACGGTCTTGTTGCATGGGGCCTTATTCTACCTGTTTTCATGAGGGCTTCATGGTTTAAACGGCATGAATATAAAGTGGTTGACAGGAGTGGAATAATGAGGTTATTGTGGAAACCATTCAATGATAAAGCTGTCGCTCCACAATTCATCAAAAAGAAGAAACAGCCCCTGAAAGGACACGAAAAAGTGAATATCACTATGTTCAGGAGCGGTTGGTGCCAAAGCATGAATGTCACCTGCGAGAGGATGAAGAGGGCGTCGCTGGAATTCCCGGGGAAGATAAACCTTCAGGAACATGATACAATTGATAAAAATGTTGCTGAAGAATGGGGTATAAGTGATGCCCTGTTTATTGATGGCAGGGAAATAGGGCTCGGACCTCCCGTTTCCTATGAAAAGCTCCGAAAGAAGATTAAAAAGAGTGTAAGGAGAATATCATTGTGAAATATTCTGCAGGCTAACTTTTCAGAGGTTCCACATCAGGCAGGACCTTACCCAATGTGGAACCACTCCGTGGTTCAAAAAAAATATTTGATCCAATTTACTGGGGTTAATGGAATCGCTCCGCGATTCTTTAATACCGGAAATGCCCTGGATCTATTTTTGGTGGAATCCCCCGATGGCCCGGGGCATGACATCCGCGATTTTTATCAGCTCCAGTAACCGTCGCGGTAGCCTTTACGCATCCAGCCTAGATTTTCGTGCCTGAAATAGGGTGAAAGAATCAAGGCGTATCTCTGCTTTTCTTCGGGCGTCATTGGCTTAAAATTCCTAAGAATCTCAAGGTTTGAATCGACGACCTTCCTGCTATCCATCCCTACCGCGACACCACCAGGACCCTCGAGGGAGAGGGCAAACCGGACGAGCTCCCCGGCGTTGATCCCCTCTATGGTCTCCTTAGGCCTTATGGCCTTCATCAGCATTATTCCCATTCCCTGTTTTCTGGCCTCAGGAATAACCGATCCCTGCCTGTCACTGCTGTAACCCTCATAATGGTTCATTGCAAACAGCATGCTGTCAAACCTTCCGGTATCAACCATCGATTTAAGAGCCTCTGCATTACCGTGTCCTGAAAATCCTATGAAACGGGTAACCCCCTCTTCCTTCAGTCCGGAGATAAGGTCAAGAACCCCTCCGCTTCTGCAAATGTTTCTAACATCATCCGGCGATTCAACAGCATGTATCTTCAGCATATCCAGATGATCGGTCTGCAGTCTTCTCAGGCTCAGTTCAATTTCGGCTTTTGCCAGCTCAATGTCGCGGGATGCGATCTTTGTTGAGAGGAAGATCTCCCTGCGACGATACTTAATGATATGTCCCAGCCTCTCTTCGCTTACTGCCCCTGTGGCTGTATTCACATAAGTATGTGCCGTATCCCAGTAGTATAACCCATTGTCAAGAGCATAGTTGCACATTTCAAGTGCTTCGTCAAGTGTCGCGATGGTCAGGAACCTGCTGCCAAGTCCAATGGCTATCCTGGGTATTACAACACCAGTCTTCCCCAGGACCGCAGTTGGTAATCCTTTGGGATCATACTGGTTCATAAACCCTGACCCTGTCAATTCCGAATCCGAAGGACCTGAAAAAGCCAATCGGGACCCGGCTAATGCTACCCCGGCACTCAAAGTGCTCTTTAAAAACTTCCTCCTCGAGAAATCTTTTTTCATAATAAGAATTATTTACTGTATTTCTGAACTCTTGAATCTTTGATCACACCGCTCCAGTTGAGCCCAAAACCGAAATCACAGGAATTACCTTCTGAATCTGCATGACATTCCATATCAAATGGTAGATCCTCCTTCTGCAATTCAGGTCCTTGAATGCAAAACCTTTATTGGTCAGTATTTTAACTCCGGAGGCAGTATCATAACCCAGGGTCTGACCTCCCTCATTGAAAACTGTTCTTAATGAACCGGTTCCTGTTTCACTCCATTTACGACAACCCATAAAAGTTGCTGAAAACAATATGGCCAGGCATAAGATAATACCGAACTTGATTTTTTTCATTATACTGGTTATTAGATGGTTAATTGATCCGTTCTGGAACAGTATTCCTCCAAAACGGATTACTGCTTTTTTGATTGTGACAAATATAGTAAAAGGCACGGATCAGCGAACACTATGTTCAGCTGTATCCGCGGTAGCGGTAAGCCAAAACGGGCACGATCAGTTATCACTATGTTCAGATGGGTCCGCGGCAGCAGTAAGCCAAAACGGGCACGGATTACGCCTCACTTTGTTCGGCTAAATCCGCGCCAGCGACATTTCGGGGCACGGATCTGTTCTATTCTTAACGGGCTTTAAGATTATAAACCATCAATGCGTCTCCATGCCTGAGATACATTCTTCCCTGATAAATTACCGGGTGCGACCAGTGAGGATCGGTACCCATGGTAATCTGGAATTTGCTTATGACGTCAAAGGAGGAGGGTGAGCCTGAGACCAGTGCCATTTCGCCTTTTTCGCTGTAGCAGTAAAACAAACCATCCGCCATTATAATATTGCCATCACCCAAAGCGCGGGAAGAATAAAGAGTCGCTCCATCCTCTTTGTTTACGCAGGACCAGAGCCCTCTCCGGTAAACAGAACCGTAAATATGTCCGGCGGTCACAATAATACCACCCATGAGGTTTCTAAAATCCTGGTTACGCCACTTGACTGCAACGCTTTTTCCATCGTCAGAGAGCTTCAGTGCAACCAGACCTGAATTGGAATTATCGTCCTCGCTGGAACAATAAATTATCCCATCAGAGTATACCGGAGTATTTGCGTGTATCTTATTCCTCTGAAACTGGGGTACCTGCCAGTAAAACTCACCGGTAAGGGCATCTATCCCGATTACCGAATGAGACGTCATGGTCACCAGGAGGTTCGCCTTATTATGCCTTACCAGAAGAGGCGAGCAATAGGCGGCCGGTTGTCCGTTACCCGGACTGGTCCAGATTGTTTCACCGGTAAGCCGGTCAAGAGCAACAACATTGTGTTCTTTCCCTCCGGGAGTACTGTAAAGAAAATCATCCGAAATGAGTAAAGACTCTGCCATTCCCCATTCAATATTTGTTGCACCAAATCTATTCAGCAGGTCGACGGACCAGATCTTTCCGCCGGTATCTGAATCGTAACAGTAGACTGTCCCATGGCCTGATTCGAAATATACCCGGTTTTCAATAACAACTGGTGTGGACCGTGGACCAATGTAATTTACGTGCCACTCCGGCCCATAATTTCTTTTCCAGAGAAGTTTGCCCGAGAAGTCGAAGGCATACAAGATCCCTTCAGTACCGGTCATGCCAAGGATGAATATTTTATCCCTGCCGATCCCGACGCTCCCGTGTCCTGAACCGAGTCCTTCGAAAGACCAGATCAAATCGGGTCCATCTGCGGGCCACTTCTTCATCAATCCGGTCTCAGAATAGATGCCGTCGCGGTTTGGACCCCTCCATTGCTGTAACTGTCCGGACATCTCCCCAGGAAGAACAACCGCTAAAAGAAATATAAATAATTGCTGTCTCACCATTTCTTACTTTCGTTTAATATCACCAATCCGGATAAATATATTCAACTTCCGGGAACTGCAGCAAAAAAGATGATAAAAAGCAAAAGATTTTACAATGAAGAATCCAAAAAGGCACGGATTACGCTTCACTTTGTTGCGCTAAATCCGCGCCAATAGAGGTTAATTCTGCAACAGGTTCAAGATTTGTTTTAAATCAATTTCAGTATCCGGGTCAAAGAAATTGCTGTTCATGTATTTCAAAACCGAACTTAAAAGTTGTTTTGTTACCGGTCTCTGATCGAGGCTGTCATTCATGTTTATACTGCAAACCATCAGTTTTCCATCGCCTGATCTGGCTTCAAAGGCCAGGGCAAGTCTCCGGTTCTCAAACCAGGTGTCTATCGGCTGGATGAGAGGGCGTAATCCGGGAGGAAGTTCGTCAATTATCATGGCCTGAGAATGGGTTACCGGATCCCACCATTGGAAGTTACTGTGATACTCAGTCGGAAAATCACTGAACAGAGGATGCCGGGGATCACAAAGGATCCCCATTGTGTGAGGTGCTTGATTATTTGTCCAGGCAGTGTTCCAAAAGATGCTTGAGAACCCGATGGCTACCTGTCGGCCTTTGTCCTCCCCTATTTTCCCGTATGCCAGGAGCAAAACCGACCCTCCATTTCTGAGGATCTCCTCAGCCCTGTTATCGAGCATATCTGTTATATAGATATCTCCTGGTACAGGCTCAACAACCGATGGGTAAACCCAGAAATCCCATTGATTTCTGAAGGGTGTACCCTGGATTGATACTTCGAACCTTAATTTCCCTGCCTCAGCAATCTGATCAAGTCCCATTAAAAAAGTACCGACAACTATTACATTTCCGATCCTGATCTCGTCCATCATCATCATCTCCTTCCTGAGTATCTGTCCAACAGAGTTTGTTACCTGACATAATATTTCAGCATTCCTGAGAGGTCTGGCACCAAAATGAGCAACCTCAATTCTGGCTTCGAAGGTTTCGTTGTTCCGGAATGTCATTTTCTCCATCCTTGCAAGGGGAACTGTTTCATTGCAGAACATCCTGAATTCCTGCTCAGTGATGTAACCCTTCGGCTCAAAGAAAGGATCAAGGATTCCCACAAGTGCGGTGCCCTGACCCGGGAAATCGTGAAGCTGGAGCAGTTGGAATCCTGCAAAACCAGGGGTACGCAAAGCAGCTTCGATATCAGCTTTATAGCATAATGCCTGAAGCTTTCCCGACGCTAAGAGAAAATCCTCTGCCTGATCACCCATGTGGTTCTCTTCAAGTGTCTCCCTGAATATCTCAAAATTTGTTGGTTTCAGAACGCCTGAATATTTCGTAATTTCCTTAAAATCAGGATAAACGCACCACTGACCAATCTCATGGCTGACAGTGGGCACCTCATACTTTGAAACAAAATCACGGAAATCAAACATGGTCTGCGGGGGTTCAGCGTTGATAATGCTTTTCAGACCCTCTCCCCAGTGCTGTATCCTTGGATCTGAAGGCAGGTTGAAATCATTCTCCGGGATAATCGGCCACCCTGCGGCAGATGTATAAACCCTTCTGTTATCAATTGATTTCCAGTATGTGAGCAGTTTACCCAGATATTCCCTGTGGTTTCTGCCTGCCGGTTCGTTGCCGTAAGCAAGCATGCAGAACGAGGGGTGATTTCCATATGCCCTTATTATCCTGTCGCCTTCCTGGTAGATCCAATCGTCGAGCGCTCCTCCGCTTCCGATCGTACTGCCCTGGTTGGCCCAGGAGCCACACTCAACCTGGAAATAAATGCCCAGCCGGTCAGCTGCCTCAAAGGCAGCCTCCGGAGGGCAAAAGGAATGGAACCGTACATGATTCAGTCCGTGATCCCTGCATGCCTTAAGGACTTTTTCCCACGATCCGTAATCAGCCGGAGGATAACCCGTAAGCGGAAAGATACAACATTCAGTTGTCCCCCTGAGAAAAACAGGGGTGCCATTAACATTAAACCTGGTCCCGTCTGTTCTGAATTCCCTCATTCCGAAATCTACAGAACTGCTGTCGATGACGCCCCTTCCGGACTCTTTCAGCACTGCTGTCATTTTGTACAGGTTTGGAGTGAACTCGCTCCATAACTTCGGATTACGGATTTTATAAGTGAGTATAACCTGATGTTCATCTGAGTTTGTTAAGACCGAGACATTTTTCAGAGGCAATTTTCGTCTTTCCTCCGGGTAAAAATTTTGCGCCCTTATCGTCAGTTTACCCTTAAACCCAATGTTATCCGGGTTCTTTATGCTCACAATTACTTTTGCTGTTTTATTTGAGATATCCGGAAACACTTTTATATCGTTAAGATGTACAGGAGGTGTAGCTATCAGACCGATTTCTCCTGCTATGCCATTCCAGTTCGACTGGGTGTGATCGCTGATACTGTGCGAATTGACTCCGACAGGTATTATAATACTATTATCGATCCGAATGGAGATAAGGTTCTTACCGGGTTTCAGATGACCGGTTATATCATACTCATGGGGTACGGAGAGGCTGTTTTCGCTACCCGTACGTCTGCCGTTTACAAACAATTCCGATTCCCAGTGGCATCTCTCAAGGAACAGTACTATCCGTTTACCACTCCACGCTTCAGGCAGTTCAATCTCCCTGTTGTACCACGCCACGCCCTTATAGTATTTGACCGGCTTAAGCCAGAATGGTATCTTAATATTATCCGGCTGACGATATCTTTCATACTTCTTATCGGTGAAATATGATTTGTCAATAATATCACCGGTCCAGTCGGTCTCAATGGTAACCCCATAACCTTTGTCATTCTCAGCCATCGAACCCGGAAGGTTTACTGTCTCAGTGAATAATTCATTATACCACTCACCTTCGACGCCCCTGTCGAGAGAATCAATCCTGAACCGCCACTCCCCTGCCAGAGAAATAGTATTTTTTTCAATAGACCTGTTGCATGAGCAGGCAGATGTCAGGATCAGGAAAACAAGAATTAAATTCCTCATGCTGTTAACAATTTTAATTTCCATGATTAAGTCATTTGAGTGTTATC
>DIKJ01000073.1 GCA_002424525.1 Bacteroidales bacterium UBA5621 | reverse complement strand
CACCCTGAGATGGAAGATGATCAGCTGGATTATATTATTCACAATGTCCTTAAGTTTTTTGAAGGTTAGAGTATGGAAAAAGATTATTTTGCCCACGAAACAGCGGTAATCGACGACGGCTGTAAAATAGGAAAGGGAACGAGGATCTGGCATTTCAGCCATATCATGACCGGCTGCGAGATTGGTGAGAACTGCAATATCGGCCAGAATGTGGTGGTCTCTCCGGAAGTGAGACTGGGAAAGAACGTCAAGGTGCAGAATAATGTATCGATATATACAGGTGTGATCTGTGAGGACGATGTCTTCCTGGGCCCTTCGATGGTTTTTACAAATATTGTCAACCCGAGAAGCGCTGTGATAAGAAAAGAGAGTTATGTCACCACCATCGTTGAAAAGGGTGCGTCGATAGGCGCCAATGCGACAATAGTGTGCGGTCATAATATAGGCAGATATGCATTCATCGGAGCCGGAGCCGTTGTAACAAAGGAGGTCAGGCCCTATGCCCTGGTCGTCGGAAACCCTGCCAGGCAGGTGGGATGGATGAGTGAGTTCGGGCACAGGCTCGAATTCGGCAGCGAAGGACTGGCTGTCTGTCCGGAAAGCGGCGAAAAATACCGGCTGGCCGGAGATAATGTAACAAAAGTCAGCTGACTGCAGTATAATCTATCAAAAACATAAAATGGAGAATACCCCAAAGAATTTTGGCCTCATCGGCGTAGCCGGTTACATTGCCGTAAGACATCTCAGGGCGATAAAGGAGACCGGCAATAACCTTCTCGCCAGCCTTGACAGGTTCGACAGCGTCGGCCTTATCGATGCCTACTTTCCACAAAGCGATTTTTTCGTGGAATTTGAAAGGTTCGACCGCCATTTCGACAAACTGAAACGGACCGGAACAAAGATCGACTATGTCAGTATCTGTTCCCCGAATTACCTTCACGATTCACACATACGATTTGCCCTCAGGCATCACGCCGATGCCATCTGTGAAAAGCCCATCGTCCTTAATCCCTGGAACGTGGATGCCCTGCAGGAGATCGAGAGGGAGACCGGACATAATATCTACACCGTGCTTCAATTGCGCCTTCATCCCAAAATAATTGAACTCCGGGAGAAGATACTGAACGGTCCGAAGGATAAGATCTATGATGTTGACCTTACTTATATCACATGCAGGGGAAACTGGTATTTCATTTCATGGAAGGGCGATCTTCAGAAATCAGGTGGAGTGGCGACCAATATCGGGATCCACTTCTTTGATATGCTGAGCTGGATCTTCGGCCCGGTAAACACCAACCTGGTTCATCTCTCCTGCCACGACAAGGCGGCCGGATACCTCGAGCTCGAAAGAGCCCGGGTAAGGTGGTACCTGAGCCTCGATTACAGGGATATTCCCGGGGCCTTCCTCAATAACGGACAAAGGACTTACAGATCGGTAAAGGTGGGAGGCGAGGAGGTGGAGTTCAGCGAAGGATTCACCGACCTCCATACAGCAACGTATAAGGAGATCCTCGCGGGCAGGGGATTCGGGATCGAGGATGCCAGGAGATCGGTCGAGATCGCCTATACCATCCGTAACCTGAGACCTGTTGATCCGAGCGGAGAATACCACCCGATGTTAAAAAGATAGC
Organism: Bacteroidales bacterium UBA5621; assembly: GCA_002424525.1. Taxonomy (GTDB): domain Bacteria; phylum Bacteroidota; class Bacteroidia; order Bacteroidales; family VadinHA17; genus LD21. The sequence continues at coordinate 2,729 of DIKJ01000073.1, read as the reverse complement.
TCACTGCAAATATGAAAAAGAAGATACTGGTTACCGGGGGAACCGGCTATATTGGATCACATACGACGGCAGAACTTATCGAAGAGGGTTATGATGTCGTAATCATCGATAACCTGTACAACTCAGAGGCTGAGGTGACCGGCCGGATTGAAATGATCACCGGTATCAGGCCCGCCCTTGAAGTGTTTGACCTTTGTGACAGGGAGAGGCTCGGCAACTTCTTCAGGGAACACGGCGATATATCGGCAATAATCCACTTCGCAGCCTATAAGGCTGTTGGTGAATCTGTTAATAAACCTCTCGAATATTACAGGAACAACCTGTTATCCCTGATAAACCTGCTTGACTGCATGAAGCAGTTTGCCGTTCCCTGCATGGTATTCTCATCATCCTGCACCGTCTACGGTCAGCCTGAGAAACTGCCCGTCTCGGAAGATTCTCCCATTCAGCCTGCAATGTCTCCATACGGAAACACAAAACAGATTGGCGAGGAGATCATAAGAGACACTGTTGCATCCGCTTCAGGCATAAAGGCCATCAGCCTCCGGTATTTCAACCCGATCGGAGCGCATCCTTCAGCACTCATCGGTGAACTGCCAAGGGGCGTTCCCGAAAACCTTGTGCCGTTCATAACCCAGACAGCCTGCGGGATAAGGGATGAACTGAAGGTGTTCGGAAACGACTACGATACTCCCGACGGCTCCTGCATAAGGGATTACCTCCATGTTGTCGATCTGGCAAAAGCGCATGTGGTGGCTGTAAAACGACTTATCGAAGGAACGAACAAAAAGAATTATGAGATATTCAATCTCGGCACAGGCCAGGGGGTCTCGGTACTTGAAGCAATCAGTTCATTCGAAAGGGTTTCGGGCATAAGGCTGAAGTACACAATTACTCAAAGAAGGCCGGGCGACATTGAGAAGATCTGGGCCGAGCCCTCCCTGGCCAACAGTGAACTGGGCTGGAGAACCCTCAGCACTCTTGACGATGCCATGAGAACAGCCTGGGAATGGGAGAAAAAAATAAGAAAAATGTAAGAAAATAACTGATATGACTTACAGCAAAACCATCCTCATTACAGGCGGAGCAGGATTTATCGGTTCACATGTGGTTCGACGGTTTGTCCTGAATTACCAGGATTACCTGATCATCAATGCCGATAAGCTTACCTATGCAGGTAATCTTGAGAACCTGACAGATATCGAAAAGGAAAAGAACTACCTGTTCGAGAAGATCGATATAGTCGATAAACAATCTGTACTCGCCCTTTTCTCCCGGTTCAGTATCGACGGTGTCATTCATCTTGCCGCCGAATCGCATGTCGACAGGTCCATAACAGGACCTGATGAATTTGTTTTTACAAATATTGTCGGAACAGTCAACCTTCTGAATGCCGCTCTTGCCAGCTGGAAGGAGTCTTGTGAGGGAAAACTGTTCTTTCATATATCAACCGACGAGGTGTTCGGCTCACTGGGCAGCGAAGGCAGTTTCACTGAAACAACCCCCTACGATCCTAAAAGCCCCTATTCGGCATCAAAAGCCGGCTCTGACCACATGGTACGGGCATATTCCCATACATTCGGCCTGCCTGCTGTAATATCGAACTGCTCGAACAATTACGGGCCAAACCAGTTTCCTGAGAAACTCATTCCGCTGGCTATCAATAATATAAAAAATAACAAGCCTGTTCCGGTGTACGGAAAAGGTGAAAATATACGCGACTGGCTCTATGTTGAGGACCACGCATCAGCTATCGACCTCATATTCCATCGCGGATCCGGGGGCGGGACCTGGAACATTGGCGGGAACAACGAATGGAAAAACATCGACCTTATAAGACTTCTCTGCAGTATAATGGATTTGAAACTCGGCCGTGCTCCCGGATCTTCTGAAAAACTCATAACTTTCGTTACCGACAGGCCGGGTCACGATCTCAGGTATGCGATAGATTCATCGAAACTGCAGAACGAGCTTGGCTGGGAACCAATCCCGGATTTCAGGGCCGGCCTCGGGAAAACCGTCGACTGGTACCTGGCAAACGACAGATGGCTTGAAAGGGTTATTTCGGGCGATTACGGGAAATATTACGATAGCATGTATTCCGGCAGGTAAAGGGGGGTCTCTCAGTTGTTTATCCTGCCCATCCTCTCTATCAGCTCATCACCGAGAGCTGTTTTCTGCCTTATATGCTCCTGTATAGCCGACACAACACTGTTGGATTCGAACTCACCCCTCACCTGTTCAAAATCGAGCTTTTTCACATCTTCCCCGCCATCGATGCCAAACCCGGTCATTGAAGAAAGAGTGAACTCCTTCCGCGCATCCTCGTAAAGCATCCTGTCGAGATCTATAACGCTTTTCTTCCATCTCTCAACCAGACCGATAATGTCTGATGCTGTGAATCTGATTACCGGCTTCCCCTCCTCCTCTTCTATCCTTTCGCATGCCCAGCTCCACTCCCAGTCGTAGTATGAGTTGTGCATGTACCTGAACGCGTCAGCCACCTCCCCGATGGTCGTGATCTTCCCCGATTCGATATCGTCAAGCAGAGCGTCAACGCTTTTCTGGGGTGTGATAAGGCCCGCCAGATCGACCCATTCACCTGTTCCAGTCTCCTGGTCGGGAAGCAGTCTCTGCTGTAACTCCCCGTTTGTTTTGAATTCAGTCTCCTCAAGCCTTTTGATGAGTGAGTTCCCCAGGAACTTGTCTATGCCTGTCTGATAAAGCTT
>DIKJ01000033.1 GCA_002424525.1 Bacteroidales bacterium UBA5621 | reverse complement strand
GCCACCGATACGCATACACCCTTCAAAAGGACGGGCACGATATCTCACGGGTATTCTCCGACGAAGAGCGCCTGTATGCAGCGATAAGCCTTAACCCTATGTCGCTGAGCCTACGCCGTGACGCAAGTGAGCTCCGACAGACAGAGATCGAGGATAGTGACACCTACATCGTCACAGTAACCATTAAAACAGAATAAGTTCCACTTAATCAATAATATCAATGACAACAAAGACAGAAACACAGGAGAAAGAAATCCAGCTCGTGCAGGTGCCGAAGATAGTACATCGCCTGCAAGCAGTTGGTGCAAGGGTGACGGCAAGGCTCGCTGAGCTGGGAGTCGATACCCTTGTCGCTACCGAGGACACGGTTAAGGCGCTCAAGGAGCTCCGGGCCGAGTTGAACAAAGAACTGACCGACTACGAGTCACAGCGCAAGTGGGTCAAGGAGGGCGTACTGAACCCGTACAACGAGTTTGAGGCCATTTATAAGGCTGAGATATCGGAGAAGTACAAGGGAGCCATTGACACGCTTAAAACGAAGATTGAGGCCGTTGAAAGCAAAGTCAAGGCCGAGAAGCGTGACCGCATTAAACTCTACTTTGACGAGCTCTGCACCGCCGAGGGATTGGACTTTATTCCCTTTGACAAGGCGGTGCCGGAGGTTAATCTCTCCACGACGGAGAAGAAGTATAAGGAGCAGGTCGCCGAGTTTGTCACCAAGGTCCAGGATGACCTTAACCTGATCCGCACTGAGGAGCATCAGGCAGAGATCCTTGTCGAGTACAAGAAGTCGCTTAACTCCGCTCTTGCCATCACTACCGTGCGCCAGCGCAAGGCCGACGAGAAGGCCGAGGCCGACCGACTGGCTGTCGCAGAGACACTGCGCCGTCAGAAAGAGGTCATCGACGCCGGGATGGGCTTTGACGAGTTCAGTAAAACCTTTGTCTACAATGACGAGATATTCCTTACCAAGGAATTCGTCACCACGGCAACCCGTGAGGAGTTTGCTATGCGCCTGGCTGAGTGTTTTGAAAAGATCAAGGCAGACCGGGCCGCTTCAACCCCACAACAGGAGATGCAGTTCGCTGCTCCGGTAGCAGCTCCGGCTGTAAAGAAAACAGAGGAGCTTGTCAAGGCTTCCTTCGAGGTCACCGGCACGCTGATGCAGCTCCGGGCCTTGGGGCAGTACATGAGATCAAATAACATCACTTACAAAAACATAGAATAATATGGAAAATCAGAATGAAGTAGTACAGGTAATCAGTGAAGGCGTCGAGGTATTCGAGGCTCAGGAACGTGCGGCCATTGACACGCAGGTGGCAACGGCAAAGAAGTATCCCCGCAACCTTACAAAGGTAAGGCTAAACGGGATCGCAATAGCCACAATGAACAAAGAGACGGCAGAGGCTTGCCGTTACGCTAAGCCCGTCGGAGGCAAGAACGTTGTCGGACCGTCGGTTCACCTTGCCCGTATCCTGGCACAGCAGTACGGCAACATCCGTGTGCAGCAGCGCATCAAACAGATCACTGACCGCAGCATTATTGCCGAGGCTGTGGCCTTTGATATGGAAACCAACTATGCCGTATGTGTCGAAGCCCGCAGATCAATCATTGACCGCAAGGGTAACCGGTATTCAGATAGTGTCATCGAAACCAACGCAATGGCAATTTTGGCCGTCGCTGAGAGGAATGCCATCCTGAAGGTAGTGCCCAAGTCGATCATTGACAGCGTATATGACGAGGCGTTCAAGTGTGCCAACGGTGACCTGTCAGACAACGCCAAGCTGCTCCAGGCAAGAGACAAGGCTTTTGAGTTGTTCAAGACCGAGTACGGCGCCACAGAGGATGAACTGCTCACCTGCCTTGGTATCAAGACCAAGGAGGCTGTTAAGGCCGAGCATATCGCTGACCTCAGGGGATACCTTCAGGCATTAAGAGATAAGGAGGTCAGTGCCGATGAGTTGTTCAAACGCAACAAGGAGCGCAATGCTGCCGGTGACGAAATCATCGAGCAGAAGGACCCGCAGCAGCAGACAGACGCCCAGCCGAAGGAAGCAAAGAAGGTGAAGATCTGAAATGACCTATCAGGTTATAGCATCAGGAAGCGAGGGCAATTCAGTCCTGTATCACGACCACATACTCGTCGATATAGGCGTGCCCTTTGCTTCTATTAAGCCCCATCTGTATAAGATACAGCTGGTATTGCTAACCCACCAACACGGGGACCATCTAAACCTTGACACCCTGCGCCGCTTATGTGCCGAGAGGCCTACGGTAAGGGTTGGGTGCGGTGAGTGGATGTTCCAGTACCTTGCTGGGATCAGGAATATAGATGTGCTCAAAATCGGGGTGGAATATGATTATACTCACTTTACGCTTACACCTGTTAAACTCTACCATGATGTGGATAACTGCGGGTACAAAATATTTCGCAACGGACATAAGATCTTCCACGCCACAGACACGGCTCACCTTAACGGGATTCAGGCGCGCGGGTATGACTTATATGCCCTCGAGCACAGTTATGATGAAGATGTAATCGGTAAGATCATCGCCGACAAAGAGGCCGCCGGGCAGTATGCTTATGAGAAGGGAGCAATTAACAGTCACCTTTCAGAACAGGCAGCCCGGCAGTTTATTTTTAACAACGCCGGAGAGAATTATGAAGTGCTCCGGTTACATGAATCAAGACGAGAATATTCAAAAATCTAAACTAAAACAATGAGTGTAAATAAAATAATCTTAGTCGGAAGGTTGGGCCAGGATCCTGAGGTAAAGCAGGCCGGAGAATCTAAGGTCTGCAATATCGGCCTTGCTACAACTGAAAAGAGAAAAGACAAAGATGAAGTTACGACGTGGCACAACTTGGTATTCTGGGGTCAGGCCGCAGAAGCAATCGGAAAGTACGGACAAAAGGGCACCTTGCTCTATGTCGAAGGTAAGCAGCAGAGCCGGAGTTACACCGGATCAGACGGAGTTAAGAAGTACACCACCGAGAATGTCGTGACATCTTTTGAGCTACTGGCCGGGTATAAAAGCAATCATGTCGGAGGCCGGGACTTTAAAGACGATCCGCCAATGCAGACGAGTTACGAAAGTCCTAAAAATGATCTCGGATTCTAAAGTATACAGCATCAAGGTCGCGGCCTATCCTTTCCGGTGCCTGCTGTGTGACGGATTGATAAAGCAGGGCGAGGCATACAAGGAGATTACAGAGGGTAGACTATGCCTTACCTGCGGGCTCCCGGCGAGGAGGCTGAGGCCAGTGATGCAAAAAGAAACAGTTAAATAAACCTTTATGAACACAAACGCTGTTGGCACAATCGAAGAACAAGGAATGCTTAAAATGCTGGAGCACTTATATGCTCTTATTGAAAAAAGGAGACGCATTAAATTAAGTGAGCTTCAAGTAAAAACCGGTATTGAAACACGTTTTTTCACCAAGTTATTAAATGGCGGTTTAATTGAGAGAACCGGGGCTTCGAGCCGTCCATTTTATCAATGGATTAGCATTAAACCAAATATTTATATGGCAAAGGAAACGCTTAAGGATTATTCGGATTATAGTAAAATTATTTCCGACAACGAACCCATACATATAGGATACAATAATAGTGTGCTTAATGTTCAGATAATGGCTAAATCTAACATTAATTCTAATAAATATTTGTGTGTGGAATTATTAGATGTCCTGCGGAATCCTGATAAATGTGATGTTTCGGTTCTGTTTTTAGGTGCATATTTTATTCCCGGAAAAGGGTTAGGTTCCCACTCAGAACCGGCATCAACGGGCTTATTGGGTATGCGGGTTTTTAAATCAGAAAATCGGCATATATCTAATTGGGACAGCCTTAAGACAGAGTTATCAAAAGTTAAAAATATAGCCTATTGTTCCGCTAATGATGACTTATCTGAATATCTCATTATTTGGAAGATTGAGAGCGATGTTAGTGAGGATAAGTATAAAAGATTGTTCGAAAAAATTGGCGACTATCTTCATGATATCGAACTCATTGTAAACTACCAGGTTAATGGTAGCGGATCTATTTACCAGTTTTGTTTTTTACATCATGATAAAAACCCGCATTATAATCATGAAGCAACACCGGTCACATTATCTGACGCATGTAATAATGATAAAATTATATGCTTTGATGAGTTTTGGGAATTATACGATAAAAAGGTTGGTGACAAACAAAGACTAGAGGTAAAGTGGAAAAAACTAAGCGATAGTGACCGGTCTGCCATCATGAAATATATTCCCAAATATAAAGAGGTTAGGCCCGACAAAACATTTAGAAAAAACCCCGAAACATTCCTAAATAATAAAAGCTGGAATGACGAATTAATCTCTCAGACATACACTAAAATAATGCCGTCATTACCCGCGTCCACGGGCTCCCCATTATCTCATTTTTCAGATCAACAACTATGGGATGAATTAAAGCGGCGTGGCTATGAAGGTAAAATAATTAAAGGTCTTGAATGATACGCTGTGGTAACAGCATCAGATAATTAACACAGTTATTCACCAACAATCACCACCATGACAAAAGCAGAATTAGTAAACCGAGTTGCTGAGGGCGCAGAAGTAAGCCCCGCAGTTGCAGAGAGGGTCTTAAACCAGACGCTGACCGAGATCAAGTTAGCTCTCGCAGAGGGGAAGACCGTCTACCTCCGGGGCTTCGGCACGTACTCGCCAAAGCAACGCAAGCGCAAGCTCGCCCGTAACATCAACAGGGGCACGCCAATCATCGTACCGGCGCACACAATCCCGTTCTTCAAACCCGCCAAGGAGTTCAAGGAACTGGTGCGCGGGTAAGTAAAGCAAAGCCCCGGACGATCATGTCGTAAGCAGTAACATCGGAACCTGCCGGGGTACAAAATATTTAGAGAGATGAAACACCTAAAACTCAACGAGTGGAACGACTGCATTGTAGATGAAACAGGCAGGATCGTTGCTGAACGCCCCTCACGCATGAGAGAGTGGCCGGAGGGAGAAGAAATATGCGAGGCATTTAACCGCCCGGGCCACCCCGACACTGAGGCAGACGGCTTCGTGTTCTGTGGCAAGTGCGGTAAACTCAAAGAGCTATGACCCTCTCCTACCGCCTCCTGTTGTGGAGAAAGAAGCGCGCCATCCGCAGGCATGACAACAAGACATACTTTGCTGTGGTGCGCAAGCTGGCAAAGATTGAAGTTGAGAAAATGATTAAAGAAAAGATGAAACCATGAAACCACGCCCTCCTGAAGAACTATTCAACCTGCTGGCCGGGATAATAAAGCCGGTGGTAAACAAACCCGTGAAACGCAAAAAGAAATGAAAGCCGCCTACCGATTACTCCAGCAATCCGCCAAGCTGCGGAGGCTCAGGAAAGAAAACGCACGCCTGTTCGCAAAGAACATTGTCATACTCATTGAACTGGAGACTATTGCCGAGGATCCCACCTCTGAGAGATCAAAGGCAATCATTACCAGGTACCGCAAGCGCATCGACATCCGTAACGAAAGAGAGCAGGCAACGCAGAACTAAATACTACAAATATGACTTACGCAGAGAAATTAAAAGATCCCCGGTGGCAGAAAAAGCGGCTGGAAATATTCCACAGGGATAACTGGACTTGTCAGGAATGCCATAGTAAAGATAAGACACTTACAGTTCATCATAAGTATTATATATATCATAGAGAGCCCTGGGATTATGACAATGCCCTATTAATTACGCTTTGTGAAGAGTGTCATCAAATATGGGAAGATAACAAAGACATCGTTTCTGACTTTGTAAAGGTTTTACTTATAGAAGGATGGTCTCCATTACAATTGAAAGAACTGCATGAATTGATCTTGTCTTTTAGACCTGACGACATAGCTTTTGATTGTCTTAGAAAGGCAAAAGATGAATACGATAAAGCAATTGATGTTTTTGTTGAAGTACTATATAAACAAAGTTAAAATGGCACTACGTGACCAACCCTACCTCCCACTGTATGTTCAGGACTATCTCACTGACGAAAAACTAAGCATGTGCACATGGTCAACTCAAGGCGTATATATCAAGCTGTTATGCCTCCTTCATAAATCAGATCCATACGGGACGATTTTGCTTAAGCAAAATGACAAGCAGACTGAAAATTTTGCTTTGGATTTTGCTATAAAAATCACAAGACTTTTACCCATTGATAAAGACACTTTAAGCGTCGCTCTGGCGGAATTAATTCAGGAGGGTTGCCTAACGGTACAGGATGACAAACTCTTTCAAAAGCGCATGGTCAGGGATAATGAGATAAGTATTGAAAGAGTAAAGTCAGGTAGAAAAGGAGGAAAAAAGACCCAACAAATTGCTAAAGCAAAAAGTCAAGCAAAAGTTAAAGCAAACACTGAATATGAAAATGAAAATGAAAATGATAATAGAATTGATTATAAAAAAGAAAAGAATATAGAATTACGCTCAACAGTTTTTGTTTCGGAAGTTTACTCTCATGAAGAATATCAAAAAGAGATGCTTCAAAAGTTTTGTAATTACTGGACCGAGCCGAATAAATCAAAAACGAAAATGAGGTTTGAGCTTGAAAAGGTTTTTGACATAACCCGGCGGCTGGTAACCTGGGCAAGCAGAGATAAAGAAATAATTAAAAATCATGGAACAGATAAACGAAATTATCAAGAAGCAGCTAAGCACCCTAACCAACAATGGTAGGCGCGTTTCATATTCGCCTTACAAATTGGACATTGCGCTTAGTGTAGTTGATAGAATAGGCAAAGGACTTGAGCCAAAGTTTTCATTGACGCCAGAAGTTGAACCGACTTACATTGAACTCATAAAATTCTTTCACGGAGATAGTTCATTCAGCGGTGACATTAACAAAGGTATTTTGCTTATGGGACCAACCGGAACCGGGAAGACCATGGCAATGGACATTATGAAGATTTATCAGACTATTGATAATGTCTGTTATGTTTTGAATGGCAAGCCGGTAAGGATGAACTTTGAAATAACCGATGTAAGTATGTTGGTTAATTCATTTTTGGATAACGGCTATGACGGTTTGGAGGTTTATAATCACAGATACGCGTTATGTATTGATGACATAGGATCTGAAAGTAATCAGATAAAATACTACGGCAATGACCTCGACGTCGTTGGTTATGTGTTGGCTGAAAGATATGTCAGGCGACTGATGACATTCGGCACGACAAATTACAAAGAGGAATTTCTTGTCGGCAAATATGGCGACCGCATAGTCAGTCGGATGTATGCGCTGTTCAACTTCATTGTGATGAAAGGAAAAGACTTCAGAAAAACCAAATAACCATGGAACAAACCCTAACCGAAGACGAAATCAGAACGCTCTACGAGTACAAGCAGGAGGAGCCGTTCCCTGAGCATAAGAATGTGATGGGAATATTGCTGGCCGTGTTCTTTATCCTGGTCATGATCGGTATATGCCTGGCATTATGGGCCTTTCTGATGCACATATTCAGTGGCGCCGGCCTTCCTGATGATGTGATTTATACCGCAATGTTATGAGAGAGAGCAAAGAGTATAATTTATACCAGGCCGTGGCCACCTACTTGAGACTGCAATTTCCGAAAGTAAGATTCCACTATGACTACGCGGGACTTGCACATACCAAGGCACAAGCGGGCCAGTATAAGGCTATCCAACACTCTAAAGGCTTCCCGGACCTAATGATCTTCAACCCCAAAGGCGGGATCCTCTTCCTGGAGCTCAAGGCCGAGGGAAATAATGTATTCAAGAAGAACGGGGAACTGATCTCTGACGAGCATGTTATTGAGCAGGCCACGTGGCTTGCCGACTTGCAACAGGCGGGATATGGCGCATACTTCGCTGTAGGCTTTGACCAGGCAAGGAGCTTTATCGACAACTTCCTGAAGCCATGAAACACACCCGCTACATATTACATGACAGCCTGAACTTCGAGGGTTTCGGCATGGTGGCTATCCCTGCGGCTGTTGTTGCCGTGCCGTTTCTGGTGTGGCTGTTTTGTGGTGCGGCGGTGATGGATGGAGCCCGGATATTGAAGCTGAAGTACCTACTGCGGCAGCGTGAGTTGAGGAGGTTGAATTACATCCGTTGCGTGTTGCGGTCACTGGACGTGCGGGAGACAAGAGAGAATATACAAATGTTAAAAGCAGCATAAAAACCTAAAGAGATGAAAGCAGAAGAATACATTGTTTTTATTGAGCAAGGCAGAAGGGATAAAGTAAGCCCTGAGGGACTACGACTTATTGCCGTTGAGTATCGTGAGCTACTGAAGCAGAGGGATGAACTGCTGGCTGACATCGAATTTCTCGCTAAACGTCAACAGATGACATCTGCAATATCGTTTTACGGAGAGAGGGATACGGGCGTATCAAGCAATAGCATTGTGTCAATAGCCTACGGTGTTGCAAAATTGGAGGATCAGTCATTTCCCTCAGACCTACCCGACATGATTGCCTGTGAAAATATGTGGAAGAAATTACCTGCCCACAGAAAAACGGGCGACGGGCTAACCGCAATGGAACGGGCAAGGGAATGCGATTACTACGGCAAGGCTATCACTAAAGCAGAAGAGAGATGAAAATATACATAGCAAGTTCTTGGAAAAATCAGCACGCAGTCGAAATGCTTACAATGCTTTTAAGACAAAAAGGGCATGAGGTATTATCCTTTGTCGAGAATAATTATGGCGAGGGTCATTCAGCGAAGAAGCCAATGGACTTTGAACAATGGGTATGGACGGATGCTGCCCAAAGATCATTTGAATATGATACAGATGGAGCAACTAAGTCTGATCTTGTTATCTATATCTCTCCATCAGGTAAGGATGCGGCAGCAGAGATAGGGGCGGCGTGGGCTTCTGGTGTTCCAATTTATGGACTATACGCTAAGGGAGAGGACTTCGGTTTAATGCGGCGTATGTTTACCAACTGGTTTGAACATTATACTGATCTTTTAGAGATAATCAATAACCCCCAAACATCAGAGAGATGAAGTTCAAGATATACTTTTCAGTCGGTGAGCATGATGATTATTTTATTGTCGAAGGAGAGACAATAGAAGACATCAGGGCAGCTGCCGAGAGGGAAACATCCGCAAGAGGATTAACCGAAGAAAAAAACTATTTATGGTCATGTGAGGTAACAAACTAAACATCAGAGAGATGACAGACGAAAGCAAAAAACAGGCAGAGGATGCTATTAAAGAAGCATATAGAGAATATCAATGGGGTACTCAAGGAATTGATATATGGGAAGAGGGTGCGTTTCGTGCAGGATGGACTGCCTCCCTCAAGGTAGCCGAGGCAACNNGAGATGACAGACGAAAGAAAACAGATTCACGTTAAGCCCGGAATGTACGCCTTGATATTTCATGAACTCAAGGAGATGGCAAAGAATTACGGCTATAATCTTGTATTACATGGCAGTCTTAATCGAGACATGGATTTAATCGCAATTCCGTGGACTGATGAACCGAAGAATGAGCAAGAAATGATTAAGGATTTTCAGGTTTATTTAACCGGAAAAACAATGATAACAGCCGACGGAAATGTTCACTATACAATATTGCCGGGCAATAGACATTCTTATGCGATTGATCTGAACAGGGGCAGTACTAAGGGTGAGTGGACAAGGTATAGTGAACCTGAGGATGATGAACAGTATTATTTGGACATATCGGTAGTTCAACTTGCCCGTCGGGAGGTAGCCGAGATGCCGACAGCCGAGGGTGCAGAGATGGATATATATAAATCAGCAGTAGAGTTTGTTAAAAAAGCCTTTACTGACCTTACTCATGATGAATGGCAGAAATTGATTGATGTGATTATGAAGCATACCACCCTCTACGCCCAGCGACTTACCGATAAGATGGTGAGCGAGAGGAAATACACAGCACAAGACATTGACCTTGCCTATACGACAGGCGTTTTTAATGTCGCTGGGATTGATGGGCTTGGAAAGGAGCTCAAGAGGCTAAAGTCCATTGATAAAAAGCCTCACGATATATTCCGCATTCGCACGGAAGGAGGCCAGCAATGAAACTCTTTTTCTTCGACCTTGAAACCACCGGCCTGAGCCCCGCAAAGAACGGCATCCATCAAATCGGCTTTGAGATCGTGATCGACGGCACCACCAAAGAGCAGGCAGACTGGAAGGTACGGCCCAACCCCAAAGCTGTAATCGAGCAGGAGGCCCTTGACGTGGCCGGGGTAACCAAAGAACAGATCCTTACTTACCCGCCGATGGAGGAGGTCTATTCAAGGCTGACGGCTATGCTCACAAAGTATGTCGATAAGTTCAACAAGACCGACAAGTTCTTTTTGGTGGGCTACAATAACGCCCCCTTTGATAACCAATTCCTGCGGGGCTTCTTCCTGCAAAATGGAGACAACTACTTCGGCTCATGGTTCTGGTCCAACAGCATCGACGTTATGGTTCTGGCTACTCAGTACCTGATGGACCGGAGGGCTAAGATGGAAAACTTCAAGCTGGCCACCGTGGCCCGGGAGATGGGAATAACGATGGATGAGAGTAAGCTGCATGATGCCTCTTATGACTTGTATCTGACCCGGACGATCTATGACATGATCACAAAAAAGGACTGAAAATATATACAACAAAGACTGTTAAATTATATAAAACCATGCCCTACCAACCCGAAATACCTTACCCCGTCACAATGCAGGAGCAGTGCATGATGTGCCACTTTAGCTCTGAGTGTGAGGGTTGTTGTAAGACCTGTAAAGATCCTTGTAATGGTGGTCAGGTTTGCAGCCTCGGTGATGACCCGGTTGAAAGTATTGACAGGCTCCAGGCATGGAGGGGCATCATAAAAGAGTGCCAGGCATTTAAAGAACTAAAACGATTTATAAGATGATTTCATTCGCAGAAAATTACGAAATTTGGAAGCCGGTCTACAGGTTTGAAAATTACTATGAAGTAAGTTCATTAGGCCGTATCAAGCGCAAGGGCTCAAAGCGGGTTAGAAAAGTAAATTACGCTCAAGTCTATCCAACGATTATGCTTTCTGTAGACAAGAAGCACACAACGCTTCGTGTTCACAGAATTGTTGCAATTGCATTTTGCCCAAATTATAAAGAAGGGAATCACGTAAATCATATTGATGGCAATAAGAAAAACTTTCTTCCCTTAAATCTTGAGTGGACATCTCAGGCGGAAAACAATCTTCACAGTTATCGCAGCCTAAAAAGAGAATCATATTTCAAGGGGAAAACACCCTGGAATAAAAAGCTAAAAGATCCCGAATCAATTAAACTTATGTATTTACAAAATATTTCAGGCATTACGACTGATGATATTGGCAAGGAATATGGGGTTTGTGGCTCAACGATTAGAAAGCATTTAAGAGAATACAGAAAATCACTATGATGAACGGTATTTCCGAAGCTATGGCGAAACAATGGTCCGAACCTAAAAGGATTGCCGTATGACCGCAGATCGGGCACGCGAAGTGGAGGGCCAGTATGGTCGTATAGAAGCCCAGGGCGACAAGCATAATTACCCGGTAACGCTCTACGGCACTGTGGTAAAGGTCGACAGCTACTGGCTTTATTTCAATGTCATGGATGAGGAGCCGGCGCTGTTCAGCTTGCGCAAGATCAAGGAATTCACTCCTATGGTCCGCCGTCACCGCTTGCCAAAACTGCCCCGTCGTCATTTAAAAACAAAAATGCTATGACTGAGATAATTATCGAAAGAAAGCCCGAAGAATTCTACCGCCAGGTGCTCGAATGTGAGCCTGTCCCAGCTGAAGATAATGACATTCAGACCCTGCCTCTGCCACTGACCAGGGAGAGGGTAGAGATGCTCCTGGAGGATGACTCCGTGAGCTGCGTGAAACTGATAATTGAATCGAATCTGTAATAAAAGGAACCCTTTATTATGAAACTCTACATCAGCGGAAACACTAACAAGCCCCCTGACCAGCTCAGGGAGGAGTATCTCAGAGCAGCCGTGGAGATCTCCGGGATAGGGCACGAGCCCCTTAATCCCTTCGATCTGCAGAGTGACGGATCTATGCCTCCGTGGCCCGCCCTACTTGAAGTGCTTGCCCACCAGTGCCAGGGTATGTACCTTCTTGACGGCTGGCAGGAGAGTGAACGGGCCTCCACAGAGAGGTATATATGCCTGATAACGGGCAAGAGCATTTTTTACCAGTCCACTGAGCAGGAGGGGGCCGCCGCTGATGCAATTAAGGCCGCTGCCGTCGAAAGGATCAGGGAGGCTATACACGAGGCTACTGGAATGACCCTTGAGCAGTACCGGGTGCACAGCCGTAAGACGGAGCTTGTTTTTGCCCGTATGATCTTCTCTCACTATGGCAAGCGTGCCGGGCTGAGCCCTGAAGAGATAAGCATCTGTCTCGACCGCAACAAGTCAATGATTTATCACTACTTCAAGGGCTATGCCGATGAAGTGAAATACACACCTTGCTTTCGCACTATGGCCCAGAAGGTGGACAAATTTTTACAGAAAAGTGAATTAGTGTAATACATAAACCCTTAACTTTAACACGCATGACAAAGATGAACGAGATCACAATGGAGAAGGTCGCCGAGCAGGTGCTTGCGGCCATCACAAAAGAAGGCCTGATGAACAAAGAGGCTGCTGAGATATTCGGATTCAGCCCGGTGTATCTGAGCTGTATTGGTAAGAAAAAAAGCTGGCACCACCTCTCAAAGAAGGCATGGGAGATCATGCACGACTGGTCGCAGCTGGGCATACCCCCGAGAGAGTACAAGAGCCCGCTGAAGGAAGCCGAAGAGGCTGATGCAATTGAAGCTGAAAAGATCATTCAGCAGGCAGTCGGAGCGGCAGACAAGCTACTGGAGATCGACAGGAAAGAGCCAGCCCCTGACCCGAAGCAGAAGAAGAAACAGACCGCTGAAAGGCTCCGCAAGGAGTTTGACAAGAGCAAGCCCCCGAAACGGGAGCCCCAGCCTCCGGCATCACAGCCCAAAGAAGAAACCATCACCATCTCCCGGGAAGGCCATAAGGTTGACCTGTCGAACATTGACATCCGCACCGGTGCGCTGGTCAGCTTCGAGGTATTCGATAATGAGATATTGATAAAAATACGCAGATGAAAACAACCCTCCTCCGCCGCTTCCGCTGGCCCCTGTTTATCATAATGATGGCAGGAGGCCTGACGGCAGGTATCTTCTATCACTTCAACCGGCCCGAGGTCACAGTGTATGGCATAGTGGCCTGTCTCTTTGCAGCTTGCGCAGCTGTTGTGCTCAATACCATTGATGAACAAACTCAAAACTTTGAGGATGGAGACGCTCGAAACATATAAGACCGGAGATAAGGTCCTGATCAAGGTAAAATCTGAGATCACATGTGTTGGCTGCTACTTTCACGACAAAGAAACGGAGGCTTGCATGCGACCTGATGACCTGCCCAGCTGTATGAAGGGGGCTGCTCTTGGTCGTAATTATCAATACCATGAACAAATCATAATTGCCGAATAATGAAAACAGGAATTGAATTAATCGCAGCCGAAAGGCAAGAACAGATTAAAAAGCATAAAAGAACACGTGGATACGACATGATAGTGAACCAAAACAGGGAATTGGTTATGGGAGCCACTGCCCTTATTAGTGATGATGGGAAGGGTGATCCTGACTTATTCCCTTTTGAGTGGGATGATGACATTTGTCGGAAGATGTTCGGCAAGTCATATAAACAGAGGCTTATTATTGCCGGGGCTTTAATTGCTGCCGAGATTGATAGGATTCTCCCGGACGAGGGAACTCCATTTGAAGAGAAATGAAGGCTAAATCGAAGCAACCCACGCCACCTGACGTAGCATGGATCTACAAAGAGCAAGATCCGGTACACATGTTCTTTGGCCTGTCATACGCCTCGTATCAGGTGTTACCCCGGTCAATCCTTCAGAGCGACCCTGCATGGTGGCAGAAGAGGTATGTAAAGCTCATGGAGGAGCTGGAGGCTATGTGTGAAGGGCTGTCGGACATGCCTGAGCGGTATGTTGTTCAGGTGAGGGATGAAAGAGGCTGGTTCACGGAGGATCCTTATTGTGCTTATGAACGTGGCGGGAGAGTAGTACCACTAAAGCGGATTAAGCATATATGACCAAACAACAGAGGGGCCATAACAGGCCCTTTTTTCATGGCCGTGAAATAACTTTTTAACAACTTTTCAGTAACAAAGTGTATCAGCGTAATACATAGCACTACATTTGAGATGTAAAAAATGGTAAAGAATAGTAAATTTCATGAAAGGCAAAGTTACCGAAGCCAAAATCAGCACGCTCATTGCAGACGACCTGAACGCAAACAAGCACAGCGAGTACGGTATGCAGCTGCTGGAGAAGTCAATCTCTGAACTTGGTTTAGGGCGCTCAGTGCTGGTAGATCGCAACCTCAGGATTATAGGCGGTAATGCCGTCGTAGAGACAGCCGGTCATCTCGGCCTCCATGATGTGATCATTATTCCCAGCGACGGCAAAAAGCTCATTGTGGTCAAGCGTGAAGACATTGACCTTAACACCAAGCAAGGCCGTGAATTAGCTTTGGCCGACAACGGAACGGCTCGCGCTAACTTGGTTTGGGATGAGGATGCAATAATGGCCATACAGGAGCAGTGGGAGGTAAAGCCAGAGGAGTGGGGTGTCTCAACCGAGTTCACGCCGTCGCCACCGAAGGGACCAGCTGAAAGCCCTGCCTCCACGCTCCTTGTAGTTGAGAGTGACGACCCGGACCGGCTCAATGACCTGTTCTACGAGCTCAAGGAACGCGGGTTTTTGGTACAACTCAAACAACCCAAGGATCATGATTAAGCCCAACCGCTTCAATGTAGGTGATCAGGTGTTTCATATCACCCCCGAAAGCCCCGGGGGTATTGTGATCGATGCCAAGTACAGTCTGCTGACCAGCTCGTGGGAGTATCAGGTGACCTTCGGGCCTTTTACCGAGAGCCTCTGGTATTATGACATTGAGCTGATGCAGAACCGCAGTTTCAATTCAAGTGCACACCAAAACGTACAAGCATGAAGATCCCAGCCTCAGATGCAATTCAGATCATTCAGGGTAACGGCGCGCCCCTGCTTCATAAGAAGATACTGCCGAATGATCCATGCAGATGCGGGTCAGGGAAAAAGGCCAAGCACTGTCACGGCACTCAGACGAGCTTTCTGTATTCAAAGCTCACGGATGCACTGC
>DIKJ01000208.1 GCA_002424525.1 Bacteroidales bacterium UBA5621 | reverse complement strand
TACAGCCACGGCCCCTGCCGGCCTGACGGGCTATACCTCGGATGCAGAAGGACTACAAAACGGAGATATCATTGAGGACAAATTGATCAACCTTACAGACGGACCACTGTCAGTGACCTACCGGGTTGTACCGCTAAGTCCCCTCGGATGCAATGCCGGTCCCGCACAAGTATTCACTGTGACCGTAAACCCGACCCCAAGGATCTTCCCCGTGCCGCCTGATATTATTCAGTGCGACAGCGCCATTACCAGCATTCTCCTGAGGAGCCCGAGCACTTTTACGACCGGGCTGATTGCCTTCAGGTACACCGTTACGGCAACAGGAAATGTTACAGGCTTCACCACGCCAGTAAGCGGATTGCCAAACAACCATATTATTGATGACCAGCTTGTTAATCCGACAGATGAGCCCCAATCCGTCACCTACACAATATACCCGATCAGCCCGCTGGGTTGCAACGAAGGTCCGCGTCAGATCATAACGGTCAGGATCAACCCGACACCACGATTCTATGTTACAGCAGTAGCAGATACACTGTGCAACAATGAGACTTCCCTATTCACTGTCACCACACCAACCACTTTAACGGCAGGGAACGTGTATTTCAGCTATACAATTGCCGAGACTTCGGGAGACCTCACTGTAATAAGCGGCTATACAACTGCTTCCGGAGTCGTTATACCCGGAGCCGGACCGGTTACATTTACACAGACCCTTGTTAACCATTCCGATGCGGTACAGTGGGTAAAATTCAGGTTGCATCCCTTTGCCCGCAATACGGGAGGAGGCGATTGTGACCATGGGTCAGCAAGAGATACCATTATCATCCTTCTTGTTGAACCGACAGCAAAAGTGAACGGAACGATCAGCAGTGATACGATATGCAACAATAGTCCGGTAACCTATACGCTTGAGACTCCGACATCGGCGATTTACGGGGTGAGATTCAATGTGAGGATTGTTAATCCATGGCCTGAAATAACGGGGGCTGACGACAGGGATGACCTGCCGGATCTGAGCATTATAAATGAAACACTCAATAATGACGGAGATACAGCCAGGATGATAATGTATATTGTCACTCCGGCAACATTAACCCGGACAGGCGTTCAGAAATGCATCGGATTAAATGATACCATCAGGCTCTGGATCAATCCCACCCCGCGGGTTATACCCATCAACGCATTTCCGGCTATATGTTACGGGGATATTACCAGTATAGCACTTACCTCACCTACGGTAATGACAAAGGGGGAGATACGGTTCGATTATTCTGTGACCGCGAGCGGAGCACCGGGAGATATCACCGGTCATTTTGCCCCCGGGACAGACATAATGCCCGGAGACATTCTTGCATACCGTTACAGGAATTATTACGATTCAGTGCTTTCAGTCTATTTTGCAATCACGCCGAAAGCCCCGGGACTCACCTGTATCCCCGGCAATATTGATATCCAGGAGGTTCAGGTTCATCCGAAACCCAACCGGGGTATACAGATCCTCAAGCCTCTGACCTGCGATGTCGGATCGGGCCTCGCCACCATCAGGGCTGTAATATCGAGAGGAGCCGGTCCTTACCATCTTGTGTGGGACGGACCGGTAGGGTATCACAGTGAAGATTCCGTTGAGATACACAACCTCTATGGTGGACAATATACCCTGAGGGTTACTGATAACCTCAATTGTACGGGAGACACCGTGATAAACGTCATACCCCTCACTGCCCGTCCACAGCTGTTCGCCTTCCCGATACTTTCCGATATTCATGTATCCTGTCCGGGAGGAAGCGACGGTACCATCAGGGTATATGTTTCGTCAGGGATAACGGCACCTTACCGCTACTGGGTCGTGAGAAACCTTACAGATACTCTCTACACCGGGATCCTTATGAACAACTATAATCCTGTTGACCCGACAACCTACAGGATATTTACCGGCCTGCCCGCAGGAGATTATTTACTCATCATAAGGGATATCCATGATTGTGAGGTAACGAGGCCGGCTGAACTGATTGACCCGGATCCTGTAGTGGCGCAGTTCGGAATGAGTGATTTCAACGGATATAACGTGCCCTGCCGGGGTTACACCAATGGTTCGGTATGGGTGGAATCGATAACCGGAGGTACCGGCAGTTATGTCTATGAATGGTTCCCTGAGAACGGAACGCTCTCCGTAAGCACCAATGAGCCACTTCTCGACAGCATACCTGCTGGCAAGTATTATCTGAGGATAACAGATCTCCTG
This sequence comes from Bacteroidales bacterium UBA5621, assembly GCA_002424525.1. Lineage (GTDB taxonomy): Bacteria > Bacteroidota > Bacteroidia > Bacteroidales > VadinHA17 > LD21. Next base: position 17,305 of record DIKJ01000208.1, on the reverse strand, counting down.
GGTTGCGTCTACCTTGACAGCGTTACCCTTATTGAGCCTGACGGCATGCAGCTGACTGGCAGTGAACTCTCTGTCAGTCCCGATGGCAACTATAATATCTCGTGCAACGGAATAAGCGACGGTTATATAAAACTCTCACTTACCGGAGGCTCAGGAAACTTCACATATTCATGGACGGGACCAGACGGATATACGGCATCTGCAAGGGATATATCGGGTCTCAGGGCAGGCACCTACACAAGTACGATCACCGACATGAACGGATGTATCCTTCTGCTCCCCCCCACTTACTCCCTGCCCGCTTTTATTCTCACAGAACCTGATCCGATTATTATTGATGCACTTACATCTATATCTGTCGACGGAGATTATAATATCGATTGTTACGGAGGTACCGGTACCATCGATGTTACTGTGACCGGAGGCAGTGAAGGAACTTATTCCTATAACTGGAGTTCATATGATGGCTCAGGTATTGTTGATGGAGCGGAAGATCAGTGGAACCTGACTGCAGGCACCTACTACCTGGTTATCTCTGACCTTAATGGTTGTGTGGAGGAGAGATATATCACGCTTACCCAGCCCAATATTCTGATCCCCAACCTTCATCCGACTCATATTACATGTGAATCGACAGGCTTTGACAATGGATCGATACACCTCACTGTTATAGGGGGTATCGGACCTTATTCAATTTTATGGTCGACCGGTGAGACCACAGAAGATATTTCAGGCCTTACCGAAGGAACCTACATCGTTACCATAACTGACATGAGCGGTTGCCAGATCATCGATTCGGTGAGGATCGAACTGCCACCACCATTGACTTATAACAAGGTTCTGTCGGATTATAACGCTTTCAACATAAGCTGTTATGGGAGGTCCGACGGATCAATACAGGTAATGCCCACAAGCGGTCTTCCCCCCTACAGCTACACCTGGCAGGGACCTGACGGTTTTATGGCTTACACCCCGGAGATATTCGGACTCAAGGCCGGCCGCTACATATTATTAATCCGGGACAATAATATCTGTGAAGTTACCGACACCATTGATATCACCGAACCCGGACGCTTAGGCATGACATTGAACCGTTCAGTAAGCACTGCAGGCGGTTATAATATCAACTGTGCCGGTTCCGCAACAGGTTCAGTCGCTGTAACCGCAGTCAATAACGCCGGCCCTGTCCAGTATATCTGGTCCGACGGCACTATAGGCAGAATGAGGGATAACATGACAGCCGGGAACTACAAGGTTATAATAACAGATGCGAACTACTGCCATGCAGATTCTGCCTTTGTAATGACGCAACCTGATTCAGTTAAACTCTACTTTGAGGTCACACCTGCATTCTGTCCCGACATGCCTGACGGTGCGATAGAGCTCACTGTTACAGGAGGTTTCGCCTTATCGGATTACAGGTATTTATGGTCAGACAATTCCACAGGAAATAGTCTTAACGGTCTTACAAAAGGGTTGTACGATGTTACGGTGACCGACGACAACGGGTGTTCAGCGGAAGCATCGGTAAGAGTCGAATCCCTTAACCCGATCTGTCTGGTAATCCCGAACGGCATTTCTCCCAACAACGACGGAATAAATGATGTCTGGAATATCGGACTGACAGATCTCTACCCCCAGGTGGAAGTATCGATCTTCAACAGGTGGGGTGAACTGATATGGAAATCGGAAAAAGGATACCCTAAGCCCTGGGATGGCAGGAGCCGGGGCTCGGTTCTTCCTATTGATTCATATCATTATATTATTGATTTGAACAATGGTTCAAGACAGATTATCGGAAATATAACAATAGTGAAGTAACTGCAGATATAATCAAAGATCCGTGAAAAAGCTGGCTGTAATAGTATTCTTTTCTTTGCTGAGCGCAGGTTCCTCAGGTCAGCAGCTTCCGTTGTACAGTCAGTACCTGTATAACAGGTTCCTTATCAACCCTGCTGTTGCAGGCAGTGACGGTTTTACGAGCTATAATATTACCGCAAGGGAGCAATGGGTCGGATATTCGGGTGCACCCCGCACATTTTCGTTCAGCGGGCAGACACGGCTCATGAAGAAGAGTTATGTTCTGAGGGAATCGCGTAGTCGGCAGATTTTCAGACCGAAATATGACGGCAGGGTGGGACTCGGAGGGTATGTCTTCAGCGACAGGAACGGCCTGATACAGAGAAACGGATTCTCGGCCTCCTACTCATATCACATGTGGTTGCAGAGCAGTACCCAGCTTTCAATGGGTCTGGCCTTTACGGGCTATCATTTCAAGGTCAATGAAAAGGAACTGATCTTCGAGGATCCTGACGAACCGTGGCTCACAAATGAGCTGATAAGGGGAATATTTGTTCCCGATGCCGCTTTCGGAGTCTATGTCCTCAACCCGCGTTACAGTATCGGGTTCTCAACCGATCAGCTCTTCGGAGCCGCATTAAAGATTGGGGATGCTGCCTACAGGAATTTCCGGATGGACAGGCATTATTATCTGTTCGGGACGTACAGCATTGAGGCAGGGGCATATACCGAAATACAACCCTCTCTCCTTTTAATGATGTCCGAACAGGTCAGGCCTCAGTTTGACCTCGGCGTGACATATATCCTGAATCAAAGCTTCTGGGCCGGACTGACATACAGGACCAGCGGTGCCATGATCGTGAACTTCGGGCTGAAATACGATAATCTGTTCTTCGGATACGCTTTCGATTATACGCTTCAGGAGATACAGAGAGTGACATACGGAACACATGAGATCACACTCGCGCTGAAGTTTGGAGACAGTGCAAGAAAATACCGCTGGCTCGACCGCTACTGATCAGGCAGAACGACCCTGCAGGATACAGATCATGGAACTGCTTCCCTTTTTACTTAAAAATGAAATGACGGAAAACCATACCCCTTTCAGAAAACCTGAGAGTAACGGTAGATTTGCCCCCCGGTATTTCTCGCTTAGATAGGAGATATAGAAAACATCGAAAGGAAGGCTTCTTTTGCCCGACATATAAAAACCGGATTTTTCAGCGAAACTTTTTAATGTGCCGGGGGTAAAATGCCATAAATGCCTCGGGACATCATATGCCGCCCAGTGTTCCCTGTAGTATCCGGCATCATGTGAAGAGGAGTCAGGGAGGGCAATTATGCATTTGCCGCCTGGCCGCAGAACCCTTAAGATCTCAGAAGCGTAAGTGAACGGATCGTGGAGATGCTCAAGGACATGCCAGAGAGTAACGCAGTCGAAACTCCTGTCAGTGAGATCCGGCATCTGCGCGGGATCTATCATCCGGATCCCGAATTGTGAAGAGGCATGAGCCGCAGCTTTTTTACCCGGTTCTATTCCGGTTACGTTCCAACCTGCCTGCTTCATTGCGCCGGCAAAATGGCCCGAACCGGCGCCTATATCGAGAAGGTCGCCGGTTGTTTTTCCGGTTAACCTGATGATCAGCCTTCTCTTACCCGCCAGCATGACCCGTCTGACCATCCTGTACAGAGCGGTGGGAAATCCTTTTGCCGAATCATCGTGTGAAATATAGTCTTGAGAATCGTAATACCGCACCGCCTCCTTTTCTCCGGGATGATCCTGGGTGAAAACAAAATTGCATGAACTGCATCTGTAAAGGTCAAATGGCTCACCGGTAAGGAAATGATCGCTGCAGGTCAGATGAAAAGTCAGATCACCGGAGGAGCAGAGGGGACAATTGGTGTGGTGAACCATATCAGCCCTTTTTTGATCTTTTCATAACAGTTACTGCCAGGTAACCTGCAAGAACCAGGATAAAGAGGATGGAGCTTGCCAGTGACACTTTGTTACCCGTATAGAATGATTCAGGCTCAAAGGAAAATCTTATCTCGTGATCGCCCGCGGGCACAACCATTCCTCTCAGAACGTAATTTGTCCGGAGATGAGGAGTCTCCCTTCCGTCAACAAAGCTTTTCCAACCTGCCGGATAATATATCTCGGAAAAAGTGACGAGCCTCTCGCCCTCTGCAGAATATCTGTAAACAAGTTCATTGGGTTTATAGGAGACCAGGTAAATGGTGTCGTTCAGTGAGACCGGATATTCTGACCGGGTGATCTGATCACGGAACTTAATATCCACGATTGCCTCCCCGCCCGCAGCAAAAGATCTGAGAGCCGACAATTCCTCATTGGCATTTCCGGCCATTTTGACCTTTTCAGCGAACCACGCATTGCCGCGGGCATTGGGATTTATCAGCGGAGGGTAGGAGGGACTTATGATAACATATTTTGTATTCAGCATGCTGAGAGCAGGAGTCTTGTCGAGCACAGCCTGCAATTCTTCAAGTGTCTGGCCATCGCGGAAGAGTACAAGTTCATCAATGATAACCGAATCGATAAGCTCCTGGTAGCGCTGAAGCTTTGCGCCATGGTATCCGCCTATGGATTTATGGAACCATGAGGTTGTGGAGTTGTCGTTGAAGGTGGAAACGGTAAGGTTAAGCACCCGGTGGTACGAAGGATCCTCAAGTATATAGCTGTCCGCTTTTGTCGGTTCAAACGATCTCTGTATTGCAGAGGGCCTTTCAAACCTGTCGGCATTGAGGTATCTTTTTCCTGCTGTCCAGAGGTCGGCCGTTATCAGAAGTGCAATAATGATAATCGCGTACCCTTTCCTGAGTTTCTCAAAAAGGAAACCAACGATCGTGCCGGCAGCGAGGAGAATAAAGATAAGTGACCGGAAGGCGTCGCCCTGGAGCAACCCTTTCCTGTCTGATACGAGGGCGTTTTTGAGCCACTCGGGATACTGCTGTTCATACGGCGCGAGGAACGATCCAGCCATTCCGGGAAATATAAGCATTATGACCAGAAGTCCGCCCGTTATGCCCGCTGCGATCTTAAGGCTCCTGAGGACAATTTTTTTAGTAATAATTCCTGAAAAAACATCACGCAGGGCCAGGAAGCCCAGGAGCGGTATGCAGAACTGCGCTATAACCAGCGCCATGGTCACTGCTCTGAACTTGTTGTATCCCGGGAAATACTCAATAAAAAGGTCGGTCAGAAACATGAAATTCTTCCCCCATGCCAGCATGACCGATAATATCGTTGCAGAGAGAAGCCACCACTTCTCGGGGCCTTTGACGAGTGCAAGGCCCAGGACGAAGAGAAATATCACTATTGCACCCACATAATGCGGGCCGTCAGTTCCCGGCTGTGTGCCCCAGTACTTTGGCAGTTGACCGGCATATTCCGCCGCGTCGTTCTGGCGCAGTACCCTTACGGTTTCAGAGTTCCGGTCAAAGGGCTTTGCCGACCCGCCCTTGTAGTCGGGCACCAGAAGGTTGAATGTCTCATCAATGCCGTAACTCCAGTGAGTAATATAGTCCCTGTTCAGACCGGAGGTCATGGTCCTGTTGTCTGTCACAAGTTCAGACTTTCCTCTTATTGAGTACTTGCCATATTCATATATAGTGTAAAGGTTCGCGAAGTTTATCCCGACAGCGATTATGAAGGGGATCATAAGAATGCCGGTTGTCCTGAGGAACTTTGCCAGGGTTTTATTTTTTACAGCATAGATCAGTTCGACAATACCGAAGACCAGAACGCAGATCAGTCCGTAATATGTGATCTGCGGGTGGTTGGCCACTATTTCGAGAGCAACAATAAATGCCGTGAACAGGGCACCTTTCATCACATCATGCCGGTAGGTATAGTAGATACCTCCAATCATCGGAGCCATGTAAGCCAGGGCAATGGCCTGGGTGTTGTGACCCGCGGCAATGATCTGGAAGAGGAAAGATGAGAGCCCGTAGGCCAGGGCTCCGGCAATCGAGACCCATGGACCGGCGCCGAAGATCAGAAGTACCAGGTAAAACCCCGCCATCGACAGGAATATCATGGATACAGGGGTCTTAAAGATCCTGAGGGATCTGTCGACATGCTTGATAAGGTTACCCGGGTACTGAGTGGTGATCAGAAAAGCAGGCATCCCGCTGAAGATCGAATTGGTCCACAAAGGCTCCCTGCCATACTGCTCACGGTAATCAATAATCTCTTTAGAGTTTATGGTAGATACCGTGGAATCATTTGCTCTAATAACTTTTCCTTCCAGAACCGGATAGAAATAAGCATAGGAAACAACTATGAACAGCGCAACTGCAATAATATGAGGAAGAGCAGGCTTTATTCCGGGATTAATTTTCATGTTGCTGATGTTTGTCCGAAAGAAGATCAAAAGTATTTAATTACCGCTTAAAATTAAAATGTTAATCCATCTGTCATTCTTCGTTGTAACCGTTCTTTAATGATCTCAGGTTATCTCTGAACTTTTTCAGGTTCGACCACTTGACTACAAAACCCTTAATGTGCTGTAATTCAGCTGTCTCATAAAATCTGAAAAAATACAGAATGAAGGGGAAGGATATTATTATTCCTGCCTTCAGGAGAAGCCGGGGAAGAAGCTGAAGATCTGTAAGAAACAGTCCTGAGAATGACAGGATGATCCCGACCAGAAACAGAACAAGGACCTTTCGTTTTTCGTAGGGTACAAAATAAACTCTCTGCGAAAAATAATAACAGGCGAGCCAGTAAAGGAGATTTGTGACTATTGTTGCCGAAGCAGCTCCCAGAACGTTGAATTTCGGGATCAGGAGAATGTTAAGCAAAATATTCAGGATGCTGGAAATAAAAACAATTATACCTAATGTGGCCGTTTTCTTCCTGATTATCAATCCATAGGAAGTTGTCTCTCTCATATTGACAAAGAAGACCGAGACAGATAGTAAGGGTACCAGGACATAAGCTTCCCAGAAAACTTCTGAGCGTGCGATAAGCCGGATAATTTCGTATGAAAAGAGCGAGATCCCGATTATCCCGGTCATCAGTACTAATGATGAATAGAGCATTGTTTTTGAGTAGAACCTCTTGTCTCCGGGGGTATCGATCTTTCTTATGACAAGCGGCAGGACAGCCAGTTTAATCGAATCAACGATCACAAGCTTAAGCACGCTGGCAATTTTAAAGGCAAGCGAATAGATGGCTACAAATTTGAGCAGAGCAAGCGAATTCAGTGAATATCTGTCGATTGCCGCAAGTATTGCAGCGGAAAAATTGGCCAGCATAAGGGGAAAGCCGTAGCTTGACATTGACCTGAAAATCTTCAGGTTGAAGGAGAAGGAACAGTTCCTCAGGGTATAGCCTGAAAGCAGGATGATAAAGAGCAGGTTGCCCGTTACCTGGGCGATATAAATTCCTTTCAGCCCCGTGTTTTTATAAATGATGAGGAAAATGGTGAGAAGAAGGACAACTATCAGTTTCGAAAGATTTGCAGCAGTGTAGAGTGCCGGCTTCGACTGCACTCTCATCAGTGTGTTAATGATATTGTTCAGAGCCTGCAAAGCCGTGGCAATTATCATAAACCTGATTGTTACGCTCCAGTCAGCCGTATTGAACAATAATACGGAGATCTGTCCGGTGAGGGGCAAAAGAACAACCAGGAACAGAAGGCTTACAATAATCTGTGCAGAAAGGGACATGAAAAAGATCTGCTTCTGGTCCTTCAGATGTTCTTTGTCCCAGTACCATCTGAGCAGGCTTTGCGGAAGAGCTGAGGCCATAAGGGAGATAAGGACCAGGGAGGAGAGGTCCAGCATGGTCATGATCCCGAAATCCTCTACCGAAAAATAGCCGGGATTAGTGTAGAGGGGTATCAGAATGAAACCGATAACCTTAACGGCCAGGTTCCCGAGCCCGTAAACGATGCTGTCCTTAGATGTTTGCTTTATTGATCGTAACATTTCTAACCTGTAATCAGAGGTAGCTGTTTTTCAGCGTAAACAATATAATACCTTGGCCATATTCTTCTGAAAAGCGGTTTAATGCCAAAAAATTTATCATATGATCTCCATGTCTCCCAGTCTTTTACTGTCCATCCTGTCCTTTTCAGGAGATGATTGAACTGCCTGACTGTGAACTCATGATAATGGCAGTCTTGAACATTATAGTTATTCCAGTATTCCGGAGCAAACCAAAGGTTTAAGGGTACTGAGGCGATTAACCGGCCTCTGGCTGAGTTCAGCAGGTTAAAAGGGGCAAATAAGTGTTCAAATATCTCAAAGGCCGTAATATTGGTATATTCAGTCACCACAGAATAATTAATATCCAGGTCCTGACCGGTAGTGTTAGTAATTTTATATCCGCCCTCCTTTCTAAGATACTCTGCAAGTTCATTATGCTCGCCAAGATCCAGGATATCGTCAGCTGTGCTGAAATGCTTATCCATAAAACTCAGTGTTCTTTTAAACCTCTTTTTAAGTGCTTTATTCATTGTCAGGACTATTCCCTTATGCCAGGCATTATCTGCGGTTTCAGTAATTATTTTTGGAAGACCCCGTTAATCCGGGTTTAGTATATACTTCGAGAATTGTTTCTCCCTGAATTTTTGTATTGTACCTTTCAAGCACAGCCTTCTTTCCCCTTTCACCCATCCTGATAAGTTCTTCAGGATCAGACATTAGCTTTTTTATCTTAAGTGCCATATCCTGGGCATCATTATTTCTGAAAATAAGTCCGCACTTTTCATTTTCAACAAGTTCCATCTGAGGAATACAATCTGATACCAGTAAAGGTTTTTTAAAAAGCATATACAGAAAGACTTTATTTGCTAATCCTGAGTCGTGCTGAGGATTCCTGGTTATCGGAGAAAGACAAACATCAGCTTGTGATACATATGAGGGGAACTCACTAATATTAATCCATGGGAAATATGTTATGTTATCCTTTACGGAATTATCCTTAAACAGTTCGCGGAATACCTTTCTTTCAGCCTTATCCACGGGTCCTGCAAGCAGGAGATGAAGTCCGGGATGCTCAGGCAGCAGCGTCCTCAATGTTTCAATAGTCGTCAGAATACCCCTTCTTTTACTTATTACCCCAAAATAGAACAGGTTAAACCCTTTTTTGCCAGGGGAAAGGTTATAATTAATCTGGAACGATTGTAGCTTTTCAATATCCGGGACATTAGGGTAAATAAAAATACTATCCGGATCAATTTCCGGGTAACCGGAGATCAGGGTTTTCTTGAAATTCGGGCTTAAAACAATTATCCTGTCAGCAAAAGAGAGGTAAGCTTTCTCTTTTCGTTTCCAGCGGGAAGGCATAACAATCAACTTCGCAAGAGGACGGTTTGCCCAGCGGTATTCTTTTATAGCTGCCGGGTAGTTTTCGTGCAGGTCCAGAATTAATGGTATTCCGTATCTTTTTGCAGCCCAGCCTGCAGCTCTTGCCAGATAAAGATCATGTGCATGGAGCACCTCAATTTTATACTTTTTGACCAGATTTCTGATTTCCCAATACCAAAACAGATCATACAGAGGTATAATATTTTCAAGGGCAAACAGAAGATTATTTATCCTTTTTGAGAAAAAAGGCCGGATGAGTAAAATACTCCGGCTGTAACTCAAATGTTTCTTTGAGCCCCTTTCAGGCTTGTTGAGGACAAAAACCAGATGCCCGTTTTCTTCAAGAATACGGGTTTCATTCATTACCCTCTGGTCATTTATAAAATTTCCGTCAAGTATTACCCCGGTTCTCATACAGTTAAAAATTTGCCAAGTTCCAGCGCAAGCATCCTCCTCGAGTATTCAGGATGATCTGTAGGTGTCAGATCTTTGCCGGAATCCATTGTATTCATGATATATTCAGCCATCTCAGCATGGTCATTTCCCCCGAAGAAGCCTTTCTGTCCGCACTTCCTGAGATGATAAGCGGCATCTCCGTCTTCCGGACCAATGTGAATAACAGGTTTGCCGGAAGCAATATATTCAAAGACCTTGCCCGGAGTTATGCAGTTATTAAGCGGTGTATCGGGGATGATCAGAATAAGCATGGAAGAGCTGCGCATAAGTTTTATGGCACTCGCATGGCTCACGTACGGAATGAATTCTGTTTTGCCGGTGCTTATCCGGCTCAATATCTGCGATCTGGTCCCATCAGGGACCGATCCTGCGAACCGCAGGACAAAATCGATACCTTTTTTCTCAAGCGATGCAAGCGCTTCAAGTAATCCGTCTATCGGGTAGGCTTCTGAAAGGGTTCCTGCATAGGTCAGTGTAAACCTGCCGGGCGTTTCGTCCTGTATGCCGGCGAAATCCTCTTCATCATAGCCATTTGGCAAAACATGCATCTTTTCTCCGGCGCCGTCAATGCCCCGGGATAATGCTTTTGCCAGGTTATGGCCCACGGTAATTATACGGTCAGCTTTCCGGATCACTCTTCTCTCCCAGGACCTGTCGACTGCTCTCGAAATAAAAGTGGGATAGAAAAGCTCGTAATAATATATATTTGTCCACAGGTCCCTCAGGTCAGCGATCCATGTAATACCGGGGAACCTCTTTTTAAGGGCAAGCCCGATAAGCTGGGAAGAGTGGGGAGGACTGGTTGTAATCAGATGTTTAATATTCTCCTGCTGAATGATCTCAACAGCTTTTCCGAGAGCATGCCTGTTCCAGCCCCTTCGCGGATCGGGGATAAAAAAATTCCCTCTGATGAAACGTGTTATTTTTCCCCTGAGCGTGTCGTCCCTGTTATTCGCGAAGCCTGCCGACGGGACCTTTGATTTGTCCCTCCCGTAAAGCCTGAACCAGTTTGTGGCTTTTGTCCTGAAGATTTTGATGCCTGCAGGTATCTCTTTTTCGAGGGAGGCATCTGTTGCAGGATAGACCGCATACTTCGGATCAACTGTCAGGATGACAGGTTCCCATCCGGAACCGGGCAGATATTTTGCGAACTTAAGCCATCTCTGAACGCCTGCGCCTCCGCTGGGCGGCCAGTAATAAGTCACAATGAGGACTCTATTCATCCTGCAGTTTTTTGAGCAGAGTGCTGATATTTACCTTTCCGGAGATTATCTCTTTAAGCTGTGGTATATCAACACGTTCCTGAAGCATCGAATCGCGATACCTTATTGTAACGCTCTGATCTGTAAGAGTCTGATGATCGATAGTTATGCAATATGGTGTGCCGATCGCATCCTGTCGCCTGTAGCGCCTTCCTATCGAGTCTTTGTCGTCGTACTGGCAATTGAAATCAAATCTCAGTTCCGTGACGATCCTTTCGGCAATCTCCGGAAGGCCGTCCTTCCTCACCAGGGGCATTACTGCAAGTTTCACGGGTGCAAGGAAAGATGGCAATCTCAGCACTACGCGCATGTCGGAAGATCCATCCTCCTTCTTCAGCTCCTCTTCGAGAAAGGCAGCTGAAATGACCTGGAGGAACATCCTGTCGAGCCCGATCGATGTCTCCACAACATAAGGGATGTACGATTCACCTTTTTCAGGATCAAAATATTGCAGTTTTTTGCCACTGTATTCCTGATGCTGTTTCAGATCATAATCGGTACGGGAGTGTATTCCCTCAACCTCCTTGAATCCGAACGGGAATTTATATTCAATATCGGTTGCCGCATTTGCATAATGGGCGAGTTTTGTATGATCGTGAAACCGGTAGTTCTCATCTCCGAATCCAAGTGCTCTGTGCCATTTCATCCTGATATCCTTCCAGCGGCTGAACCATTCAAGTTCTGAGCCCGGCTGAACAAAGAACTGCATCTCCATCTGTTCAAACTCCCTCATTCTGAAAATGAACTGACGTGCCACAATCTCGTTGCGGAAAGCTTTACCCGTCTGTGCAATGCCGAACGGGATCTTCATCCTGCCGGTCTTCTGGACATTGAGGAAGTTTACAAAGATCCCCTGGGCTGTTTCCGGACGGAGATAGATCCTGTTAGCTCCCTCAAGAGTCGACCCCATCTCGGTCGAGAACATCAGGTTGAACTGCCTGACATCAGTCCAGTTGCGGCTTCCGGAGACCGGACATACAATCTCATTATCGATGATGATCTGCTTAAGCCCTGGCAGATCATTATCATTCATTGCCCTTGAAAAACGGTTAAACAGCTCATCATACCGTGCCTGATTAGCCACGACCCGCTGGTTTGTCTCCCTGAATTTCTTCTCGTCGAAAGCCTCCCCGAATCTTTCCCTGGCTTTTTCCACCTCTTTCGTGATCTTCTCCTCGGTTTTTGCCAGTAGTTCTTCGATAAGCACATCCGCCCTGTATCTCTTTTTCGAGTCCCTGTTATCGATAAGGGGATCGTTGAAGGCATCTACATGACCCGAAGCCTTCCAGATGGTGGGGTGCATGAATATGGCTGAATCGATCCCGACTATATTATTATGCAGAAGGACCATGCTGTCCCACCAGTATCTCCTTATATTGTTCTTGAGTTCAACGCCGTACTGCCCGTAATCATATACTGCGCTTAATCCGTCGTAAATCTCGCTTGACGGAAAAACATAACCGTACTCCTTGCAGTGAGCCACCAGTTTCCTGAAGAGATCCTCCTGAGCCATGATATTATTTAGTTTACATTAGCGGAAAGCAAAAGTAAAGTAAAAACTTCGTTTTCACAACGATTCGTTTGCCAGGTGCTTTCCCGGAGCGTCTCCATGAAGGTTGGGGGTACTTTACCGGAATACATAAATTTGTATCTTTGCCCTCTATTTCTGGCGAAATTATGAAGAAGAGAACAGATTTTCTGGTTATAGGATCGGGGATCGCCGGCCTGATGTTTGCCCTAAAGGCATCAAAGTTTGGCAGGGTGGCCATCATCACAAAGGCGGTACTTGAGGATTCGAACACCCGTTACGCGCAGGGAGGGATAGCTGCAGTGTTCGCTGATCCTGATAGTTTTGAGAAGCATGTCAGCGACACGCTTATTGCCGGAGACGGAATATGCAATGAGGAAGTTGTAAGGATGGTTGTCGGTGAAGGTCCCGACAGGATAAGGGATCTTATTGAGCTTGGTGTGCCGTTCGACAGGAAGGAGGATGGCTCCTGGGACCTGGCCAGGGAGGGAGGCCATTCGGAACACCGTATACTGCATGCCAGGGACAAGACCGGCGAGGTCATTCAGAAGACCCTGGTTGACCAGGTGAGGAGAGATCCGGGTATTGAGATATATGAAAACCACTTTGCCATCGAACTGCTGACCCAGCACCACATGGGTGAAAAAGTAAAGAAGGATTCAAAGAACATCAGGTGTTTCGGGGCCTATGTCGCTGATCTGGTCAACCAGAAAGTGATCTCGTTCCTTTCAAGGATCACGGTTGTGGCGACAGGCGGAATGGGCAACGTCTATCTCACCACAACAAATCCGGATATTGCGACCGGAGATGGTGTGGCAATGGTTTACAGGGCAAAGGGGAGAGTGGAAAACATGGAGTTCGTTCAGTTTCACCCCACATCCTTCTATGATCCCGACAGGCGCCCCTCCTTCCTTATCACCGAAGCTTTGAGAGGATTCGGCGCCATGCTGAAGAATATGGCCGGCGAGAGATTCATGAACAGGTACGACAGCCGGGGATCGCTGGCCCCGCGAGATATTGTTGCACGGGCGATCGACAATGAGATGAAGATATGGGGCGATGATCATGTGTGGCTCGACTGCACTCATCTCGATCCGGAAGAGCTTAAGGATCATTTTCCAAACGTTTATGAGCATTGCCTGTCGAGAGGCGTGGACATCACAACGGATATGATACCTGTAATTCCTGCAGCTCACTACTCCTGTGGCGGCATCAAGGTTAATATGAACGGGCAGAGCAATATAGAGAAGCTCTATGCAATCGGTGAGGTTGCTTCAACCGGACTTCACGGGGCCAACCGACTTGCATCCAACTCACTCATCGAAGCCGCAGTATATGCCCACCGGGCCGTAATTCATTCCACGGAAAGACTCAGCGATCTTGATTTTGAGGAAAATATACCAGACTGGGATTATAAGGGCACAACACACCTCGAGGAAATGGTGCTTATAACACAAAGCACCAAGGAGGTTCAGATGATCATGAGCAATTATGTCGGAATAGTCAGATCCGACCTGCGGCTCGAAAGAGCCCTTGTGAGACTTGAGATCCTGTACAACGAAACGGAGAGCCTGTTCAAGAAATCGCTTATATCCAAAAAGATCTGTGAACTCAGGAATCTGATTAATGTGGGATACCTTATAATAAAAATGGCTCAGAAGAGGAGCGAAAGCGTGGGCCTCCATTACTCCATCGATCATCCCAAAGGGAGTATAACTGAATTCTGAAACACTATGACAATGACCCATCTCGAATCGGCATTTTCCGGAAAGAACAGCTTCTGGAGATACATTATAATGTTTGTTGCAGTTCTTATCGTTTCAAATACCATCGGTGCAATACCCCTGCTGATCGCCATAGCCGGCAAGGCTGTCTCGGACCCCTCGGTTATTGCGGAGCTTGGTGCAAATCCCTCAGACTTCAGTCTTCTCGGCCTTGATCCCAACCTGACATTTCTGATCATGCTTTTCCCGTTTGTTGCAGGGCTGGCGACATTCTTCCTCCTGATAAGGCCGCTTAACCGCAGATCCGCAATGGCCACCATAAACGGCAACAAAAGAATGAGGTGGGACCGTTTCTTTATTTCAGGGTTTGTATGGTTGATATTATCAGCAATATATCTGCTTGTTTATCTGAAAGCGGACCCTTCAAATTTCTCGCTTAATATGCCTGATATCAGGACACTGCTGATACTGTTGCTTATTTCCCTGATTTTCATACCGTTCCAGGCTGGCTTTGAAGAGGTGTTGTTCAGGGGTTACCTTATGCAGGGTTTTGCGGTACTGTTCAGGAACCGGCTGATGCCTCTTGTTCTTACTGCCGTGTTCTTCGGACTTATGCATGCATTCAATCCGGAAGTTAAGGAATTCGGCTTCTTTACAATGATCCCGCAGTACATTCTTTTCGGCCTTATCTTCGGGGTAATAACGATTCTTGACGATGGAATTGAGGCAGCCATGGGAGCTCATACCGCCAACAACATATTCCTCTGCATAATGGTCACCCACAAATCGTCGGCCCTTCAGACCTCTGCGATCTACGAACAACAGAACATCTATCCGTGGGGTGAATTTGCGGCCCTTCTGGTTACAGGGGTCCTGCTCCTTGTAATCCTGAGGATCATTTTCAGGTGGGACAACTTTTCGGTCCTGGCAGAAAGTGTCCGGAAGCCGGAGGAAGTATCGACGCAGGAAGAGGGTTACACCGGTTTCCCGAACCTGTAAACAGACGATCTGTCATCAGCTCTGAAATCGCCCCACCTCTGTTTTATCTGATTGATTATGGTTATTATTTCCCCGGGGTCAGTTGCCGTCAGTAGCTTAAGCCGCGTTTCCCTGAAATCAGGAATCCCCTTGAAATAGTTTGAGAGGTGGCGCCGCATCTCAAGGATTGCCCTTCTGCCTTCCTTGAACTCAAGCGATTTTGAAAAGTGGAAGAGTGCAATTTCGGCTTTCTCCGAAACATTCGGTTCGGGCAGCAGTTCGCCTGTGCTCAGGTAATGCCTGATATCCCGGAAGATCCAGGGCCTTCCGACAGCGGCACGACCTATCATTATCCCATCCACACCGTACCTGCTGAACATCTCCTTTGCCCTTGCCGGTCCGTCAATATCGCCATTGCCGATTACCGGTATCTTCATCCGGGGATTGTTCTTAACTTCACCTATCAGCGTCCAGTCAGCCTCTCCCTTATAAAACTGAGCCCTCGTGCGTCCATGAATGGTTATGGCCTTTATTCCTGCATCCTGCATTCTTTCAGCCACTTCAACGATATTTTTACTATTGTCGTCCCACCCGAGCCTGGTTTTTATTGTAACGGGCAGTTTAACAGCTCTCACAACAGCCTCTGTCATTTCAGCCATAAGCGGTATGTTCCTTAGCATGCCTGCACCCGCGCCACGGTTGGCGATTTTTTTTACCGGACAACCGAAATTGATGTCAATGAGATCAGGCTGAGCCGCTTCAGCAATAATCGCTGCCTCGATCATGGCCCCGGTGATGTGCCCGTAAAGCTGAATGCCCATGGGCCTTTCAGTATCATAGATATTCAGTTTTCTCACACTTTTCTCCCCGTCGCGTATCAGACCATCGGAAGAGATAAACTCTGTATACATGAAATCGGCTCCCGACATTTTGCATACGGTGCGGAAAGAGGGATCGGTCACATCTTCCATCGGCGCAAGGAACAACGGATAGTCACCAAGCGATATGTTGCCAATGGTCAAGCCGGTCTATTATGAATTTGAGAAAAGTGTTCCTGACAACATGCTATGGTCAGGACCAGTTGATATTCATCGTTTCAGTCTGAGCGTCCACAGGATTCAGTTCACTCTTTCTGTAGAAATATACAAGTCCGTAATTTTCACTTTCCGACATTCTTGTCTCTTCCGGAAGAGTGCTGTGGGTATTCTCCACCTCATTCCAGATCTGTACGATTATATCGTCGGCTTCCTTGCGCAATTCACTGTTTTTCAACGTATAATCCTGCGTCCTCTTGGCAAGGGTCCTGGTATACTGGTATGCATCAAGGAAATGCTGATATCTTACCTTGACGACTGCGATTGTCGGGTTGGTTATGGGGCATCCCCCTTTTCTTATACGGTACTCTTCTCCTTCGATGATCCTTTTACCCCAGCTTATAAGCTCATTCTCGGTATTAAACGACGGGACGGTCGAATCGTTGGTTGCCAGGCCGTAAAATGCCCTGGTCTCAGCCGGGAGATCTCCCCTGAAGACCGCCATGTTCATTACCCTGATAAAATGTGTAAGATAAAGACGGGCCTTTCTGACGACCTCATTGTAATCCCTGCTCTTGTTATACTGCGAGGCCATCGATTGCCTGTGCAGTTGTATCCCCTGCTCGAATTGCGGCAGGAATCTCTGTAGTTTTACTATCGATTTTGGTGAAAAAGCCATTTTTTGAGGAGGCATCTCTTTCCCCTTTTCTAGTGCAATCCTCATTGCCCTGATACGGGCAGCATCGGTGTTGGGTAATCTTCTGTAAGGCATGGTCAGGTTCTGTTAACAAGGTGTTGATAACTTTTGCGAATATAAAACATATTTGTTAATATCAAATCCTATTCGCAAAATAATTACGTTGATTATTAAATTGTTTTAAATTTTTTATCCTGAACAGAAATTGTTAATAACCTTAAAAAATCTCTGTTGTGTTTTATACGGCAAAAGACTTAAAATGTTTCAATGTCCGGAACCCCTCCTGAATATTTTCAGCGACCTTTTGGAATAGTCTGCGGGGAATATTACTTTAGTAAAATAAATCTTTCACTGACACAAAAAATCATGATCATGTTTAAAAGCGACGTATATGCAAAAAGGAGATCGGGTCTCCACTCACTTATGAGATCAGGTATTGCACTTTTTATTGGCAATGTTGAGGCTCCCATGAACTATCCTGCGAATAC
>DIKJ01000076.1 GCA_002424525.1 Bacteroidales bacterium UBA5621 | reverse complement strand
TGTTTGTGCAGGATGAGATATCACTTGTCTATTCCCTGTACGACAGGTATATAGTCGGAGGCGTCATGCCTGTTGAAAGGACCCTGAGGCTTGAGCCGGTTGATGAGCTAAAAGCAACAGAATTTCTCGACAGAAGAGAAATGGGGCTGATTAATGTCGGGGGGAGCGCCGAAATAACAGCAGGAGGAGTGGTCTACCACCTGGGTCATAAGGAGGCACTTTACCTGGGAAAAGGTACGGGGAATGTAGCCTTTAAGTCCACTGATATTTTAAATCCGGCAAAACTCTACATCAATTCTGCTCCTGCTCATCATGCCTATCCCCCGAAGAAAGTCACCCTTGCTGATGCAGAAATTGTGGAGATGGGAGGTCCCGCGACATCAAACCACAGGATAATTAACAAGCTTCTGGTTAACAGCATTGTTAAGACCTGTCAGTTGCAGATGGGAATGACTGAACTGAAGCAAGGCAGTGTCTGGAATACAATGCCGGTACATACTCATAACAGAAGGATGGAGGCATATTTTTATTTTGAAGTGCCCGAAAAGCAGGCTGTCTGTCATTTTATGGGAGAACCTGATGAGACCAGACATATCTGGATGACGAACGAACAGGCTGTTCTCTCACCCTCATGGAGCATACACAGTGCCGCAGGAACATCCAGCTACACTTTTATCTGGGGTATGGCCGGGGAGAACCTCGATTATGGAGACATGGATGTCCGCCACCCTGATACATTGAAATGATAAAACCCTCAGGTAATGAAAGAGATGTTTGACCTTACCGGACGGATTGCCCTGGTAACCGGCGGTACGCACGGGATCGGACTGGCAATAGGAATTCTATTTGCGAGAGCCGGAGCCAGGGTTTGTGTTAACGATATACAGGATGAAAAGCTGATTAGCTGCAAAATGGCTTTCAGACAGGAAGGCCTGGATGTTTATACACTTAATTTTGATGTTACTGAAGAGAATGAGGTTGATCGGGGAATCTCGGAAATAGAAACGAACACAGGGCCGGTAGATATACTGGTAAACAATGCCGGGATTATAAAGAGGATCCCGATCCTTGAAATGCCGGTTGCGGATTTCAGGCAGGTGATTGACGTTGACCTTGTGGCGCCATTGATTGTTTCAAAAAGAGTCGCTCCGAACATGATTAAAAAAAGAAGCGGCAAAATAATCAATATGTGTTCCATGATGAGTGTCTATGGAAGGAACAGCGTCTCAGCCTATGCATCAGCCAAGGGCGGTCTGAAACTTCTTACCCGGAACATGACCTGCGAATGGGCAAGATACAACATTCAAATAAACGGTATCGGTCCGGGATATATCGCTACGTCACAGACAGCGCCAATACGTGAGCAAGGACACCCTTTCAACGACCTCGTCATGACCCGTACTCCTGCCGGACGATGGGGCAAACCGGAAGATGTTGCCAGAGCTGCTCTTTTCCTTGCATCAGAAGCGAGCAACTTTGTTAACGGACATATTCTTTATGTCGACGGAGGAATACTCGCAAATTTCGGCTATGTGAAAGGAGAGAACGAAATCTAATCCTTATCGGGCCTGTCAGGATGATCATCAGAGTATGGCTTGGAATAGAGATCCTCAACCCTTACCTCCCCACCGTATTCTCCTGACTGAGTTTTCAGTGATGCCTGTTCACCTGCCTTTCCGTTGAAATACATTATACAGGCAAAGATCGGCAACAGGGGTAGTGTCAGGGCATTGGCGGCAGCCGAGAGAAAGATGAAAGAGGGCCTTGTAGTAAAATCGATCAGTTCATCAACATCTCCGGGATTAATAATGCTCTTCATGAAGCTTCCTGTGAAAGGTAGAAGTATAATTCCGGATAGTATGATCGAAACGACTATTAGTATAATCAGGAAAACGGCGCTCCAGCCTATGTTGGCCCAGAAACTCCGGTGCGCGAGGGCAATGGTTCTGCTTATGGTGTTTCCTATATTCGGACCCTCAACCATTAATATCGGCAGAATGAAAATGTAAAGTGTGAAGATATACACGACTGAAAAAAATACACCTATAATCAATGCCATTAGCCCCAGCAGGATTGCCAGAGATCCGGCAAATGCAAGCAGTATCATGATTATCAGATAAGGGATGAAATATCTCATTGAGTTCACAATACAAACCACAATGTTGTTGCCGGGGTCCAGTGGATTATAAATCACGTAATAATGGAGGACTGTAGTGAACAGCAGGCTTACGAGCGATATGACAAGCATTGGGAACAAATAATCCTTCATCTTTGCCAGGATCATCTGGGGATCACTTATCGATTGCAGTTCAGCAAGATCGATGAATGTTGCAGAATATTGCATTACCAGCGACATCACAAGTGAAATGATAAACAGTGACAGGAATCTTGTTTTATAAAATTCCCATATCGAGCTCATCGCACTGTCGATGCTGTGTTTCCTGTAAAGCGGGTGACTGCTGAAATCATTCATAATACCGGTATTTTTTGTTTCTCCAGATCAAAAGTATAAAAAAACCCTCACTCTTCACTCTTCACTTCTCTCTCCGCTCTTCTCTCTCCGCTCTACGCTCTTCTCTCTACGCTACTTCCCCTTCCTCCATTGTCTGAGGATGTTGGTAAACATAAAGATGGTATTGTGTTTCTTGGGATTGAAAATCCCCTCATTAACACCCTTAATATCTTCGATGGTGTAGAAAGCCTTGGGATTGAACTCATTGATTATTTCCATAACATTTGCCAGCTCATTTCTGTGAACTATCGAATAGATTAAATGGACTTTCTCCTTTGCCCCTGAGGCTTCCACCATAGTTGCGCCAAATCCCCTGCTGTTCAACGCTTTTATAAGACCGGTACATGTATCATTCGTAAAAACCCGTATCATCTGGAATCCCATCGCGAGTTTCTCCTCTATCAGGATACCGAAATAGTTTCCTGTAGCAAAACCGGCAGCATAGGCAAAATAATTCACGAAATTATTATGGTTTTGCATTATCCTGCTTATGGCAATTATCCAGATCAGCACCTCAAAAAAGCCAACGAAAGGAGCTACATTCTTCTTCCCCTTTGAAACAAAGATTATTCTCATGGTTCCAAGCGACACGTCGCAGATTCTGGCGAGGAAGATAAGCAGCGGCAACAGTCCGTAACCAAACAGATCTGAATTGAAGAAAGTGTTTTCCATGATGTATAATATTTTGATAGGCAAATATAGGAAATGGATTGATAATATGTGTGTATAATGGCAGGGGAGACCTGGTTCCATGCTTTTGCACATTAGGCAGTTCCGAAAAGGAAAGTCGTTTTTTTGGTATTATACGAACAATTTCGTATCTTTTAGGTTTAAATAATATTCATCTTTAACCAAATGATTATGAAGAGACGCGATTTTCTCAAAGCAGCTGCTGTTGCAGCTCCGGCACTAAGTTTGTTCCCTGCCGACCTTTCGGCGATCGTGAGAGAAAAACCTCCCCGGAAAATGGAAAAAAGATCGCTTGGCAGAACAGGTGAGATGCTGTCTGTTATAGGTTTCGGAGGAATAGTCGTCAGGGATGCTACCCCCGGCCAGGCTTCGGAATCAGTCAAAATGGCAATTGATGCAGGAATAAACTATTTCGACGTGGCACCTTCATACGGTGATGCCGAAATTAAGCTTGGCCCTGCCCTGGAACCCTACAGGAAAAACGTATTCCTCGCATGCAAAACCGGACAGAGAACCAGGGACGAGACTCGCAGGGAACTCGAACAATCCCTGAGCAATCTTCGTACCGGCCATTTCGATCTCTACCAGCATCATGCAGTAACAACTCTGAAAGATGTCGACATCCTGCTTGGACCGGGAGGAGCGATGGAGACATTTATTGAGGCCAGACGGGAGGGTAAGATCAGATTCATCGGATTTTCCGCCCATTCAGTGGAGGCTTCACTTGCATTAATGGAAAGGTTTGATTTTGACACAATTCTTTTCCCGTTCAATTATGCGACATGGTATAATGGCAATTTTGGCCCCCAGGTTCTGGCAATGGCAAAACAAAAGAACATGGGAATTCTGGCCCTTAAAGCAATGGCAAAAGGTCCGTGGGAGCAGGGTGCCGACCGGTCAAAATACCCCAAGTGCTGGTACGAACCCCTCGTTACGGCTCCGGATATTGAAATGGGCCTGAGATTTACGCTCTCTCATCCGATCACATCTGCAGTTCCTCCGGGTGAAGAGGAATTGTTCAGAATGGCGCTGAGTCTGTCCGGTAAAATAAAACCGCTTAAAAGATCTGAATTAGAAACCATTAAGGAAAAAGCGCTGAAGGGAACGCCATTGTTCAGCTTCACTGCCTGATAAAACGGCACTAAGAAAAAGTAAGTATAAAATCCGTCTGAAAAGGTTTTATTCTGTAAAACCGCATCCCTTTTGTCAGTTTTACTTATTGTAATATTTTAGCCTCAGGTCAACAGACCGGTCAGTAACGTAGTAACAGGGATCATCACACAGCTCCATGTAATATCTAACCCCCGGAGTCACTGAGTTGACAACCATGTATGTTGCCCCGATGGTGTATTCTGCAACAAAGGTGTACTTCCTGTTTACCGAAACCACATATCCTGTTTTCGGATATTCTAAATAATCGAGTAGTATTCCGTCTTCAAGATCGCCTGAGTACACATATAACCTGAACAACGTCCATGGTTTATCATCAGAGATTTTCAAATCGAGTATCACATTAAGGGGCTCATCAGCCATACAATCATTGCAGTATGACAAGAGTCCTATTTCTTCACAGGAGAAGGTGATTGAAATGCTCAAAAGCAGGATGAACTTAATAACGTTTTTCATTTAGTTTTTAATTCCATCTGATAACCTTGTCAGGCGATCTTTCGTGATTTATGAAAATGCTGTAGGAGAAGCCGGCTCTGCCCCATATGGGGCCGATGCGGTAAAACTCCGTTTTCGTATACTCCGCACCGCAAAAAAGCGAGATGCTGTTCTTCGACCAGCGAAGTTCAACAGAAGGCACCAGCCTGAGCCTGGAGTCAGGAGAGACTCTCGTGCCCTTGAATTTATTTCCGATGGTTTTCGCAGCCGAAAGAGATGTGACGAGTGAATAATTCCCCCTGAACAGCCTTTCGGTAAGGGAAAACTCCTTGAATAAACCCAGATAAAAAACAGACCTTTTATCCATGTACTGATA
>DIKJ01000177.1 GCA_002424525.1 Bacteroidales bacterium UBA5621 | reverse complement strand
AGGGAAACATCATCTCGGGAATGAGACTGATCTCTTCATCCGTTACCAGCCATTTAAAAAATGGCATTTTACTGGTGCTGTTGGTTATTTCACCCCTGGAGATTTGGAGCAAATAAATTATAAAGATCCGGATAATTCTTTTTGGATGGCATTTCAGGTTCTGTTTACTTTAAACTGAAAAGACAAATAAAAATGTATAATATGAGAATAAGGGCAGTACTGGGGTTTTTTCTGGCTTTACTTTTTCAGATTACTGTTTCGGGCCAACTGCCTGGCCGGGAGTATAGTCTTAAACAACTAATCGATAGTGCCTTGCAGAATAACTATCTTCTGCGTGCTAACGAAAAGCAAACAGAAATAAAACAAGCTGAGATTGACCTGCTTAGGCTCAATTATCAGCCGAGGATCTCAACAGGCGCAACTGCCTCCGTATGGAAATTCCTGCTGCCCAACAAGCAAAGGTTGCTCGGGAACAGCCTTACTGATGTCTATACTGACATCTCAGTGTACCAGACCATTTACGACTGGGGCGAAAATAAGGTAAAAAAAACCGTTGTTGAAGATGAAATAACTCTCAGCCGGGAAATCCAGCGTCAGTTGCGAACAACAATAATCTGGGGAGTTGCCGATGCCTATTTTGAACTTCTGAAGGCGAATTCACAGTTAGAAGTACATCACAACACCCTCAATCAGCTCAAATCTCACTTGCGTTATGCTGAAAACCTCTACAAGATAGGTAAGGTCTCAGGGGTTGATGTTCTTAAAATAAATGTACAGATTTCGGTTGAGGAAAAAGCAATTCAAAAGGCAGAAAACGCCGCGCTTGCACAGATAATTAACATCAGGAGGTTATGTTTTCTCAAAGAAAATGAATCAATTATAGTCCGGTATCAGGCAGACTCAATCTTTCTGGCAGAACAACTGCGCATCTTTGTCCCCGATACTCTTTATAAACAGACCTTTGACAATCATCCCTCAATGAGAGCTGCTAACCTGAAGCTGGAGCTTGAAGAGAAGCAAAAAGAGCTTTCCAGGCTGCAGAACCGTCCGGAACTCTATTCATATGGAATCAGCACCTGGGAGCATGGTTATTTACCTTTCGGCAAAAATTTCAACTACAACATCGGAGTAGGTATTCAGTATACGATACCATACTTTGGCGGTTCGGGCTTTAAAACAAGAATTATCCAGAGTGAAATTCGCAAGGATCAGATTTCTGATGAAAGGACCCAGCTTGTTTTCGATTTAAAAAAAGAGATAGATTTAACTCTCAACGAAATAGAGGACATTAAATCAGAGATCTCCAGTAACAATAGAATTATAAGCCTTGCTCAGGAAACGCTTGACAACGCTTTGATAATGTACCGGAGCGGGCAGGGGACAATAATTGATGTGCTTGATGCACAGACAATTTTATCAGAAACTACAATCAATCAACAAAAATCAAGGATAGCTTTCCTTCAGGCTCTGGCAAAATTGAATTACCTGACCGGCAACGATGAGAATCCTTATTAAAATTAACTGTTATGGAAAGAATTAAAACAATATTTCTACTTAGTGCCTCACTACTGATAGTACCAATATCATGCAGAAATGACGGAGGTTCTGCACAGGTCCAGCCCCAGGCAAAAAGATTGCCCCTGGTAAGTATCCAGTCCGTACAGACCGGCAGAATGATATCATATATTGATATTACTGGCACCATAGAGGCAAATATTCTTACTGAGGTCACATCACCTGTTAATGGTATTATTACCGAGCTGCATGCAAGAGAGAACCAGAGGACGGTTAAAGACAGGATCATTGCTGTCATAAGCCCCAACGACAGGGTAGCTCTTATCGCTAGCAACCAGCTGGGAATTGAGGAGTTGGAAAAGAGGTTGTCGTCTTCGGATCCCGATGCGCCTGAACATGAATATCTTGCAGCCGAACTCAACAAAGCCCGGGGTAACCTTAAATATGCATTGGAGATGTATCAGCCGGTCCCGGTAATATGTCCCATGAATGGTGTGGTTACATCACGCTGGGTTGAGGAGGGAAGCCAGGTGGCGGCCCGGGATAGGATAGTTACAATAAGTGATATGAGCAGTCTGGTCATCAAGGCTGAGGTGAATGAGAAATATTTTGAGGCAGTAACACCAGGCCGGAGAGTGCCTGTGGTATTAAATGCCTACTCTGCTGATTCCCTCACCGGCGTTATTTCCCTTGTATACCCGTCTGTATCGTCCGACAGCAGGTCAGTTAAATTTGATGTAAGGATCCAGGGGTTCTCTAAGAAACTTGTGCCGGGAATGATGGCAACTCTGAAGATCCCAGTATATACTAACGATAAGGCCCTCATGGTTAATGATGATGCCATACTGACCACACCCGATAACAGGAAGTTTCTTTTTGTCGTAGGCAGTGATTCAATAGCACAACAAAGATTTATCAGGAGCGGAGTAACGGTTAATGGACAGACAGAGATAACTGATGGAATCAGAGAGGGAGAAAATGTTGTGATATCGGGACAGGAAGCATTAAGAAATAATGTTAAAGTGGCAATGCCTTCAACTTCCAAAAATCTCAAGTAATGAATTTTACTATTCAATCGATAAGAAGACCTGCGGGAACAATAATGCTGATGATAGTGATTATTGTTCTCGGGATTGCAGGTTTTATGAATCTGCCGGTGAATATGCTCCCCGAGATCACCTATCCGATGGTCAAAGTTTATGTCTACTGGCCGGGAGCAACCCCGGAGCAGATGGAGAATGAAGTTGCCATGGTTATCGAGCGCAAGATGGCCACAGTAGATAACCTCGATTATATTGAATCAACTTGTGAGGAGGGTGTTTACACCCTCCTGGTTAACTTTGATTACAGCGTCGACAGGGACATTGCGTACCAGGATGTTCTTGCAAAGATGGGCCTGGTTAAGAAGGAGTTGCCTCAGGGCATCCTTGAACCTGTTATTTTTAAGGCTGATCCTTCCCAGCTTCCGGTGGTTGAGATACTTGTTTCATCTGAGAACATGAGCCTGACTCAGCTCAGAACGTGGGTAGAGAATGAATTCCAGGAACAGTTTGCTTCGGTAAAGGGATCAGCCGGTACAGCTCTTTCAGGAGGGATGACCCGTGAAATCAGGATCCATATAGACCCGGTTAAACTTCAGGGTTATAATATCACCCTTTCTCAGATTACAGAAAGACTCAGGAGTGAAAACATAGATATGGTCGGTGGAAGAATGATCACCACAACACGCGATTATGTGATCAGAACATACGGCGAGTTCAGATCCATAACGGAAATAGAAAACCTGATTATCAGAAGATCATCGGACGCCCAAATAACGCTGAAAGATATCGCAAATGTAGAGGATCTTCATGCCGTTCAGCAGATACGAACCAAATACAATGGGCTTGAAGGTGTGCGGATCTCCATTTTTAAACAGGCTGAGGCTAATGCCGTTGAAGTATCAGACCTTATTGCCGAACGGGTAAAGGTGCTTGGAAATGAGCTGCCGGAGACTACAAGACTTGAAATTATTTACGACCAGGCTGAGTATGTCAGGCTTGCTACCAACGGAGTGAGAAATGCAGTACTGCTTGCAGCTCTGTTTGTTACGCTTATAACAGCCCTCTTTCTTTCAGGCTGGAGACGTGTGTTAACACTTATCCTTAGCCTGCCTGTTACAATTCTGGGTACTTTTTTCCTGATGCAGCTGCTTGGTTATTCAATTAATATTTTCACACTTGGAGGACTCGTCGTGGCCATGACAGTGGTTCTCGATAACAGTGTGGTGATGCTTGAAAACATTACCAGGCAACAGGAAAATCCTGTTAAGGATGCTAAACC
>DIKJ01000045.1:10605-26446 GCA_002424525.1 Bacteroidales bacterium UBA5621 | reverse complement strand
AACTCGTTGGATCATTTGTGGCCAGTATCTGGTAACTGAACTCTGTTCCCATAGTGTCACTTACAGTTGTCTTGCTTATAACCACCGGCGGATCTAATTTTTTACAATTGCTTACAAACAATGTAACCGCTCCTATGATTGCTAATAAGAATAAATTGGAGATCCAGGATTTTTTTTTCATGATTATTGTTTTAATTGTCCTTAAAATTACTATCAGAGGTGAACTCTCACTATTTTTAAATTGAAACCATCTTTATTTCAGTTTTATATTTTCAGAAATTCAACTTATTCTTCTCATCCTGCCAGACATGCACCCAGTCAATCTCTTTATCCAATAAACATAGTTCATGCTGAGGGTTTATGAAACTGGCAAGTACAGTCTTGAACATCTCTAGCTGTGGTTGTACCTGTAATTTCTGTAACATGGTTTTGACCAAATTTAATCAAAACCTAAACAAAAAATAATACTTAAGTGAACATATGTTATTAACATTCAGGTTGTTAATAGTTGATAAGGATCAACTAAATTTTAACCTACTCACATAGGATAAATCTTCCTGACTGTCGAGACAGGCTTAAAAACCAAAGCCTCACGAATAAAAATCTACCTGTAAAGTGAATTTCTACTACCGTGAGGCTTTATGGGATAGAAAATTAAGTGTCTCAGCACCTCTCAATAACCCGGAATTTGAGGTCAATTATCCTTCACCAGGCGAACAGAACATCCTGCATTTTTAGTCCAATAAGGTAAGTCCAGTGAAGCTTTATCTTTCCATAATATAGCGTAATAAACCCAGGCATCAGGATTGGTTTGCTCCTCTGTAGCAGTTTGAAACAAGGCGTTATCCCCAAGAGCTGCACCAATTCCACCAGGGTAGCGAAATCCACCCGGAAGGCCGGTAAAGCCTGTTTCGTTTGTTGCATCGGTATTAGGGCTGTTCCAATGAGTGGCACCAGTTTCTTTTAATTTTCCTCCGGCAACAGCGCCCCCCCCTAAATTATCAGCCAGCACCTGCCACTCTGCTTTGGTGGGTACATGCCATCCTGCGGGAGCCAGTTTACCTGTTTCCACAGCAAACCAGTTGTAAATTGCCCCATAAGTGTCTTTATTACTTATGTCGTTGTTATACCAGCAGTAGGCACCGGTTGTTAAAACATCCCATGTAGCATCTGTAACCAATTCTATATTTGTGCCATCATTATATTTTGTGGTTCTCAGATTTTCGACCGTCCAAACCTGTGCGCCAATGGTAACTCCGTGGTATACATTACCATCTGCATCGGTTACGGTAATAGGTTCAGCTTCCGTAAGAAAGCCCTTTTCACTGCCATAAGCCGTACCCACACTATTTGTGGCATATGCTCGTACGTAATAGGCAGTTGCCGCATGTAAACCTGTAAGGTTACTTGTAAATTCGCCTACATCTTTAGCGCCATCAGTGGAAATTCCCAGGTGTGTTTCTACAGTGGGATCGTGGGCGGTATCCCATACGACACCACTTGCAGTAATCTCTGTGTAACCAGTTTCATAAATTTTACCGCCAGCGGTCGCAGCGGTTTTAGTAACATTTGTTACGGTAGATGTGGTTAGCACTGGAAATTGTTTCACGGGTACAATTTCATCCTTCTTGCAAGAACTGAAAAGGATTATAATTGTTCCTATTAATGAAAAAATCCAAAATTTATGTTTCATTTTCATGATTTTTTAGTTACATATCAATTAAATTATGTCTTTTAAAAATGTATTTTTCTTCTGATTATCTTATTTAAATTGCATTATTCTTTTCTATTTACCTGTCCAGGTAAACCGAAGGGTATTTTATTAATCTCAATTTTAGTTTGTCCTTTCCAGAAATGCGTTATTAATTAAAATAATCCAAAACATAAAATGCTCTAAAACTGTCTAATAACCCAGATTTTGTGTCAAATTCGGATTTAAGTTCAGTTCAGTTTGAGGTATAGGATACAGATAATTTTGATCGGGCATGGTTATACCATATGTATCTAGCAGAAACTTTTTTGCTTGTTTCGTTCGTGTCAGATCAAACCATCCGTTCTCATCCCAGAAATTTTCAATCCTTCTTTCTTTATTAATGTCTTGGATACAGGCCTCAATTTCATTTATAGTTGCCTTGTTAGGTAAACCGGAACGATTCCTGATTCTGTTAATCTGTGCGTATGCATCCGCGAAACGGGATTTATTAGCCAGCGCTTCGGCATAATTCATAATCACTTCAGAAAATTTAAGTAAAATAATATTCTGGTCCGGACTATTATTTGAAGGAAGTCGTCCAACCCAATATTTCGCACATGCCAGTCCATTGGGTGTCGCACTTGTGCTGTCCATTGTAAACGTAATGCCACCTATAAGTTCAAGTGTCTCGCCTTTTGAAAGAATTTGCCAGCGTCGTTTATCTCCTGGTTCAAAAGCAGCACGAAACTGATTACTCGGATACAATACACCCCATCCGTTAGGATCGCAACCCATAGCAGCAGTAGCAATTGTAGGCTCAAGGAAATACTCCATGAAATGGCCGTCAGTTGTAGCATCGCGGAATTGGCATTCAAATAGCGATTCGCTGGTGTTTTCATTACCCCATTTGTAGAGATCTTTCTGATTCGTGAGTAACGAATACTGGTTCAGATCAAAAATTGCTTCGCTATTAGTAATGGCAGCATCCCAATCCTCCTGATACAGGTTAGCAATCGCAAGGTAACCAATAGCAGTACCCTTTGTAGCCCGACCTTTATTTGCATCATTCCAACTTGCGGGTAATACTGCAGCAGCTTCGGTAAAATCCTTAACAATTTGTGCCAATACATCAACCTTAGGGGTACGCGTTGGAAGTATTGTTGCATCCGTTTGTTCTTCAAGTAAAAGAGGTACATCGCCATATGCGCGGACAAGCATCAAATAGTAAAAGCCCCTGAGAAATTTGGCTTCACCAATTTTTATATCTTTAAACGTAGCATCAATATTATCCATTTTTGAACCCCTGGAAATTACAACATTTGCTCTTGTGGCTCCCATATACATAGCGTTCCAAATACAATTAAGCCAAAGGTTTGTTGAATTCCATTTCATATTTGCCATGTCGACGACATCTCCATATGATGTTGTCTGCATATCATTCAGTGGTATATTTGCCGCGAATGGCCAAAACTGTGCTATGTTTCTTGCATCCCTGTCTCTTATAACATAATAAATGCCATTGACTGCACTTTCCAGATCGGCTGAAGTTTTCCAGAATGCTGCATCACTTACATCACCCATTGGCGCTTTATCTAAAAAGCTCTCTGAACAGGCAGTGAGAACGCAAATAATGCTTATAAATGCAAAAATTTTATATTTTTTCATAACTAACATATTTTAAATGGTTAAAACTGTAAATTAAGACCCAGGGTATATGATCTGGAAACAGGATACTGACCCCAATCCACTCCGGACGTCAATGGATTTGCATTGTTGATTTCAGGATCAAATCCGGAATATTTTGTAATAGTGAAAAGGTTTTGTGTGTTTAAATAAATGCGTACGCCGCCAATATTAGCACGATTGACTAGGGACGAAGGCAAGGTATAACCGAGATTTAATGTGCGGCAACGTAAGTAACTCCCGTCCTCAACATAGAAATCGGAACCCTTATAATTGTCGCCATTGGGATTGTAAGCTATACGTGGTAATGTATTACTTGTGCCTTCACCATTCCAGCTAAGCAACATTTCTTTTGCAACATTACCCACACCAATCCCGTTAAAATTATGCAGAACATATATCTGCCCTTTCAATTCATTAAAAATCTTATTACCGTATTGTCCCTGGAGCATCATTGAAAAATCGAAACCTTTGTAGGAAGCGCCCAGATTAAACCCATAGAAAAATTTCGGTATCGGAGAACCAAGGAAAGTACGGTCGTTGGCATCAATTTTACCATCAGGAACTCCGTCGGGTCCACTTACATCTTTATACTTCCGGTCACCCGGAACGACTCCGGCCTGGGTTGGTGAACTGGTGATCTCTGCCTGATTTTGGAATATGCCATCGGTAACATAGCCATAAAATTCGCCAATTGAATGGCCTTCCTGAGTATAGGTATTCCCAAACAATTGCATTGTGAGATACATTTGCTGATCAATTGGTTGACCTGCTCCCAGCGATATCACTGTATTTTTTACCGTAGTGATGTTGGCTCCTATATTGTAATTAAAATTCCCCACTTTACTATTATATTCAATGGAAAATTCAAGGCCATCATTTTTTACTTTCCCTGCATTTTGAGTAAGGGAAAAACCACTATATATAGAATTATAGCTTTGTGGTGCCGGTGCTCCAAAAGTAGCAGGTACAGGAACCGCGAGAAGCAAACCATCGGTAACTTTACTATAGTAATCGGCAGTAATTTTTATTGAGTTATTAAGTAAGGCGGCATCTATCCCTATATCGGTCATTTTCTGGGTCTCCCATTGCACTGAGGTTGCAATGGCTGTTTGCACCATCGTTGATACCGAACCCTGACTGGTCCCTAATGTATAAGCGCCTCCGTAAGGTGAGCCATATAAAGATAAAAATGGGTAATTGGTCGCGCTCTCAAGACCCCGGCCATAACCTATGCTATTTTGATTTCCAGAGGCGCCATAACTCCCTCTGATTTTCAGATCGTTAATGAACGGAATGGATTTCATGAAATTCTCTTCCGAAATTCTCCAGGCAATCGATGCCGACGGGAAATAACCCCAACGTAAGGACGGATCTAGTTTATATGTACCATCTGCCCTGAGGTTAACCTGCAAGATGTACTTATCGTTGTAAATATAATTCACCCTTCCAAAATAAGATAGGTAAGCAAATTCATAGCCATTACCGTCACCAATCTTGGTTTGGGCTGCGCTTGGCACTTCCAGATTGTTTGGTGTATTCTGTGCGGAAGTGTTCAAGAAATAACCGTCTCCACTTATAGCTTCTGTTCCAACCAGGGCAGTAATATTGTGTTTCCCAAAGATGTTCGAATAGGTAAGGGTATTAATTGTCGTATAAGTTTTCCCGGTGCTCATACTCCATGATAATGAACTTTGTGTTGTATTTAGAATATTTGCCGGAGTAGTCTGATAAAACGGGGTAAAGTTTCTTCCATTACCGTTTCCATAGTTTATACCAATGATTGATTTAAACTTCAAACCTTTTATAAGCTCTAATTCACCAAAAAATTGCCCCGTAAAACCCTGTCCAAAACTTTGATACTTATAAAGATTTACTCTTGCGACGGGATTTGCAAAATTACGGGGATAATACAATCCGTTTGCGGACGTCAAAAGTATATTATAGGAGCCATCAGGACTATAAACGGGTTGGTCGGGCCACATCTGAATTGCTTGGTTTAAAATACCAGTGGAGCCATCATTTATTGGAATCCCACGTGTTGATGAACTTGAGAAAAATAGGTTGGTACCGAATTTCAGCCTTTTACTGACTTCATAATCAGTATTTAAACGGACTGAATATCTTTGGTTATTTGAAACGATGATCGGACCTTGCGTGCTGTTATAATTAAGAATAAGTGCAGATCTTATTTTGTCAGTACCACCTGAAATGTTGAGGTTGTAGTTCTGAATGGCGCCGTTTCGAGTTACAGCATCTTGCCAGTCATAGTCAGGCAGAGAACTCGGGTCAGCCCAGGCAGGATTAGGAGTCAAATTCGAATTGATATAAGCGCGGTTTGCCAGTGTTGCGAATTCAGCCGAGTTGCACATATCCATTTTTTTCCAGACATGCTGAAAACCATAGTATGTGTCGAATTGTACTTTGGGTTTCCCCGATATACCGCGTTTGGAGGTCACGATGATCACCCCATTGGCGGCTCTTGAACCATAAATAGCAGCAGCTGAGGCATCCTTTAGAACATCTATAGATTCAATATCACCTGGATTTAAATTACCGGGTGATCCTGGAACACCGTCAATAATCCATAATGGATCGTTATTACCGGTAGTGCTAACCCCCCTGATCCGGACAGTTCCCATGGATCCGGGAATTGCATTTTGAATTACCTGAACACCCGAGGCATGTCCCAGAAGAGCCTGGTCCATAGTGACAGCAGGAATACTTCTTATAGCATCAGCAGCTTTTACTGAGACAACAGATCCGGACAGTTCTTTCTTTAACTGAGTGCCATAACCGACAACAACTACCTCTCCAAGCACCTCGGTTTCGCTCTCGAGAGTCACATTAATAACAGCATTATTACCAGCTCCAACTTCCTTGGTAACATACCCGATAAAAGAAAAAACGATTATACTGGTGGATGAAGGTACATTAATCGTGTACATCCCATCAGCATCAGTAATCGTTCCGATGGAGGTTCCTTTTACAACAACATTTGCATCGGCAACCGGTTGTCTACCAGTGTCAATCACCTTTCCGGTTACAGTTCTCTGTGCAAAGATCCCGGAGGTACCTGTTATAAAAAACACAAGTAGCAGGAAAACTTTAAGATTTCTTTTCATAGATGAGGTTTTGTTTAGGTTATTAAATAGTTGATATTAAATTTTTAATGACTTACCATAAATTTGATTTCTTACGCTTCTTTTTTATTAGTAAAATATATACCTGACATCAAATTAAATTCACGAATGTGTGAAGTGCAAAAAAAAATTTACACTTCACACAAACTAATCACCCTAATTAACCCAAACACCCTAACCAAACTGACTATGCAAATTTTATGTACCCATTTATAATGAATAAAAGCTAATTATGTATTTAAATGTTGTAATCCTGTAATTACATGATGTAACTTTAACCAAAGTTAATTAAATAAGAGGTTAAAATAATGGACAAAATATTTATATTTATGTACTTTTATATTATTATATTAATATAATCAGCTTTTGTAATGTTCAAAAAAGAAGGATTTAAAGGCCAGAGAGCCATTGTATTACCAAAATTAATACAAGATGAATTACAAGCCTGGTCACTGACCAAATTATTATTTATCACTGATATCGGATTCTATCCGAATGCGCAGTATCATTACCGTGAGCGGTCGTCAGGCTCTGAGCAAAATATACTTATTTATTGCATCGACGGAGTAGGTTGGGTTGAAGTAAACAATAAACGTAAAAAAGTCCAGAAAGACCAGTTTTTCATTATCCCTGCCCACATACCTCATAAATACGGAGCTGACAATTCAGTCCCATGGACAATTCACTGGCTACATTTTACCGGTACTAGCGCTGAAAATTTATTGCAAAAGGATTTCTCGGTAATCAATATTGAGCCTGATGGAAATACAGAAAATGACAGGAGAGTAAAGCTCTTCGAAGAAATTTATAGCAACCTATCAATGGGTTTCAGCAAAGAGAACCTTGAATATTCTTCGCTATCCCTCTGGTACCTGTTGGGTACATTCAATTATATTCCACAGTTCAAAAGGCTAACACCAATTACACAAACTGATTTTATCGAAAAAAGTATACTATATATGCATCAGCATATTGACAAAAAGATTACTCTTTCCGATCTTGCTGACCATTGTGGACTCTCAGTATCTCACTATTCCCTGTTATTTAAAAAAAGAACTTCCAGGACGCCCATTCAATATTTTAACAAACTTAAGATCCAGAAAGCATGTCAGATGTTAGACCTAACTGATATGCATATAAAAGAAATTTCCATCCGCCTGGACTTCGAAGACCAATTTTACTTTTCACGTGTTTTCAGAAAAGAAATGGGTCTGCCTCCAATCGAGTATCGTATAAAGAAGAAAGGTTAAGTTACCATTTTCTGGTGTATTATAACACCTATATAATTAAAATCAGGAGAAAGTACCGATTGAAGATATTTCATGGCATTGGATAAACACCCAATCCAAAATAGCCAAAGCCAATGAGAAAATTACATTTGATAAGATTGGGTGATCCAGGCAAAAAATGGTTTATTTGTACATTTAATACTCTATTGAAGAAGACTCGTTAATTAAAGATCATTTAATGACTGTGCCTATCATCCTATATAATCTTCAGGATACATTTCTGTTTGACGGCACTGGTGATGGATGCCTTATATGGCAGCCTGACAGATGTTATATCGTGCTTGGCCAGTCAAACTCTGCAGAGGGCTCTATTTTCAAATATAATGTGATCAAAGACGGCATACCGGTCACCAAAAGACCTACAGGCGGAGAGGCAGTAGTACTCACTCCTTCAATGGTTGTTATCACTGTGGCAAAGGTGTTTTCCAAAATGATACTATTTAAGGCGTTCTTTGGTGAGGTCAATGAAATTATCATAGAAAGCCTGAAGGAAGCTGGCATTACCGGTCTGGGTTCAAAAGGCATTTCAGATATAACCATCGGTAACAGGAAGATACTCGGATCATCGATGAAGTGCCACAGTAACAGGCTTGTCTATCATGCGGTACTCAATGTCAGTGAAGATCCTTCCCTGTTTGAAAAATATTTGCGTCATCCGCGCCGGGAGCCTGATTACCGCGATAAAAGAAGCCACAATGAGTTTGTGACCTCCTTAAAGATGGAAGGTTATAATATTACGGCTGAGGAACTTATGAGCGCGATCAGCAAGAAAATAAATAAATATATGATGGGATAATCAATCACTCAATCCAAAATGATTAATTAAGTATTTCTCCGCCTCCACACACCATATGCCTTTATTCGCATTTACTATCGTGGCAAGTTTTGCAAACAGAGGATATGCTTTTCCCAGCTTTACAAAATCAGCCAGAGGCGTCAGTGGCATGTCTATATGCGTGTATATCAATTTTTTTCCACCAGGAATATGAGGCAGACTGAGTGTGGTCTCAGCCACCGCATTAAGACCCCCGATATGTGTTACAAGTCCTGCCGGATCAAGACCTTTGCTCATTATATCAAGGGCTTCCACCATATCATCATTAGTTCCGCCTGATGTTGCCACAACGTGGGTATATTCATAGTGCACATTGTAAAAATTAATCCTGGCAACCAGGTTCGGATCTGAAGGCCCTGCAAAGAAGTTCAGGCATCCGTCGAAAGCAAGGAGAGCATCACCCTGTTCTATCACGGGCGCGATTGGAGCCAGGACAAACACATCATTGTAACCCGATCCTCCTGTCAGTCCCCTTAAAGTTTTCGCCGGATCTGCTGTTCCAGCTGTATTAACATATACCAGTTCGATCCCTTTCGATCTGGCTTGCTCTGAAGGGAATATCTCAGCCGCCCTGTCAAGACGTGCCTGATCAATGTCGGTGACAACACACAGAGAGGGTCTGCGATCTTCGCGGCTGATGACATAGTTGATCATTGTCAGACCCATCGGGCCTGCTCCTGCCAGAATGGCCATTTTCCCGCCCTGAACAATACCCATATCGTGAACATATGACCCAGGTGTTGTATGGTAGCTAGCGTTCATGGCTCCGATCACGCAGCTAAGCGGTTCAGCTAATGATGCAGGGTAATAGCCTGGCCCTTCATAAACAAGCAGGCAATCCTGCACCAGGACATCCTTCGGTATGATTACATATGTTGCGTCACCCCCTATGTATTTATAAGAATATCCGGGAGCGCTCATAACGCCTACAGGGCCGTCTTTGTAATATATTGCCGGCTGGATCGAGTACTTCTGCCCGGGTATGAATTTGTGCCGCCAGTTAGCTCCCACCTCAACAATCTCGCCGGCAAACTCATGTCCTATGATAACCGGGTTTTCGGCCACATCTGATGGTATTCTTTTATGATCTGTTCCCTGGCTGGCAGCTTTATAGCTCGACAGGCAAATGCTGTCAGTTACCACCTTAGCAAGAATCTCATCACTTGTTATTGGCGGCAATTCAAACTCTTCAAGCCGAAGATCTTTTTTACCATATAATCTAACTGCTCTGGTTTTCATTTCTTAACTAATGACTAATTTATCATTGTCTGACCTCCGGTAACAGGTATTGCCTGCCCTGTCTCATTCTCCTGGTCAATGGCATAAAAGATTGCCTTGGCCACGTCGGCAGGTGAGCATCCTTTTCCCAGGGGTACCCGTGCCAGGTAGTAAGCCTTAACATCTTCAACTGTTTTGGCGCCAGGCACTTTCCCGGTATTAAGATATTGAACAAATAATCCTTTTACCGGATCACTCCACAACGGTCCTTCGTAGTAATTACCCGGACAGATTGAGTTCACCTTGATACGGTAAGGCGCCAGCTCAAGTGCAAATGACTGGGTAAGTCCTATCCCTCCGAATTTCCCGCCTGCGTATGCGAAGTTCTTTTTGCTTCCTGCCAGCCCTGATTTTGAGTTGATCTGAATAATATCAGCATACAGTTTTTCATTGAACTCATTCTGGAGCTTCATCACCGGAACGGCCGCCTTAGTACAATAAAAATATGCGTTATAATTGACTTTCGTTACCTGATCGAAGCTTTCTGGTGTCATTTCTTCAAGACTGCCGGCACGCAGTATCCCCGCATTACTTATAAAAACATCAAGTCCGCCAAACTCACATACCGTCTGGTAAATGAGTTTCTTCAGCGATGTTATATCTGAGACATCGGTCTTTATAAAAACTGCACCGCTGCCGTTGCTGACCTGTGCAACAGAGGCTGTTGTTTCTACCCCGGCTTTATCATTCATATCTGCCACCACGATGTTGGCACCGTTTTCCTTCATGATGCGGGCTATGCCTTCTCCAAAACCCATAGCTGCTCCGGTTACAATAACGATCTTATTTTTAACCCTGCCGCTTGCCTCTTTCATCAGCACCTTCCTCCAGTAGTTTTCCACTTCCCAGGTATCAATGGTCTTGATGCTCCTCTGGTCCATAAAATGCTGACCACCAAAAGACCCGGCCAGCCATGAGATTTTAAGCTGACTTTCAAGAACATCATGTATGATCTCTGCCTGTGCTGCATTGTCGCCGATAGCCACGGCTCCCATTCCTTTGATCACAACCACTCTGGGCTGATGACCATTTCCGGCAACAAACTTTTTATATTCCTTAATAAACTGGCCAATTGTTTCCCTGGCAGAACCCACCCTATCAAGATAAATATACTTCGATTTGCAATAGACTATGATGTCAGGAGTAAAAGGCTTGCTGATCTTCCTGAAGTTTTCAGCGCTGGAAGAGAAGTAACTTATTAAGGCGCTGTTTTTCACTTTAAGCGTTTTCAGCTCGTCGGAGGAAACAATGGAACGGATTGCAGGAACTACTTCTGTAATGTTATAGTCAATCGCCCTTGCCCCCTCCGGAACCGGAGATTTGAGGGCTTTTTTGATATTCATGATGATCGTGTTGTAAGTGCTGATAATTTCCTTTGTGGTATCTGCACTGACGAAAATTCCATGGTTCTGGAGAACGATCACTTTCGGGTCATATCCTTTTGATTTTCGCATGGCCGTCAGCCTTGTCTCTATCTCCCTGAAGAGGACATAACCGGGATCTGTATAAGGGATATATAATGCATCTGCCCCAAACATAGGTTCAACAAACTTTTTCACATCGTTGCCGCATAACACACCGTTGACAGCGTTCGGGTGGAGATGCACAACAAATTTGTAGCTAATGAGGTTGTGAAGTGATGTCTCGACGCTGGGGCGCTTATCCTTTGTTAATAAAGCTTCATCGATATCGCTCTTGACCTGACACTCACGCTCAAAAGGGTTTTTGCTGTAAACTTTACCGGATATTGCTGCCAGCTTTTGGCGATCAAGCACTGCAAATCCCTCCTCAGAAATTGTTGCCAGGGCATATCCGCTTGCCTTCATCCAGAGTTTTTCCTTACTCTTCATGGAGGTATTGCCCCCTCCGGCAACCACATATTGTTTATTTTCTCCGTAGAACCTTGAAATACTGATCAATTCCTGTAAGTCTTTCATTACCATCAGTTTTTTGTTACACTGTTTATCAGGGCATGTCCCAGCCTGATGTACTCATCACGGTCATCCCTGCATGGCATACCTTTCATATTTATATATCCCTGCTCATCCGTTGCAACCAGGTACTGGTGCGCAGCCACAATGCATGCTCCCTTATAACCAATTTCTCTGAGACGCGGTGAAAGTTCAGCACCCTTCGAGGCAAGCACGGTTATCGGCTCCATCTGCGGAGTATTATGCTCTGTCCCGAAAGTGACTATCAACCCTTTTTCCCAGCAATAACCGGCATACTTTTCAAGGACGTCGATTGTATTACGTGTAGGTATGAATTCAACTGACCAGATGCCGCGGCTCTTAAGTGCCTCAACTGCTTTTACCAGGTCTTCTTCAAAATCAGTGAATTTCCCATGGGCATCATCAGCAAGGAAAGGATAAGTAGGGATACCACCGGCATCGATGATTATATTGCACACATCATCAAGTGCAAGAAATGATTCAGGACTTTCCGGTACAAACGCTGGGCCGCCGGCTTTGAGAAGGTTGCTCCGGATCTCATTCTCCACACCTGCTGGATTGATAAGATTGGTCTTCAAGGGTTTCCCTCCGAATATTTTCTCATAGAAAGCCCCCTGATCCGACTCATCCCTGAAAAATTCTGCAATCTTCAGCCGTAAGGCTTTGGCGAGGTGACGCTCCCTGATATTTCCCAGAGTCAGCGTATCCAGCACGTCTTTGAAGCCGATCTGAAAAGGAGCATCAGAGCTACTAAGAAACTCGTTCAGCTTAGCACATATTTTCTCTGCATGCCTGTTTGATTCTGTCTTAATCGTATTAAACTTATCAAGTGAGTTGCCCTTAATGATCTGAGGAAATGCAAGGCCTTTGCCGCTCAGATAGGTACGACCGGGATTGGTGGGATCATTGACGCGAATCCCCCTGGCCTGATCCTCCTTATTAAGGGCAATGAATTCAATATTGAAAAGAGGGAAAAGATGTCTTCTAAGGCACTCCTCAGCCCATACAGTATACCCATCAGTGGTATTGAAATCATTTATTCCGACAACACTCACCTTTTCTGCAACTGCCATATCAAGTGCCTGCTTTACACTATCAAAAGCACTGAAAGAATAAGGGGTGTGCATGTGAGCATTCACCAAGAGGAAATCATTCTCCAGCGGAAAGGAAGCCTGACTAATAAGCCGGTCTCTGCCGGGCATATTTTTATAAA
Organism: Bacteroidales bacterium UBA5621; assembly: GCA_002424525.1. Lineage (GTDB taxonomy): Bacteria > Bacteroidota > Bacteroidia > Bacteroidales > VadinHA17 > LD21. Next base: position 13,360 of record DIKJ01000045.1, on the reverse strand, counting down.
TATTCATGGCCTATACTCCTGCTTTAGCCCGGCGGATCTGCTCAAGATCCGTGAAGTTAGTGCCTGGTACATAATCCTTCAGAGGAACAATTTTCTCATGGATGGCATCGAGGAACCAGCCCGGCTGAGGGAAGAATGCATCTTCAAGTTCATGGGCAGGGACTATCCAGTTTCGTGAGCCCACAACAACGGGAGGTGCATCGAGGTAATCGAATGCCAGTTCAGCAATATTACTGGCAAAATCATTGAGGAATGAGCCCCGACTGTTGGCGTCGCCGGAGATGATAATGCGACCTGTTTTTTTCACTGATGCTATTACAGGTTCATAATTAAACGGAACCAGGGAGCGGGCATCAATCACCTCAGCACTCATGTCATATTTTTCTTCAAGTATTCTGGCCGCCTCCAGTGCCCTGTAGAGTGTAGCCCCGACAGTCAGGATTGTAATATCCTTCCCTTCTCTCTTAATGTCGGGTTCGCCGAACGAGACTTCATAATATCCTTCCGGCACTCCTCCTTTATGGAATTGTTCACCAATATCATAAATACGCTGGCTTTCAAAATAAACTACCGGGTCTGATCCCTGGAGGGCAGCGTTCATAAGTCCTTTGGCATCATACGGCGTTGCCGGGAAGCAAACCTTTATGCCGGGGATATGCGCTACCAGGGAGGTCCAGTCCTGTGAGTGCTGGGCACCGTATTTGGAGCCCACAGAAACTCTCAGTACAACAGGCATTTTCAGAACATTTCCGCTCATGGCCTGCCATTTCGGAAGCTGGTTGAACACCTCATCTCCGCACCGGCCCAGAAAGTCGCAATACATGATCTCCGGTATCACGCGGCCGCCGCACATGGCGTAACCTATAGCTGTACCGACGATTGAGCCCTCTGAAATGGGCGAGTTGAACAGGCGGTTATAAGGCAGCGCCTCAGTCAGTCCGCGATAGACGGCAAAGGCACCACCCCAGTCGCGGTTCTCCTCACCATAGGCAACAAGAGATGAATCTTTATAAAAGCGGTCAATAATTGCCTCGAAAATACCGTCGCGAAGCTGGTACTGTTTCATTTTAGAGAATGGCTTGCCCTCTTTATCGAATGCAAAACGCTCTTTTGTGGATATCTGCTTCACGCGTGGATTTTCCTCCATCTTATGACATACCTCAGGAACAGTATCTCCGAAAGAATTAACTGACTGGTTTGACAGCATCATGCTGCCGATCAGCTCCGGGTGTTTGACCAGATCCATCCTTGGCGAGATATTATCATCAATAACCATTTTGAGCATCTCAAGTATCAGGTCCTTCACATCTGACTGAACAGCAGTCAGTTCAATCTGGGAACAGACACCTGCGTCAATAAGCTGTCTGGCATAACTAATAGTGCAGTCATGTTCCTGCCATGCTTCAACCTCTTCCTTTGAACGGTACGATGAGGCATCGGAAGGGGAATGGCCGGAGTACCGGTATGTGAGAACATCAAGAAGCACAGGACCCTGTTTGTCATCAATGATCTTACGTTTTCGTCTGTAAGCATCTATCACAGCAAGCGGGTTATAACCGTCAACGCGCTCAGCATGCATCTGATCAGGGTTTACTCCTGCACCAATTCGTGCTGCAACGCCGTAACCCATTGTTTCGCCGCATGTCTGCCCTCCCATTCCGTACTGGTTGTTCATAATGTTGAAGATCATGGGCAGCCCGCCTTTCATATCACCTTCCCAGAGCTCAGTGAACTGGTCCATCGAGGCAAATGAAATACCTTCCCATACGGGTCCGCAGCCCATTGATGCGTCACCAATATTAGCCACTACTAATCCCGATTTGCGGTTCACCTTCTTATAAAGAGCAGCTCCCACAGCTATGTCGCCACTTCCACCTACTATTGCATTATTCGGGTATACTCCAAATGGTGTAAAGAATGCGTGCATGCTGCCGCCAAGTCCTTTATTGAAACCGGTTTCCCTTGCAAAGATCTCAGCCAAAGTACCGTAGACAAGGAATCTCCGGCCAAGTTTCTTAACCGGACCGTTGAAACTCTGTTTCACAATCTTAAGTATTGTTCCTCCAAAGAAGTTTTCCATTATACGGGTCAGTTCTTCATCACTCAGATTGGCTATTGCGCTTAATCCCTTTGCAAGTATCTCACCGTGGCTGCGGTGCGAGCCGAATATGAAATCTTCAACTCCAAGAGTATAGGCCATTCCCACGGCTGCGGCTTCCTGCCCTATTGACAGATGCGCAGGTCCGGGATGGCTGTATTTTACCCCTTCATACTCATTTGCGATCTTGATCTGGTTGAGCATGGTCTCAAACTCACGGATCACCATCATATCGTGGTAAATTCGCAATAGCTCCTCATCGGTGAAATTACCCCGCTCGTCAGAGACTGTCTTCTGGTATTGATTGACCGGGACAGGGGTGAACTTAATCTCGTCTGGTTTTCTTAATTCTTCAGGATTAATGAATTGATTCTTAGGCATAGTATTTTTTGTTAATGGAAAATATCCGGTGTTTAATAGTTATTTGTCACCAAAAGAAAATATTGTCTCTTTAAAGATCTCCGAAACAGTCGGGTGAGGGAATATAACTTCTTCAAGTTCTTTCAAAGTCATCTCTGCCTCGATCGCCATGCAGGCACCATAGATAAGCTCGCTGGACGGATTGCCAAGCATATGAACACCGAGCACCTCTTTGTTCTTTGCACCTACCAGTACTTTGCATAATCCGGTTCCTGCTTCGTTTTCTGCAACGAAACG
>DIKJ01000045.1:6069-10585 GCA_002424525.1 Bacteroidales bacterium UBA5621 | reverse complement strand
GCCTCTTCAGTCAGGCCTGCGCCAGAGATTTCGGGATTGGTATAAACCACTGACGGGATTGCGTTATAGCGCATACGATCAGGACGGCCAGTCAGGTTATTTACAACAACCTCGCCTTCACGGCTTGCTGTATGGGCCAGCATCGAAAACCCTGTCACATCACCTGCAGCAAAAACATTGGGTATGTTGGTGCGCATCCTGTCATCAACCTTTATTGCCCTTCTGACAAGTTCAACGCCGATGTTTTCCAGTCCGAAACCGTCTGTCACCGGGGCACGCCCCACACATACCAGGATCTTGTCTCCTGTCACAGATGATTGCTTATCATCCTTATCAAAAACCACTTCATTGCCATTTATAGAAGTCACCCTGGAAGAGAGATTGAATTGTATACCCTTTTTCGTATAAATTTCCCGGAACATTACGCATAGTTCACGGTCCATTCCTGTAAGGATCTCGTCAAGCATTTCAATAACCGTTACTCTTGTTCCTAGAGTATTGAAGAAGCTGGCAAACTCCATCCCTATTACACCTCCGCCTACGATAAGTAGCGATTCCGGAGGTGTTTTCAAATTGAGTATCTCCCTGCTGGTGAGAATGGCTTCGTTTGTCATGTCAAGTCCAGGGATCTTCGGCATAAATGTTTCGGAACCGGTACAGACAAGAAGATTTTTAGCAACATATACATTATCGCACACTGCGATTTTTATTCCTTCGGATGTACGACTCCGGATAATGGCTTCGCCCTTTATGATTTCAACATTATGTTCTTTCATTCTGGCAGCAACACCCATTACCATTTTTTTCACCACCTTGTTTTTGCGGGCCATCATCTTCTGAAAATCAAAGGTTACACCGGTTGCGGATACACCGTATTTTTCCGCATGCAGTGCATTTTCGTACAGCTTAGCACTGTATAAAAGCGTCTTTGTAGGGATACAGCCCTCATTCAGGCAAACGCCGCCAAGATCTTTCTTCTCAAAGAGAACTACTTTAAGTCCTTTTGCTCCGGCCTTTTCAGCAGCGACATAACCTGCCGGGCCTCCGCCAATAATTGCCAGATCATACCTTTGTTCCATAATTTCTTTTTATGATGGGATTACTTCAGTTAATATCAAATTCGAGATTTTCTATTTCCACTGCCACCTGTTTTACGAACCTCGTTGCCTCTCCCCCGTCGATGGCACGATGATCATACGTGAGGCTCAGCCCGAGATATGGAACGAAACCAATAATACCGTCACCCAGATCTTTCGGGCGAAGTACAATAGTGTTCACTCCCAGAATGGCCACCTGTGGGAGATTGATCACAGGCGTGAATATTTCCACTCCATAGTTGCCAAGGTTGGAAACGGTGAATGAAGCAGCTTCACTTGACAGCAGTTCCGGTGATATGCTTCCTTTCCGGCAGGCTGCTGCGATTTCCCTGATCATACCTGATAGCTCAGCGATAGAGAAGTCATCGGCATTCCTGATGACAGGGACCATCAAGCCGCGGTCAGTATCTACGGCAACCGCCAGGTGTACCTTTGAGAAGTATTTTATGCTGTCCCCCAGGAAATGGGCGTTTGCATGCGGAAATTTCTTAAGCGCCCTGATGGTGGCAAAGCAGATCATGTCGTTCAGTGTAATGTCAACCGGATAGCCTGCCACAACAGCTTTCTTTACTTTTCTGCGAAGGTCATTTATGCGGCGGGCGTCGGCACCCAGGTGGTGTGTGAGCTGGGCCGAGTTCTGCAATGATTCATACATCGCTTTGGCGATCAGCTTGCGCATGTGGGTCAGTGGTTTCACTTCGAAATCTGTACCACCAGTTGCAGTCTTCTTTTGAAGGTCTTTTCCGGTAACCGACTGTGCCAGGCCTGTACCCGTTGTGGCCTTCAGTGAATTATCCTCCCGGGTCATCTTCCTGGCCAGCGGGGTCAGCTTTGGATTAGTTTCAGCGGCGGCCAAAACATCACGTTCGATCACGCGACCCAATGGGCCTGAGCCAGCCAATGCCGAGACATCAATTCCTTTCTTTTCAGCCAGATTGCGGGCCCGGGGTGAAATTCCAGCATCGTTTTCGTTTCCAGTGATAATCTTAGGAGCTGCCTCCAAAGGTACCTGTTGAGTTATAACCTTGTCCGTGTCAGGATTTTCTGCGACAGATCCGCCAGCAGTCGTGCCTCTTGCTCCGCCATGACGGAATTCTTCCGCGCTCTCCCCTTCCGCACCGATTACCAATACATTGGTAAAGACCGGAACCTCTTCTCCCTCATCAAAGAAAACTTCAATTACTACTCCATCTACCTTTGATTCCTCATCGAAGGCAGCTTTGTCTGTTTCATAGGTAAACAGAATGTCACCTTTCGATACTTTTTCGCCTTTCTTTTTCCTTATTTCGCTGATGATGCAACTCTCAACCGATTGTCCCTGTTTGGGCATAATTACAGGTACTGCCATATTACTTGGATTTTTTCAAATATAAATATATAACTTGTAATTACAAGTAATATTTTAATTTTTTATTATTATACTACTATAGTCCTCTTTTTATGATCATTACAAATAATTTAAAATTTTAAACTAACCATATTATTTTAATAAGGTAATAGTTTGTAATTACAAGTTTCTTATCTATTTTTGCATAAATACTTTCGAGTCCCCGGTCAGTAATATACTGCCCCGTCAGGATTCATAACCTTCGGCTGAGGATGAACAGGACAGCAGAGCTTCCATTGCACAAGCAGATATACGAGCTTTTGAGAAAGCATATTCAGGAAGGAATTTATGCCGAGGGGGACATGTTACCTTCCGAAAACGAGCTCAGTCGTTTACATAATGTGACCCGCCCGACAATCCGTAAAGCCCTCGATCGCCTTACAAACGAAGGATACATGCAGCGTCAGCAGGGAAAAGGCAGCATTGTCAAGGGCAGACCGGGTGGCGTTGGAATTCTTGCTTTCTCAAGCACTACTACTGCAATAGGAAAAGACAATCTGATAACTAGAATCATATGTGGTCCTGAATTAAGAAGCTGGGATAGCGCCTTCTCTTTCAAGATCAGCCAGAAGGAAAAAGAAGTGGGTTGCTATTACCTTGAAAGATTAAGGCTTGTAAACGGCGAACCTGTGTTTTTCGATATTACCATGATCCCGAATATCAATCTGCCAAGGTTCAATCAAAGGAATTTCGAGAATAACTCACTTTTCGACATTCTCAGGCGAAAGTATCAGATTGAAGTAAAAGGCGGGGAGCAGCAAATCATGGCTATTAAAGCCGATGAAAAACTTCAGGAATACTTCAACCTGAAGCCTGGCGCTCCGGTTCTGCAGCTGAACCGGAAGATCGCTACTAACCGAATCGATTATTATTTTTATAGTCAGGTCTTCTGCAATACAGAAAAGATGAGTCTGTACGGAATATTCTAGCTGGCCTTATTGATCAGATATGTATCATGGCTTTCATAACCCCATCACGATAACCTGCAACCAATTTAAAAGCTTTTCCGACATCATCAAGACTGAAGTTGTGCGTCTGCATCCTGTCAGGACTCAATCTGCCACTGGATATCATCTCAAGGGTTTCCTTAACAACCCCGTTCTGGCGCCTGACATTTTGAATTGATACCTCCTTTCTGCGCAGGTTGTCAACGTCAAAACTCCATCTTGTTAAAGAAGGAATTCCAATAATCAAAAGTCTGCCTCCGGGTTTTAAAAGCTGTACGGCCTGATTAGCTGCCTCCTGCAGCCCGCAACATTCAAATACAATATCAATTTGTTGAGGTTCTTCACATAAGATATCCCTGACAATATCACATTTTCCTATATTGCCTGTCCATTGTGCACCCATCTCAGATGCAAGAGCCAGACGTTCATCAATTTTATCGGTCATGTAAACTCTCTCAGCTCCGTGAGCAATTGCAGATAGCATTACACTTATGCCGATCGGTCCGGTACCAAGAATTGCTACGGACTTTCCTGCCAGAGGGCCAGCAGACCTGACGGCATAGAGGCCAATAGCAAGAGGTTCTGAAAGGGCTGCCTGATCAAGTGTCATGTTTTCAGATATGGGAAAAAAGCTTGAAGAGGGCATGACAATAAACTCAGAAAGGCACCCTTCAGACTGCCCCGGACAACCGAGGAATTTAAGATTGCGGCAGGTATGGTATCTTCCCGTTTTGCATTGATCGCAATTATAACATGGCATGGCAGGATCGATGGCTACCAGGCTCAGGTTGATTTTGGAGTGTACGGCATGCGATGTTCCAACGGTAAACGCAGGAAGGTTTATTTTTTTGCCATGGTTCTTTCACGCAGTCGAATGAAATTTGTATGGTTTAAAGATGCTCCTTTTACTACAGTTGATGTTATTTATGCCCATGAAATGGCCTTCGAGTTTTTTGGAGGCATCTCCAGGGTTATTGTTTATGATCTGGACAGGACGATGGTTGTTGACGAAAATCTGGGGGAGACCATTTTAACTTCGCGTTTCCGGGAATATACCCGTAGCCGGGGATTTGAACTTCATTTTT